>DIZT01000182.1:918-2587 GCA_002427975.1 Micrococcaceae bacterium UBA6021 | reverse complement strand
AACAAGCTTCGTAATGTCCCGGTGAGGGATCCTCAACGTGCACGCTCGAGCGCCTCAAACCGCGCACGTTGACGGACCGGCTAACGGACGTGTGCGTGAACAGCTCACTCACACTCGGGCATGCCGCTGTCCCGCTTGCGGTCTGGACCTCGATTATCGATATCAATCGTGAAGCGATAAGCGATGATTGGGATCGTGCTAATCAACGGGTTCATCTTTCGCGGCTACAGAAGCTTCTCATCAGACCAGCCTGCAGTGCTCTTTCCTCTAGGCAGGGTCAATCTCATCGCGGGCCAGAACAACACCGGAAAGTCCAACATCCTGCGAGTCATTGCTGATACGTTCACCGACGAGGCAAGGCCTGTCTCGAAGTGGGATCGCCCACTTGGAGATGCTGAACACACATTCGCGCGGCAGGAGCTGCATAACATTGCCGACGTCCTCACCTGGGGAGAAGTCAAGAGGCAGTCCCCTGAACGACTAGAAGAGATCCGCACATTTCTGCGCCTTCCCGGGATCGCCTCCCCTGTGGGAACCGATGTTGTGAGCTTCGGAGTTTCAGGGCAACGCGATATCGATGGTGAAGCCTTGAGGCAAATGGCCCGCGAGGCTGGCGGCGGTCACTTGGCTGGCGCATTGTCCGGTGGCCTTACCGGTGAGACCGGCGGGAACCCAGGAGACGATGCGTACCGGGTGCTTCAGTGGATTGTGAGGCAACGCCCACTTGCTCCTTCAGCATTCACAGTAGGCGGCGTAAGGACAATCTCTGACGACAGCAGCCAAGCTCCCGATCTGAACGGGCAGAGCATCAAGCGCCGTCTCCTGGAGTTGCAGAATCCGTCAACAGATCACTTGGAAGACAGAGATATCTTCCTGAAAGTGCAGGAATTCGTCCGCGCCGTCATGGATGACGCCACCATCACAATAGACGTACCTCATGATTTGTCGACGATCCACGTCACTCAAGGAGGGCGGACACTCCCCATTGAAAACGTGGGAACCGGCGTACATGAAGTAGTGATCATTGCGGCGGCAGCGACGGTCACTCAGAACTCAATCTTGTGCGTTGAGGAACCTGAGGTGCACCTCCACCCGATCCTCCAGCGCAAGCTGCTTCGATATCTTGCGTTGAGTACAACGAACCAATACTTCATCGCGACTCACTCTGCCCATATGCTCGACTCAGAGATCGGGAGCATTTTTCACGTTACCCGCGAGGATGGTGTTTCAACACTCCGGTATGCCGGTGCCCTACGTGTCAGGCTGGAACGGTACCAGGGGCTCATAGCAAGTCCGTTTAATCGCGTGGGGCGAGAACCAGGAATCCAGTAATCATGTCCAGTCCAGTTTTGAGTGCCGTAGGCCAATATGGTCCTATGAAAAGTCCCGGACCGCGCGCCGGCGGACCGACCCCTCGCCGGTCGTTCACCCCAGCGCAGAAGCTTGAATATTTGGCCTCCTACGAGGCCGCCATCGAGTCCAATGAAGGCGGTGCGTTCCTGCGCCGTGAGGGCCTTTATTCATCCCAGATGACTGAATGGCGCCGGCTCCGGGACGCCGGCGTTTTGGCGGGCAAGAAGCCCGGGAAAACAATCGGGAAACTGTCGGCGGACCAGTCTGAGATCGCGCGTTTGCGCCGCCAGTTGGAGGTGAGTGAGAGCCGGTTGAA
>DIZT01000182.1:0-872 GCA_002427975.1 Micrococcaceae bacterium UBA6021 | reverse complement strand
TGAACGCCCCGGAGTTCGTGGACCTGGCACCGATGCAGGTCTATGCGAAGCTCCTGGACGCGGGCGTCTATCTGGGCTCGTTGTCAACGTTTTACCGGGTGTTGGAGGAGAACAAGCAGGTCAAGGAACGCCGCCGCCTGGCCAAGCACCCTCCCCGGGCCGTGCCCGAGCTCGTCGCCACCGCACCGGGCCAGGTGCTGACATGGGACATCACGAAGCTGGCCGGGCCGGTGAGGGGCAAATACTTCGACTGCTACATGATGATCGACATCCACTCCCGCTTCATCGTCGGCGCGCACGTGCATGCCAGCGAATCCGCGGTTCTGGCGGTGGAAATGATGAGGGAAATCTTCGGGATCCACGGCATCCCGCAAGTGGTGCATGCCGACCGTGGGACTTCCATGACGTCAAAAACCGTGGCCGCGCTGCTCTCGGACCTGGAGGTCACCCGGTCCCACTCCCGACCCCGGGTGAGCAACGATAATCCGTACTCAGAAAGCCTCTTCAAGACCATGAAATACGGGCCTACGTTTCCCGAACGCTTCGCTTCCCTTGGCGATGCCAGAGCCTTTATCAACGAGTTTGTGGACTGGTACAACCATCACCATCAGCATTCCGGAATCGGCTTCCACACCGCCGCCAACGTCCACTACAGGCTCGCCGCCGGCGTCGCCAAGCAACGCTCCGAAACCCTCGCCGCGGCACGGGCGAAACATCCCAACCGCTTCACCAAAAACACCGATCCCAAAATACTGGCCCTGCCCGGGGCCGCATGGATCAACCAACCCAAGGAAAACACCGAAAAACTAGCAGCCTAACTCCCGCTGGTACCGACCGACTTGAAAAATTCCGCTCTCCCACCGCGACTGCCA
>DIZT01000183.1 GCA_002427975.1 Micrococcaceae bacterium UBA6021 | reverse complement strand
GGGTCCAGCCCGGTGGTCGGCTCGTCGAGGAAGATCACCTTCGGCTGCCCGATCAGGCTCATGGCGATGTCCAGGCGACGGCGCATGCCGCCGGAATACGTGGCCACCTTTCGAGAGCCTGCATCGGTGAGGTTGAAGCGTGCCAGAAGATCATCAGCGACCTGGCCGGGGGCTTTCAGATGCCGCAACCTGGCAACCAGTACCAGGTTCTCCCGGCCTGAGAGGATTTCGTCGACCGCGGCGAACTGCCCGGTCAGGCTGATGGACTCCCGAACGCGAAAGGCGTCCGTTGCGACGTCGAATCCATGCACGGTGGCTGTGCCGGCATCTGCTTTCAGCAGCGCCGAAGGCCGGCGCATCCAACAGCTTCTACAGGACAAAATCAGCGCCCGCCTGGATCAGCTCATCCCTCCACTGGCAGGGGATGACTCCCCCGACTGGGTCAACGAACTGCGCGAGGAACACCAAGAGACTGAAAACTTCCCAGCAACCGTGCGTGCCGTCACGGCCTGGCGGGAAGTATCCGGCCAACAGGACGCCGAAACACCATGGGGAACACCACCTAAATCCACAGACAAAACCATGACCGACTACTACGAACGGGCCAGAAAGCACCTCCCTCCCCGCCCCACGAACGCCCGCAGCGCCGAACCCGAGGACGTCTGGGCGAACGTCTCCTTCGCTGAGGACGACGAACGTCTCAGGTTCGCCGAACAGCTCACGGAAGAGTTCGAGAACCTGGGCACGCTGGAGACAATACCCGTCGACTGGGATCGCACACCTACCCCTGGTCCGGACGAAATTCAACCTGCCGACATCGACGCGGCATGGGAACTCTAGCCAACAATTCTCGATGGGTGTCATGACAACCACCAAAGGTGTCATGACACCCCGTAGACTGAACCAAGAGCGACGAATCGGGAGCAGATCATGTCAGCCGGAACAACGCGGCGAACAGTCCGTGTCGAGGACCCCTTATGGGAAGCAGCGCATGGCAAGGCCACCAGGGAGGGGACTACGGTCTCCGAGCGGGTCCGTGCAAGTCTGAGGGAGTACGTCCATGGCGCTGCGCCGGAAAGACGCACCATTGCCGATTCCCTGGTCTACCTGGTTCCCGACAAATTGGAGGACCTACAAGGACCCGCCTTCGGGACTGTGGAGCTGCCAATCCACCTCGACTGGGGCCCGGAACGGCACTACAACATTGACGACGACGCCAGCTGCTCAGCCCTCTACCAGCTGACACTTCAGAACTCTGGATCAGTCGAAGAAATCTGCAGAATCGTCAATGCCGAACGGCTCGCCAAACTCTGGTCGACGATGCTCCTGCCGACCCGCTGCAGAGGCGCCTGGGAAGCAGTCTTCCCGGAGCTCCCCGCATACACCGAAGCCAAGGAGCACCCCTCGTGGACCAATCTCAGCGAATAGCCGCCAAGACCGCCTTGGACGTCCTGGCGGCTGACGGCTTCCTCCTCGCGGGTGGGCAGGCACTGGCAGAACACGGCATCAGCTCACGCCCATCCGAAGACATCGACCTCTTCGCACTGCACCGCCGGCACACGCCGGCCACGTTCGCTGCTTCGGTGCGGAAAATGACTGCAGCGCTCGAATCCGTAGGCTACACGGTCGAGATAACGCGCCAATATGATGAATTCGCCAGCGTCACCGTGGGCCGTGATGATGACGCCGTTGTTATCGACCTTGGCCTGGACTGGTGGGAGAACTCCCCGGCAATTATCGACGTCGGACCGGTACTCTCCCTGAAAGACTCGGTTGCTTCCAAACTGCTCGCGGTCTACTCCCGCGGCTACGCCCGGGACTACCTCGACGCGTACTCGATCATTGCCAGCGGCCGATTCACGCACAAGCAGCTCATCACACTGTGCCAGCGACGGGACCCGAACGTTGACCTGCCGCTACTGGCCACTTCCATGGCCCGCCACCGAACCCTGCCCACCACCGACTACACCAGATATGGGTTGCCTCAGGACGAGCTCCCCAAACTCAGCTCCACCCTCCTGGACTTCGCCAGGACCATACACCGAAGCAGTGCAAGCGCCACCGAGTCCGTGGAACCCGTTGATCTCATCGGGCCCGGAAGCGCCGGTCCAGGAATCGACCTGTAACTCAGGGTCCAGCCCGGACTTCCCATGGCTGGCGGCTCAAAGCCGATAAAGGGCCTTGGTCTGTTCCACGAGCTCGTTGCATCAAGAGCTCCCATAGCCTGACCAGTCAGGGACATTCGTGGGCAGAATCTGGCCAGACATGACCCGCACCGCGTTGCCCTTTCAGTCAGTCAGAAATGTGTTTTTCGACGGGTCCGGCCAGCCGAAGCTGGCCGGACCCGTCGTTTGGCTACAGCGACGGGTGTTGAATCGTCGTTCCTGTCAGCAGTGGATCCAGCGTGTCCAGTCCCGGACCAAGCCCCAGGGGCTTTGCCGCCACTGTGGGCACTGCGGTGGTCCCGGGCGTCATTGTCGTGACCTCCGGCCTGTAGCCGTAGTCTTCACCTTGCCTGACTTGGACAGGTCCACGGCGGGTCTCTATGGTCAGTTCGTACTCCCCACCATTGCGATCCTCGACCGCCGTTAGTGTCCCACTGGCAGTGATAATCTCCCGCATCCTGGCGCCAGTACCGTTCGGGCGTATGCCGGTGGCTGACACCTTCTCGCCCTGACGGACGTCGTTGACATGTTGAATGCGGAACCGTGGAGCCGAGAAGCCGGTTTCGCGGATGGTCCCGGCCTCGTGGACGGGGACCGTTTCCGTGGCGGTAGCCTCGACCCATACCCTCCTGCTCTGTTCGCGTTCCAGCAGGACATAGCGCAGCTGCTCAACCGGTCCCCTTTCCACCGCAAGGACCTTGACGCCGTCGTAGCGTTGCCGCTGGTAGGACTTCAAATCAGCCAAGGTGATCTCCTTACCGCTGACACTGACGCGCTGGCCGGGGACCAGGTCCTGGACGCGCCTGCCTGTCTTCCGGTCAAGGTCAGCGGAAACCCCTGGCGGCAGCACCGCGCCGATCTCCACATTCCACCGTTCTGCCTCCTCCGGAGACGCCAGTTCAAGAGCTCCTGACTCATGACTGATGTCGAACCTGTGGGCTCGTTCGCCGATACTGACTTGAACCGGTGTGCGGTGCGTGGAACGTCCCTCCCGGACTTCCGCGACCATTTCCGGGAACTCGGAGACCGCCTCATGCATCCCAAAGCCGTCTACACCGTGGATCACGGCCTTGCCCGGGCTGAGCCGGATCCGGTCTCCTTCCTTGAGCAGAGCCATTCGCCGGCTGGGACCGGGATCCTGGATATCGAAGCTGACTCCAGCCTTGGCGGCCGCGCTGATAAGATTCATGACTTTGGTGTCACGGGTCCCAGGTTTCCAGGTGCTGTTCAAGTACCAGAGTTCCTGCCGGCGGGAGAACTTGAAGCCGGACTCCTTCAACAGACCATGCAGGGATGCCTCGTCCCGGCCGACGTTCCGCACGTTGCTGCCCTCAGCTGTGTGTTCCAGGATGGGCATCTCCCCGAGGACCGCTGCCGGACCCTGCATGCCGACGCCGTCTCCGAGGGAGGGCACAGGCGCTACGGTTTCCGGTACCAGTGCAGCTGGTGCCTTGCCCAGCTGCACCGTTCCGACCATGACGTGTTCATTGAGGAACGCGCTGGCCTCAACGATGGTGTCTTCAGCCGCGGGACTCTGCCGCGGTACGGAGACAGGGGCCGCTTCCAGATCCAGCCCTGTGAAGTCCAACGGTGTCTCTGGGAGTTCGCCCGTCCACATCAGCACGGGAGTGCTTTCCGATGCCGCCCACCTGGTCCTTGTCCCGCCCGGTTCCTCCAGGACCAGAACCATGGTCCCCGAGCGGAATTTTTCAAGTTGAACGGTACCAACGGGAGTTAGGCAGCTGACTTTTCGGTGATTTCCTTGGGTTGGTTGATCCACGCTGGTCCTGGGAGCGCGAGGATTTTGGGATCAGTGGTTGTCGTGAATCGTTCGGGGTATTTCATGCGGGCTGCCGCGAGGGTTGCCGAGCGTTCTTTGGCGACGCCGGCAGCGTGGCCGTAGTGGACGTTCGCGGGCGTGTGGAAGCCGATGCCGGAGTGCTGGTGGTGATGGTTGTACCAGTCCACGAAACCGCTGATGAATGCTCCGGCGTCGTGGACTGAGGAGAAGCGTTCGGGGAATTCCGGACCGTATTTCAGGGTTTTGAACAGCGCCTCGCTGTACGGATTGTCGTTGCTCACCCGGGGTCTGGAGTGCGATCGGGTGACCTCCAGATCCGAGAGTAGCGCGGCGACGGTTTTGGATGTCATGGACGTTCCCCGGTCCGCGTGCACGACCTGGGGGATGCCGTGGATTCCGAAGATTCCCTTCATCATTTCCACGGCCAGGGCCCCGGATTCGGTGGCGTGGACGTGCGCGCCGACGATGAACCTGGAGTGGATATCGACCATCATGTAGCAGTCGAAGTACTTGCCCTTGACCGGGCCTGCGAGCTTTGTAATATCCCACGTAAACACCTGGCCTGGGGCGGTGGCGACCAGTTCAGGAACCGCCCGGGGTGGATGTTTGGCCAGCCGGCGGCGTTCCTTGACCATCCGGTTTTCCTCCAGCACCCGGTAAAAAGTCGACAGGGATCCCAGATAGATTCCCTGGTCCAGTAGCTTCGTGTAAACCTGCATGGGTGCCAGGTCCACGAATCCCGGTGAGTTCAATGCCGCCAGGATTACGGCCCTCTCGGCGGCGCTGAGTTTGTTCTGCGGCGCCACCGGCATCTGGTCCCGTGGCGGGGCCGGTTTGCGGTTCGCCGTCGTCCGGGAAACACCCGTCAATGATGCAGCCCGGCGGGTGGGGATTTTCAGGTCCAGCATCGACCGGTAGGTGGCCATCAGCGTTTCTTGGACCGGGGCGCGTCCGGCATATCCTCTGAGGCGCTCTCTAAGAACGCCTGTAGTTTTCCCATCAGCTCCAGGGCTGCCTCGGTCTTCTTCAACCGGCTCTCACTCACCTCTAACTGGCGGCGCAAACGCGCGTTCTCGGCTTGGTCCGCCGAGAGCTTCCCGATCGTTTCGCCGGCCTTCTTCCCGGCCAGGACGCCGGCGTCACGCAACCGCCGCCACTCGGTCATCTGCGACGAATACAGGCCCTCCGTGCGCAGGAACGCACCACCTTCATTGCTCTCACAGGCGTTCTCGTACGCGGCCAGGAACTCGAGCTTCTGGACCGGCGTGAACGACCGTCGAGGCCGCGGACCACCGGCCCGGGGTCCGGAACTACTACTACTACTACTACTA
>DIZT01000057.1:3230-9609 GCA_002427975.1 Micrococcaceae bacterium UBA6021 | reverse complement strand
GTCTACTACGTCGGCCACCCGATCGCCGCGGTCGCGGCCACCTCGGAAGCCGCAGCCGCCGACGGAGCCTCGCGGGTGGTCGTCGACTACGCCGAGCTGCCCTCGGTCAACGACCCGTTCGAAGCGATGAAGGAGGAGGCGCCGAAGGTCCTCGACGAACGCTCGGAGGGCTTCGACGACGTCTCCATCCACGGCGGCGGGGACACCGAGACCGAGCCTGAGGTCAAGCCGCGCAACGTCAGCTCGGTCGCCCGCCAAAAGCGCGGTGACATTGCCGCCGGGCTGGCCGAGGCCGAGGTTGTGGTCGAGGGGCGCTACGTGATGCCGGGCGCCCACCAGGGCTTCATCGAGCCCCATGTCACGGTCGCCGCTCCCGAGCCGGGAGGGGTGATCGCGATCTGGAGCCCCACCCAGGGCCATCGCTTCGTCCGCGACGAGGTCGCCAAGGTGCTCAAGCTGCCGGCCGCCAAGGTGAGGGTGGTCTCGATGGCGGTGGGCGGCGGCTTCGGCGGCAAGCAGGAAGTGCTCACCGAGGACCTCGTGGCCCTGGCGGCGCTTGCGCTGCGCCGGCCCGTGCAGGTGGAGTTCACGCGCACGGAGCAGTTCACCGCCACCACCACACGGCATCCCTTCACCATCAAGCTCAGGGCAGGCGCCAGCAAGGACGGGCTCCTCACCGCGCTGCAGCTGGACGTGGTCACCAACACCGGCGCCTACGGCAACCACGCCCCTGGCGTGATGTTCCACGGCTGCGGGGAATCGTTGGCCGTGTACAAGTGCGCCAACAAGAAAGTGGACGCGCATGCCGTCTACACCAACACTGTGCCGGCCGGGGCGTTCCGGGGCTATGGGCTCAGCCAGACGATCTTCGCGATCGAGTCGGCCATCGATGAGCTGGCGGTCGGCATCGGTATGGATCCCCTGGAATTCCGGCGCCGGAACATGGTGCGGGAGGGCGACGACATGCTCTCCACCACGCCCGAACCGGAAGAGGACGTCCACTACGGGAGCTACGGACTGGACCAGTGCATCTCCTTGGTGCGGGATGCCCTGGACCGCGGAAAGCAGCGCTACCGCGATGCCGGGCTCGATGACCTCGGCCCCAACTGGGTTACCGGCGAAGGTTCCGCGCTGTCCATGATCGACACCGTCCCGCCCCGCGGCCACTTCGCCCACACCCGCGTGAGCCTGCTCCCGGACGGCACCTTCGCGGCCGACGTCGGGACCGCCGAATTCGGCAACGGCACCACCACGGTGCACACGCAGCTGGCCGCGACGGCGCTCTCCACCACGGCCGGCAACGTGGCCGTGCGGCAGTCCGATACCGACCTCGTGGAGCACGACACCGGCGCGTTCGGTTCGGCCGGGACGGTGGTGGCCGGCAAGGCGACTCTCCTGGCGGCGACCGAGCTCGCTTCACGGATCGTTGCCGTAGCGGCGGCTGTGGCCGGCGTTCCTGAGTCCGAGTGCGTGCTCGACGACGGCGGCGTGGACTGTGCCGGCCGGCGTGTTCCGCTCGCGGACATCCACGATGCCGCGCGGCACCAAGGCGTGCAGCTCGCCGCCGAGGGCAACTGGGACGGGACCCCGCGATCGGTGGCGTTCAACGTCCAGGGTTTCCGGGTGGCGGTCAACACCGGCACGGGCGAACTGCGGATACTGCAGAGCGTCCAGGCCGCCGACGCCGGCGTGGTGGTCAACCCGCGGCAGTGCCGGGGCCAGATCGAGGGCGGAATCGCGCAGGCCCTGGGCGCGGCGCTGTATGAGGAGGTCCGGGTGGACGACGCCGGCCGGGTCACTACGGACATCCTGCGGCAGTACCACATCCCGTCGTTCGCGGACGTGCCGCGCAGCGAGGTCTACTTCGCATCCACCAACGACCAGGTGGGCCCGCTCGGTGCGAAATCCATGAGCGAAAGCCCCTTCAACCCCGTGGCCCCGGCCCTGGCCAACGCCATCCGGAACGCGACGGGGGTCAGGTTCGGCGAGCTGCCGATCGCGCGCGACAAAATCTACCTGGGCCTGAAGGAAGCAGGGGTGGTCCCCTCCGGCTAAAACCCACACGGGGTCAGATACGGCCCATGAAGCGGGGTTTATTGGGCCGTATCTGACCCCTCGTTGCCGCGGTAGTAACCGTTTGTGACTTGCCGTGATCCGGCTACCCCTTGACTGATGCGTGATCCAGGTCATACCGTTATTTCACTACTCGATACCTATTTTCCGCATTATGGAAAAAGTGCAATGACGCTCCTGCCGGTTTCCGGCGCAAATCCCAATGCGGAACACATGGAAGACATCTTCAAGAAGTGAGATCACGATGCAGACAACCCCGTTGGCCGGTGTTGACCCGGCACCCGAGACAGCAGTTGACTCAAGAAAAACAGCCCACCCCTCCATGGGCGTCGATGCGCTGTGCGATGCAGCCAGCACCGCCTCCGGCCGTACGATCAGCCCCACCCTGTACAACATCGACCTTGCCCCGACGAAGCGGGAAGGTCGCCGCTGGACCAGCTACAGCATTTTCACCCTCTGGGCCAACGACGTCCACAGCCTTGGGAACTATGCCTTCGCCATCGGACTCTTCGCCCTGGGACTCGGCGGCTGGCAGATCCTTCTCGCCCTGGGAATCGGAGCCGTCCTCCTGTTTGCGCTTCTCAGCCTCTCCGGCTTTATGGGCGTCAAGACCGGTGTCCCGTTCCCCGTCATGAGCCGGATCAGCTTCGGCATCAGGGGAGCCCAGATCGCCAGCCTCCTGCGCGGGGCCGTGGCCGTGGCATGGTTCGGCATCCAGACCTACCTGGCGTCGGTGGTGCTCCGCGTGATGCTCGTGGCCATGGTTCCCTCGCTGCGGGAGCTGGACGCCAACTCCATCCTCGGCCTCTCCACGCTGGGCTGGGCATCGTTCGTGTTCCTCTGGATCGTCCAGCTGTTCATCGTCAGTTTCGGCATGGAGATGATCCGCAAGTACGAGGCCTTCGCCGGGCCCATCATCCTGGTGACCATGGCGGCCATGGCCATCTGGATCTTCGTTCAAGCCGGCGGCTCCATCGCGTGGAACTCCAGCAACGCCCTCGAAGGCGGCGACATGTGGCGCACCATCTTTGGCGGCGGTGCGCTGTGGGTGGCCATTTACGGAACGTTCGTCCTGAACTTCTGTGACTTCACCCGGTCCGCCGTCTCCAAGAAGGCCGTGGTTCGCGGCAACTTCTGGGGTATCCCCATCAACATGCTTCTCTTCGGCGCGATTGTGGTGGTCATGGCCGGTGGCCAGTTCAAGATCAACGGCACGGTCATCAAGAGCCCGTCGGACATCGTCCAGACCATCCCGAACACGCTGTTCCTCGTCTTGGCCTGCCTTGCGCTGCTGATCCTGACCATCGCCGTGAACCTGATGGCCAACTTTGTGGCCCCCGTCTATGCCCTGACCAACCTCTTCCCGAAGCACCTGAACTTCCGCAAGGCGGCCTGGGTCAGCGGCACGATCGGCCTGATCATCCTGCCGTGGAACCTGTACAACAACCCGTTGGTGATCGTGTACTTCCTGGGCGGACTCGGAGCGCTGCTCGGCCCGCTGTTCGGCGTTGTGATGGCCGATTACTGGCTGCTGCGCCGCGGCAAGGTCAACGTCCTTGAGCTCTACACCGAAGACCCGGCGGGAGCCTACTACTACAAGAAGGGCTTCAACCCCCGGGCCATCATCGCCATGGTGCCTGCCGCCTTCATTGCGCTCCTGATCGCCTTTGTTCCGGCGCTGGAAGCCGCCGCCCCGTTCGCGTGGTTCGTCGCGGCCGGCATCGCCGCGGTGGTCTACTACGTCATCTCGGACCGCACCCGGGAGCTCGACGACGTCGACGGCGAGACAATCGCCGTCGCCAGCACCCACTGACCTCCCCGTCCCGAAAGAGGAAAGCACCATGCGCATCCTTGTGGCCAATGTCAACACCACACAGTCCATGACCGACTCCATCGCCGCGCAGGCACAACAGGCCGCGCTCCCCGATACGGAGATCGTGGGACTCACTCCCCGCTTCGGCGCGGACTCCTGCGAGGGAAACTTTGAGAGTTACCTCGCGGCGATCGCCGTGATGGACAAGGTCCTGTCCTATCCGGAGCCGTTCGACGCCGTGATCCAGGCCGGTTACGGCGAGCACGGCCGCGAAGGGCTCCAGGAGCTCCTCGACGTTCCGGTGGTGGACATCACCGAGGCGGCCGCCAGTACCGCGATGTTCCTGGGCCACAAGTACTCCGTGATCACCACCCTGGACCGTGCCGTGCCGCTGATCGAGGACCGGCTGAAGCTGGCCGGCCTCGACGCCCGGTGCGCCTCGGTCCGGGCCAGCGGTATGGCCGTCCTGGAACTGGAGGAGGATCCGGAGCGCGCTGTGGAAGCGATCATCGAACAGGCGCTGCTGGCTGTCCGCGAAGACAAGGCGGAAGTGATTGTCCTTGGGTGCGGCGGCATGGCCGGTCTGGACAGGGAGATCCGGAAGCGTGCCGGC
Source organism: Micrococcaceae bacterium UBA6021 (assembly GCA_002427975.1). Taxonomy (GTDB): domain Bacteria; phylum Actinomycetota; class Actinomycetes; order Actinomycetales; family Micrococcaceae; genus Arthrobacter. The sequence continues at coordinate 5,110 of DIZT01000057.1, read as the reverse complement.
GTCCCGGTAGTGGACGGCGTGGCCTCGGCGGTGACCATCGCCGAAGGGCTGGTCCGCATGCGGCTGTCCACGTCCAAAGTCCGCACCTACGCGGCGCCCCGGCCGAAGACTGTCATAGGCTGGCCGTTGTCCGCCGCAGACGCACAAGTTGCGCGCTGACGGCAACTCCTTCGAAAGGCATCCGCATGACTGACTCCCGCCGGCCCGCAGACTCCAGGGTCGCCGTCGTTACCGGAGCCGGATCAGGCATCGGCCGGGCTGTGGCCCGGCTGATGCTGGCTGACGGCTACCGTGTGGCGCTGGCCGGGCGGCGGGAGGCCCAGCTTCTCGAAACGGCGGACGGGCATGGGAACGCACTGGCGGTGCCGTGCGACGTCACGGCGCCCGACGACGTCGAACGGCTTTTCGAGGCCACCCTCCGGCGGTGGGGGAGAGTGGATGTGCTCTTCAACAACGCCGGGGTCTTCGGGCCCGCTGCTTCGGTTGACGAGATCAGCCTCGCCGACTGGAACGCCACGGTGGCGGTGAACCTCACTGGTTCCATGCTCAGCGCTGCCGCGGCCGTCCGGGCCATGAAATCCCAGGAACCGCAGGGCGGCCGGATCATCAACAATGGCTCCATTTCGGCGCACTCGCCCCGGCCCAGAACCGTGGCCTACGCCGTGACCAAACACGCCATGACCGGACTGACCAAGAGCATCGAGCTCGACGGCCGCGATTTTGGCATCACCTGCGGCCAGATCGACATCGGCAACACCGCCACCGAAATCATGGACACCATCGGGGTGGGCTCGGGAGCCCTGCAGGCTGACGGAAGCCGCCGGGTGGAGCCCACATTCCCGGTGCAGGACGCCGCCCGTGCGGTCCTGCTGATGGCCAACATGCCAGCGTCGGCCAGCGTAGGCTCCCTGGTGATTACCGCCGCAGGCATGCCCTTCATCGGCCGCGGCTGAAGTTGTCCAGGGTCCTTCGACGGCTTCCCTTGAGTTTTTGTCCAGATAGCGCGCAGATTGTCACCGCGTCCCGAGGAAATCAGCGGCCGGCCCTTCGTCGTTCCCGAGGCAGCGGTTGCCGGCGTATCCGCCAGCCGTCTGCTGGGCCCCGACCTTCACCGGCCCAGCCGCGGAATCCGCGTGCATCATCAGTGCTGCCGAAATCCTGAGGATTCCGCTGCCGCAGTGGGCGGAATTCCAGCCCGACGACGGCGGCCCGGTGACCGCCGTCGTCGAACCTGTTCCGTGGGGGAAGAAGACAGGTCCCGATTTCCAGGAGCCCTGCCGCATCCTGCACCTCGCCCGCCGGGGTGGCGGAACGAAATCGCTGGCAGCGTTGAGAGTTTTTGTCCACTTATCGGGACCAGAACGACGGCAAAGTCACGATAAGTGGACAAAAACTCTCAGAAGAAGGCGGAGAAGGCTTCTTCATTACTTCCACATTGTGAAAACTCAATTTCCCCTTGCGGAATAATTTGAGCAGGGTTACCTTGGAAACAGACCCCGAATTCCGGGGCTGTTCCCGATCGATAGGTACAGATCAATGAAGATCCCAGATTCCGCGGCGCTGAAGGCGAGTTCGGCGCCGTCGAAGAAGAAGCCCTTGTATAGGTCGCTCTTCTTCCAAATTCTGATCGCCGTCGTGGCAGGTGTTCTTATCGGACATTTCTGGCCGGACCTTGGCTCGCAGCTGAGGCCGCTCGGTGATGGATTCATCCAGCTCATCAAAATGATCATCGCGCCGCTGATTTTCCTGGTGATCGTCACCGGAATTTCGGCCGTAGGCGACGTCAAGGCGGTCGGAAGGGTCGGAGTCAAAGCCCTCCTCTACTTCACCGCGGCCACGCTATTCGCACTGGTCTTCGGCCTGATCGTAGGCAACATCGT
>DIZT01000057.1:0-3098 GCA_002427975.1 Micrococcaceae bacterium UBA6021 | reverse complement strand
ATCGGTGCCTTCGCGAGCAACAGCCTGCTGCAGGTCCTGTTCTTCTCGGTGTTCTTCGGTGCGGCCATCGTGGTCATCGGACGCGAGCGCTGCATGCCGGTCATCAGCCTCATGGAAACCGTCCTGGAGCTCATCTTCAAGATCATGTCCTGGATCATGAAGGTGGCGCCGATCGGTGCTTTCGGTGCCATGGCGTTTATCATCGGCCAGTACGGACTCAGCACCCTCGGCACCTACGCGAAACTGATTGCCGCCTGCTACGCCGCGGCCATCGTCTTTATCGCACTGCTGTTCCTGGTGGCCTGGAGCTTCGCCCGCGTTCCGCTTTGGCAGTTCCTGAAGTACACCCGCGAGGAGTTCCTGCTGGCACTCGGCACCGCCTCCACGGAGGCCGTGATGCCGCGCATCATGACCAAGCTGACCAACGCCGGCTGCTCACGCGCCACGACCGGCCTGGTGGTCCCCACCGGCTATTCGTTCAACCTCGACGGCGCCGCGATTTACCTTTCGATCTCCCTGCTCTTCCTGGCCCAGGCGTTTGGGCACCACCTCGATCTGGGGCAGCAGCTTGCCGCGCTCGGTGTCCTGTTGCTCACGTCCAAGGGCATGGCCGGTGTGCCCGGTTCCTCGTTCCTCGCGCTGTCCGCCACCGCGGCCGCCCTCGGGATCTTCCCGGTTGCAGGCGTAGCCTTGCTCCTTGGCGCGGACCGCCTCATGGACTCCATGCGGGTTGTGGTCAACCTGCTGGGGAACTGCGTTGCCACCTTTGTGGTCTCCAAGTGGGAGGGCCAGTTCGACCGCAGCGTTATGGTCCGTGCGTTCCGAGGTGAAATCACCAACCATGATTCGGCCATCATGCTCGGCGTCGAGGATGACTTCGAGGACCAGGAACTGGAACGAATCAGCGGAGGAGAAGCACCGTCGCCCAAATTCCGCGGCGGTCCCAACCCCGAGGACATCCCCGGATTCCAAATGAGCCGGCCCGGCAGCCACGCCGGTCCGCCGGAGCGCAGCTCGGCCGCGATCAACCACGAATAGGCAACGGCCGCGCAACCGGAAAACCCAGAACCTCACCACGCAGCCCCGTCCCGGAAATCACCGGGGCGGGGCTGCGCGTTTGAGTCGGTTTGGCCCGGCGCTTCGCATAAGATCTCCTCATGACGGCAAACAGGGGACTTGCACTTTTCCGGATTTTCTTCGCGGCGCTATGCCTGGCTGCCCTCGTGGGACAGTTCACGTACAACGTCCAGAACATCGCCAACTACCGGCCGCTGAACTTCTTCAGCTTCTTCACGGTCGAGTCCAACATCATTGCCACCGCAACGTTCGGCATCGCCGGCTGGTACGCCTGGCAGGGCCGGAACACCCGATGGCTGGAATTGCTGCGCGGCGCCGCCACCATGTACATGACCATCACCGGCATTACCTACACCCTGCTGCTGAGCAACATCGAGGTGGACACGGCGGTCCCGTGGATCAACGTGGTGCTGCATTACACGATGCCCACCGTGATCGTGATCGACTGGCTCGTTGACCTCCCCCGGAAGCGGATCTCCTTCAGGGAGTCCTTGATCTGGCTGGCCTTCCCGCTGGCGTACCTGGTGTACAGCCTGCTCCGCGGTCCTTTCGCGGACTGGTACCCCTACCCGTTCCTTGATCCGCGGATTGACGGCTACGGCCACGTGGCCATCATGTCGCTGCTGATCGCGATGCTGGCGTTTGTCCTGGCCGTGGCGATTGCGCTGTCCACCAGGCTCCAGAACACCGTCCCGCACCCGGCTGCTGAGTTTCCGGCCGAAATCCACTAGGAACGTTGGGGGGAGTCCCGAGCATATGGCGCGGGCCGTCCACGCCCTGCGTGACGCCGAACGCCCGACGCCGGAACGCCCGCTTCCAGCCAGGACAGCGAGGCCCGGACTTAATCGAGGAGGTGCAGCTGCTCGGGGGAGTCGAGGTCCTCGCCGCCGGAGAGATCGCTGCAGTCCACGAGGTCGATCAGCCCCGGGTGGGCCCGGAGGAAAAAGCGCGCTCCGGCGTCGCCCGTTGCCGTTTCCGCGGCTTCAGCGCGGAGGCTTGAATCCAGGAGCAGCGGATGTCCCCGTAGCAGCTTCCCTTCCGGGCCACGGTAGGCGGCCGCCGTCACCCGGCCAGGCCGGTGGGATGCCAGCAACCGGGCGACGGTCTCGTTTGTCAGTCCGGGCTGGTCCACGAACGCGATGAGAACATGGTCCGCCGGTGTTGCTGCGGCAACTCCCGCCCGGAACGAGCTGCCCATTCCGGTGTTCCAGTCCGGGTTTTCGATGACCCGGTGCCTGCTGAGATCGGTGGCGGCGCGGACCGTTGCCGCATCCGCGCCGACCACCGTCACCACTTCCCGGCAGCCGCCCGCGAGCAGCACGTCTGCCAGTACTTCAACGAGCGTGCGGCCGTGGAACGGGAGCAACGCCTTGGGCCCGAGCCCCAGGCGCGTCCCGGCGCCGGCAGCGAGCAGCACCGCCGTCGTGCGCCGTTCCAGTGATTCAGCCATCCACCCACCCTATTCCCCAGCTCCGCCCGCCCTCGCCATAGGAGTTTTTGTCCAGATAATGGCGTCAGAATAGCCTTCAAAGCGCATTATCTGGACAAAAACTCCAGTTGTTGAAGGGCCGGCGTCAGGCGTCGCCACCCGCTCCGCCGGTGGTCCCGGCAGTGACGTCCAGGAGCTTGTAGCGGTCCATTGCGTAGGCGGGCACTCCGCCGTCCACCTCTCCGCGCGAGGCCAGCAGCTGAAGGGTCTTCACCACGATCGAGTGCGTGTCGTTTTTGAAGAAACGGCGGGCTGCGGCGCGGGTGTCGGAGAAGCCGAAACCGTCGGCTCCGAGCGAGGCGAACTGGTGCGGGAGGAACTGGCGGATCTGGTCCGGGACGGCCTTCATGTAGTCGGTGACCGCAACAACGGGGCCGGTGGCGCCTGCCAGCTGCTGGGCCACAAACGGAACCCGGGCGGGCTTGCCCGGGTTCAGGAATGCTTCTTCCTCGGCGGCGAGCCCGTCGCGGCGCAGTTCGTTCCAGGACGTGACGGACCAGACATCGGCCGAGACTCCCCAGTCCTCGGCGAG
>DIZT01000315.1:24775-24959 GCA_002427975.1 Micrococcaceae bacterium UBA6021 | reverse complement strand
CCAGGGTTTCGCGCTGTGGTTCCTGAACTACTCCACCTGGGAAGGCGTGCACGGCATCTACCTCGAAGACCTCTACGTCAGGCCGGACGCCCGTGGTGAGGGGCACGGCAAGGCACTCCTGAAGCACCTGGCCGGCACCGCCGTCGAAAACGGCTACGCCCGCGTTGAGTGGAGCGTCCTGGAC
>DIZT01000315.1:13274-24611 GCA_002427975.1 Micrococcaceae bacterium UBA6021 | reverse complement strand
CGTTGAGTGGAGCGTCCTGGACTGGAACGAGCCGTCCATCAACTTCTACCGGAGCCTCGGCGCCCGCCTCATGGACGGCTGGTCCATGTTCCGGCTGACCGGTGACGCGCTGGCTCACTTCGGCACCAGCACCGTAGCGGGCGTCCGTGGCTGAGCAGGCGGCTTCCGCCACGGCCCCGCAGACGGAAACGCCCGTCCGGCACACCATCAGGGCGCGTCACGAATTCCGGGGCATGCGCACCGCGGAACACTACTTCACCGTGCCCCTGGACCACTTCGCGCAAGAGGGCAGCGGTGCCGCCCCGGAGACTATTACAGTGTTCGCCCGGGAGTACGTCTCGGCAGCGCACACCGAGGCTGCAGCGCAGGAGCTTCCCTGGCTGCTGTTCCTCCAGGGCGGACCCGGCGGGCGCGGCAACAGACTCAATTCGCTGGGCGGCTGGAGCAAGGCCGCGGCGAAGGACTTCCGGATCCTCATGCTGGACCAGCGCGGAACCGGCCTCTCATCACCCATCGACCGGAACACCCTGCCACTGCGCGGCACGGCGGAAGCGCAGGCTGCCTACCTGGGGCACTTCCGGGCGGCTTCGATCGTTGCCGACGCGGAACTTATCCGCGCGGCGCTCGGCTCCGGTCCGTGGAGCATCTACGGCCAAAGCTACGGCGGGTTCTGCGCCCTCACCTACCTCTCGTTCGCACCTGCCGGGCTGAAGGAGGCCCTCATCACCGGCGGCCTGGGGACCCTCGCCGGCACCGCGGACGACGTCTACCGTGCCACTTTCCAGCGCGTCGCGGAACGGAACGCCGAATACTTCGGCTGGTATCCGGAAGACCGGCTGACGGTGGAGTGGATTGCCGGGCACCTCCGCCGGACCGCGGAGTTCCTTCCCGACGGCGGCAGGCTCACCGTGGAACGGTTCCAGATGGTGGGGTCTTTCCTGGGTGGAAACACCAGGGTGGACGGCCTACACTACCTGCTGGAGGATGCCTTCACCCAGACAGCGGACGGCAACCGGCTCTCCGATGGCTTCCTTGAACAGGTCCAGGGGATCGTGTCCCGCCTGGCCAACCCCCTCTACGCCCTGCTGCACGAGTCCATCTACGGTCAGGGGCAGGCCACCGACTGGGCTGCCTGGCGGGTGCTGCAGGAGTACCCGCAGTTCCATCCTGATGCCGAGCCGCTGCTGCTGACCGGCGAGATGGTCTACCCGTGGTACTTCGAGCAGGATCCTGCGCTGCAGCCGCTGCGGCAGGTTGCCCACCTGCTCGCCGCCAAAACGGACTGGACTCCGCTTTACGACGGCGCGCAGCTTGCCGTCAACAGCGTCCCCATTGCCGCCGCGGTGTACCGGAACGACATCTACGTGGACCGTGGCCTTTCGCTCGAAACGGCCGCTGCGGTCCGCGGGCTCCAGGTGTGGGAGACGGCAGATTTCCACCATGACGGCATTGCCGACGACGGCGAGGCCATTTTCGGCCGCCTGCTGGGCCTGGTGCGCTCCGCTGCCACGTCAGCCGGCGCCTGAACGGCGACGCCCCGCCAGGAACGTCACGAAGGCCGCGCCAAGGACAACCGTTCCCACCAGGGCGCCGGCCATGTTCAGCCCCAGGTAGCCGGCCCCGCTCAGGATCAGGCCCGAGGTGGCACCGCCCACCGCGCCGGCGACTCCCATAAGCATGTCCGACACGCCCTGGACCACAACTCGGGACTCCTGGCCGACGCTCTCGGCCAGGAGGGTGGAACCGGAAATGGTTGATGCTGACCAGCCCATGCCCAGCAGGACCAGCCCAACTGCCACTGCGACGGTGGACGCCTGGCCGAAGCCGGCTACGGCAACAGCGACGATCATTGTGGCGAAGCCGATCATGATTGTTTCTGTCCTGCCGGCCTTGTCAGTCAGCCAGCCCATGACGGGAGACAACGCGAACATCCCCGCGATGTGCAGGGAGATGGTGAAGCCGATAATGACCAGCACGGCGCCGGTTGCGGCGTGCCCGGCATGGCCCGGCCCGGCCACCAGTTCCTGCAGGTGCAGCGGAGTCATGGACATCACGCCCACCATTACGCCGTGGGCTCCGACGACGGCGGCCAGCGCCAGCCACGCAGCCCTGGACTGCCGGATCGCCCGCAGCCCGCGGACCAGTGAACCGCCACCGGCTCCGGGCTGGCCGGCGACAGTTGCCTGGTTGGCCGCGGGCTGGCCGGTGGCCTTGCCGGTGGCCAGTTCCCGCGCGAGCAGCAGCGGGTCCGGCCTGAGGCCCACAAAAAGCAGGATGGTTGCCAGCAGGAGTCCGGCCGCTGATATGACGAACGGACCGGCAACCGGGGGCAGACCCAGGGCCTGCCCCACAACGGCGCCCGGTTGGATCAGGTTCGGTCCGGCGACAGCTCCGACGGTTACCGCCCACACCACCGCCGAAAGCGCCCTGCCGCGGTGTTCGGCATCGGCCAGGTCGACGGCGGCGAAACGCGCCTGCAGGGTGGCTGCGGCGCCCACGCCAATACCCCCGGCGCCCATGACAAGCAGGATAAAAAGGCCGGAGACCACCGACAACACGATCAGTACGGCGCCCACGAGTGCGGCGGACAGTCCCGTGACCTGGCCGATCCTGCGTCCGCGCCGGTCGGCCAGCGAGGCGAGGGGCAACGCCGCCAGCGCGGCTCCCAAGGTCGTGACCGTGGCCACGGCACCCGCCCACGCACTGGAACCCGACAGGTCCACGGCAAGGATGGAACCGATGGAAACTGTCGCTCCGGTTCCGATCCCCGCAAAGATCTGGGCCACACTCAGCACTGCCACTGTGCGACGCTGCACGTGGCGCACTCCGGTTTCCGTCATCACGGTGCGTGCCATGGTCCGAGCATAGTCCTCCGTGCACGGGTCCTGCAGAGGCAGATTAAAGCAAGCAATCCCGGCTGCGGGGCGGCCGGGATTGCTTGCAGAGAGGGTGGGGCCAGAACGCCTACTCGACGTCGCTGAGACTCTTCTTGGCGTCTTCCTCGAGGCGGGAATCCAGAGGGGCTGCCTTTGCCTTGGAGCTGATGAGGCTGGCAATCACGGCGACGATAATGGTGCCGACGATGACGGCCAGGGACACGAACGTGGGGATCTCCGGAGCCCATTCGATGTGCTTGCCGCCGTTGATGAACGGCAGTTCGTTCACGTGCATGGCGTGGAGTACCAGCTTGACGCCAATGAACGCCAGGATGAAGGACAGTGCGTGCTTCAGGTAGATCAGGCGGTTCATCAGGCCGCCCAGCAGGAAGTACAGCTGGCGCAGGCCCATCAGGGCGAACAGGTTGGCGGTGAACACGATGAACGGGCTCTGGGTGAGGCCGAAGATCGCGGGAATGGAGTCAACGGCGAAGAGGAGATCGGTCAGGCCGATGGTGATGAAGACGATCACCATGGGGGTGAAGACCTTCTTACCGTCGACCATGGTGCGCAGCTTGCCGCCGTCGAACTTCTCGGACATCGGGATGACCTTGCGGATCCGGGCGATGAGCGGATTTTCCTTGTCCTCCTCGTCCTCACCTTCATCCTGGGCCTGCTTCCAGGCGGTCCAGAGCAGGAACGCACCGAAGATGTAGAAGACCCAGCTGAACTGCTCGATCACGATGGCGCCGAGGAGGATGAAGATGCCGCGCAGGATCAGCGCGATGATGATGCCCACCATCAGCACCTCCTGCTGGTACTTCCGGGGTACGGAGAACCGGGCCATGATGATGATGAAGACAAACAGGTTGTCGATGCTGAGGCTGTATTCGGTGACCCAGCCGGCCACGAACTGGCCGCCGAACTCGGGTCCTGTGAAGGCGAACATGGCCCCGGCGAACACCAGCGCGAGCGTGACGTAAAACCCCACCCACAGGCCGGCTTCCTTCATGGAAGGTTCATGGGGACGCCGGAGAACCAGCAGGAGGTCAATCAGGAGGATCAGGCCGAGGACGACAAGAGAGCCGACCTCGAACCACACGGGCAAATCGAGCACAGGGTGGCCTTTCGCAGGGTACACAGAAGCGGTGTAAGTCTCTCCGGCCAACCTGTGCACTTGGTGCTGATGTGGCGGCCCGCTACGCCCGGCCAGGCAACCATGCCTGGCGTGTTGACGATCGTAGCGCTCGGGATACTCCCCTACGTGTCGTTAACTCTACAGCAGGTGCCGCACTGCCGCCGCCCTAGGCGTGGCCGGCTGCCTGCATCTGGCGGAGCTCCTTCTTGAGTTCACCGACCTCGTCGCGGATCCGTGCGGCCACCTCGAACTGCAGTTCGGCGGCGGCGCCGTGCATCTGCTCGGTCAGCTGCTCGATGAGGCCAACGAGGTCTTCGGCCGGTGCCGCCGCGAGGCCGTCCTTGCGGACCTGCGCCGCGCCCTTGGCCGCGGACTTGCCACGCTTGGCCCCCTTGGCCAGCCGGTTGTTGTTCAGCAGCTCCTGGGTGTCGGCGTCTTCCTTGGCCAGCTGGTCGGTAATGTCAGCAATCTTCTTCCGCAGCGGCTGCGGATCGATGCCCTTTTCCGTGTTGTAAGCCACTTGGATGGCGCGGCGCCGGTTGGTCTCGTCGATGGCGTGGGCCATGGAGTCCGTGATGCGGTCGGCGTACATGTGGACCTGGCCGGACACGTTGCGGGCGGCACGGCCGATGGTCTGGATCAGCGAGGTGGAGGACCGCAGGAAACCTTCCTTGTCTGCGTCCAGGATGCTCACCAGCGAGACCTCAGGCAGGTCAAGGCCTTCGCGGAGCAGGTTGATGCCCACCAGGACGTCGAAGACACCCATCCGGAGTTCACGTAGCAGTTCCACCCGGCGGAGGGTGTCCACGTCGGAGTGCAGGTACTCAACTTTGATGCCGTGGCCCAGCAGGTAGTCGGTGAGGTCCTCCGCCATCCGCTTGGTCAGTGTGGTGACCAGGACGCGTTCATTCTTCGCTGTCCGGGTCTTGATCTCGCCCAGCAGATCATCGATCTGGCCCTTGGTGGGCTTGACCACCACCTCGGGGTCGATCAGTCCGGTGGGCCGGATGATCTGCTGCACGAAGCCGTCAGCCTTGCCAAGTTCGTACTTGCCCGGAGTGGCCGACAGGTAGACCGTCTGGCCGACGCGTTGGAGGAACTCGTCCCATTTGAGCGGACGGTTGTCCATGGCCGACGGCAGGCGGAAGCCGAAGTCCACAAGGTTCCGCTTGCGGGACATGTCACCTTCGTACATGGCGCCGATCTGCGGCACGGTGACGTGGGATTCGTCGATCACCAGCAGGAAGTCGTCCGGGAAGTAGTCGATGAGGCAGTGCGGAGCGGTTCCGCGGGCGCGGCCGTCAATGTGCGAGGAGTAGTTCTCGATGCCGTTGCAGAAGCCCATCTGCTGCATCATTTCAAGGTCGTAGGTCGTGCGCATCCGGAGCCGCTGGGCTTCCACCAGCTTGTTCTGGCTTTCCAGGACCTGCAGCCGCTCGGCGAGTTCATCCTCGATCCGCTTGATGGCCCGGGCCATCCGCTCGGGACCGGCCACATAGTGCGAGGCCGGGAAGACGTACATTTCCTCTTCGTCCCGGATCAGCTCGCCGGTCAGCGGATGGAGCGTATGGATGTTCTCAATCTCGTCGCCGAAGAATTCAATCCGGATGGCCAGTTCCTCGTACATCGGGATGATTTCCACGGTGTCGCCGCGGACCCGGAACGTGCCGCGGTGGAAGTCCATGTCGTTGCGCGCGTATTGCATGGCGACGAATTTCCGGAGCAGGTCGTCGCGGTTCATCTGCGCCCCCTTGCGGAGCGTGACCATGCCGGCAATGTATTCCTCCGGTGTGCCCAGGCCGTAGATGCAGGACACCGTGGCGACCACGATGACGTCACGGCGGGTCAGCAGGGCATTGGTGGCGGAGTGGCGGAGCCGTTCAACTTCCTCGTTGATAGAGGAGTCCTTTTCGATGAAGGTGTCCGTCTGCGCCACGTACGCCTCAGGCTGGTAGTAGTCGTAGTAGGAAACGAAGTACTCCACCGCGTTGTTGGGCAGGAGTTCACGGAATTCGTTGGCTAGCTGGGCAGCCAGGGTCTTGTTCTGCACCATGACCAGGGTTGGCCGCTGGACCTGCTCGATGAGCCAGGCCGTGGTGGCGCTCTTGCCGGTACCGGTGGCACCCAGCAGAACAACGTCCTTTTCGCCGTTCCTGATCCGCTCCGTCAGTTCCACGATGGCAGCGGGCTGGTCACCTGCCGGCTGGAACTCGCTGATGACTTCGAACGGAGCGACGACGCGGTTGATCTCCTGGGCAAGGCTCATGCATCTAATCTACAACCGGGGGCTGACAGGAACAGCCGGATCAGTTACCGGCGAACATCACCCGATCCCGGTGATCTGGATCAGGACGGGTACGACGGCGGCGCCCACGCCGTGCGGGCGGCCCACCCCTCCATATCCGGCCAGGCTACGTCCCTGAACCAGGGCTCCTTCGCCTCCGCATAGGCACGGGTGCCGCCGGTGCCTGCAAACTGTTCGGCCAGGGCGCGCTTATGGTCCTCATACAAGGTGGCCGCCGCCGGGTCGCTCCTAAGCCAGTCCCGGAAGCACAATGCGTAGCGCCAGCCGGGCGATCCGGCTGCCCGGACGTGCAGGTTTACCGGGCGGCCAGGGTCCGCGTTGGCATGAAATCTTTTCTGCCACTGCCCCGGATCCGGCTCCATTGGTTTTGGTGTGTCGAAGCCGGCCCCCGGCACGACAGGGAAGCCGGCCGCGGCCAGCAGGGGGGCGATCCGGTCAGCCACGTTGAGATCCGACACCGTGATCTGGAGGTCGATGACGTCCTTGGCGGCCAGACCAGGCACGGCGGTGGAGCCAATATGGTCAACTGCCAGGATGGCATCAGGTGCTGCGGCCATGATCCTGGATCCGAGCCGTGCAGCCTGGACCGGCCAATCCACCTGCGGTGCTGACAAAACTGCTGTGCCGGCCCGTGCAGCCCTGACACCGCGGCGGACATTTCCCGCGAACGGCACCAGCCGTTCGGCCCACAGCCGCTCCACCTGCGCCGTCACGTCCGCCAGTGATCCGGAGTTGTCCAGCACCACATCAGCAGCAGCCAGCCGGTCGGCGCGCGATGCCTGCACGGCCATACGCGACGTGGCATCCTCGGCCGTCATCCCGCGATGTTCGAGCATCCGTCCGATCCTGACGTCATCGGGTGCGTCTACTACAAGGACCAGATGGAACCCGCTGCCCCGGCCGGTCTCCACCAGCAGTGGAATGTCCTGGACCACGATGGCGCCGTCCGGGGCTGCGGCGATGATGCCCGCTGCCGCGTCCCGGACCAATGGGTGGACGATGCCATTCAGCACGGCCAGCTGCGAGGGGTTGCCGAAGACCACAGCACCCAGCCTGGCCCGATCCAGCCGGCCGCCGTCGTCGAGCATGTCCATTCCAAAGGCTTCCACCACGCGGGCCAGCCCCGGCGTTCCCGGCTCCACCACGTCCCGGGCCAGCGCGTCCGCATCCACGAGCACCGCACCGAGCTCAGCTAGGCGTGAGGCAACCACTGACTTCCCTGAGGCGATACCGCCCGTCAAACCGATCTTCAGCATCCCTCCACCCTAATCCCCACCGCCCCCCTGACTTCGTTGCGCTCAGCCAGGGAACCCTGGCGGCGTGGGCCCATGTCCGCACTAGACTTGGGCGGTGCAAAAGCAAGACAGCCGGGCAACCACTTACACCACGCTCGCGGCGGGACCGGACTTCCGGCACGAGATCGAGATCAAACGCTCCAGGTTCATCACGGTGCTGCGCCGCGCCGACAACGAGGAAACTGCCCGGGACCTGGTGGCCGCCCTGCGCCGCGGGTTCCACGATGCCCGCCACCACTGCTCGGCCTTCGTACTGGGGCCGGACCGGGACATCCAGCGCTCCAATGACGACGGCGAGCCCTCCGGCACGGCCGGCATCCCCATGCTTGAAGCCATCATCAAGAGGGAAACCGCACCGGGGGTGACGGACCTCAGCGACGTAAGCGCCGTCGTCGTCCGCTATTTCGGCGGCATCCTGCTGGGTGCCGGTGGACTGGTACGCGCCTACTCTGAATCGGTGTCCGCGGCCCTGGAATGGGCCCCGCTGGTCCGGCGGAGCCGGCTGCGAATCTGCGAAGCGTCAGTGCCGCACGCCGCTGCGGGACGGCTGGAGAACGATCTTCGGGCGGCGGGGTTTGTGATGGCGGAATCCAGCTACAGCGCGAACGACACGATGCTGCGCCTGGCCGTGCCTGACGATGCTGCGGAAATCTCGGCCGCTACCGACCGCGTGTTGTCGCTCACCGCCGGGAGAACAGGGCTCACTCCGGCCGGAACGGAGTGGATCGATGTCCCGCTCCCCTGAAGTCCGCCTGGCGGACGTCGACGAACCCATGCTGGAGCGGCTCCTGGACCTGGCCACGTGTGACGCGTTGCCGGACGACGTCACGCCGCCCCTTGGCGCCGGGACCGGCTGGAACGCGGAACGCATCGGCTGGTTCCGCGCCTATCACCGGTCTGCATCCGCGGGCTTGGACGTTCCAGCCTCGGAAAAGAGCTGGGCCGTGCTCTGCGACGGCAACCCGGCAGGCTCGATCAGGCTCAAAGGTATTGTCGACCAAACAGCGGAGACGGGCATCTGACGAACTACACCTACGCCGGCCAAAGCAACACCGAGCGCCTCACCGCCGGATCAACATCCCTCGTATCGCCGATTCCGAGAGGGTCAGGGCAAGGCGAGACGCCGTCTGTCGATTCAGAAATCAGTCGCATTTCGTAGGCGTAAAACCGTGCTTTGGTGGCGCTACCAGGTGACCAGGCTCAGGCCATAGCTATTTGCGATGGTCCGGGTTGAGGTGAAGAGGAAGGCGGCCGAGCTCAGGTAGCCGGGGTCGTGGACTGAACCGCAGTTGTCGTAGCGGGCATTTAGGACGGCCTGTATCATTCCGACGGCCCCTACAGTGCCGTTCGAGTAAGGCATGAGGACCGGCCCGCCGCTGTCGCCCTGAATGGCCGCGATCTGGGGGTGGGTCATCTGGAAGGCCTCGATGTTGTAGGCGCTACCGTATCCGTCATCCCACAAGTACCACATGCCCTCGACCTGTATTCCGCAGTGGACCCCAGAGTTGCCGCCGCTTGTGCAGATCCAATCCCCGAGGGACACAGCTTGAAATCCGGCTGTTGCCTTCGAATAGCCCCAGCTGTTGTCCCACGTGCCGTCGTACATCCATTTGCTGCCGTACCCGGTCATCAACGATGATTGGCTCCCCGCCGAATCCCAGAATTCGTTTCCTACGAAGACACCGAAATTGTTGCGATCGTACCAAGGCCCGCTGGGGCAGTGTCTGGCAGTGATCGTGTACGTCCGATTCACATCCGCGAGGGCGAATCCTGTGGTGCATTTGGAGTAAGACGTGGTCTGCATGTAGGCGCCTGAGTTAAATGGCGAGGAGTCGTTGGAACGTGTTGCAGGTGTGCTTCGCTTCCCGTCAACCAACCTAACCGCCGTGCCCGCCGCTTGTTTTGCGACGGCGGCTACTCTTGCCGTGTCGACGACAGCGATCCCAATCGCGTGACCTTCAACTGCGATGGCTCCGTCATCGTCCCGAACTCCGACGATTCCCTCGATTTGGAATCCCAGAGCCGCTATTGCATTCTTCTGCGCGTCGATCCCTTTGATGGCGGCACGGATTTCGGGCAATGAATACGGGCGTTCTGAGAATGTCACTGATATCCCGCGTGCTTGGCCCTCGGTTTTGACAGCGTCGCGCAGGATCGACGGGCCTTTCCAAAGGATCTTTGAGGATCGGGTCTCGGCATTGTTCACCTGCTCGACGTAACCGGCCTGTTCGATTCCGGGCTGTTCGGTGATCCAATGTTTGAAGTCCGAAAGCTGCTTCTGGCTATCGAGGAATGTATTCCCTTTGGCCTCCATGTAGCGATCGATCTCGCTGGATCCGGCAGGCCCGGTGGGCGGATTCGGGTCGGCATGAGCTGCAGCAGCTCCGATACTTGAGGCTGCCAGCAGCAGCGCAGAACACATGCGAATAGAGCCCAGTGCGAACTTCACGGTTGCCTCTTCTTGAATATTCGGTGGGGATGAATTTGACTCTGGGGTGCGGTAGATGGCTACTTCGGCTTGAAGGCCAGCGAGTCAGTTCCGCTGGTCCATGTCAGAGTGCCGTTGTTGTATGCCATATCGATGGGCTTCTTAAGGAAGGCCAGGACCCACTGCTGCTGGGAGGCGGCGAGTTCCGCGCAGGCGGAGGCACCCACTGCGATATCTCCGACCGTGAGAACAGTTCCTGTCCTTGTTGCGGGCCCGCTTAATGGACCACACGTGGTCGTGACGGTCAACTGGAATGATCCACCCACGGATTGCAGTTTCGCGGTAACAGATCTGGAGGATGCCCAGGGAAGATCCTTGCCGTCTGCCTTGCCCGAAACGCTTGCGTAGGTGCCGCAGGGAGCGGTCGGCAGGAACGACGCGCAGGTCTCCGTTGGTGCGGGGGTCGAGGGCGGGCTGGGCACGGGGACAACAGTGGGGGTCGGAGCAGCGGTGCCCGGGCCGGGTACTGGAGCTCCCCCACACGCCGCCAACGCAAAGGAAGCGATCAGAACGGGTAATGCCTTCTGCCACCAGCGAAAATTCGTCACCGTCACCCCTCAACGTAGATTTGACCAGCGGCAACAGCAATCATCGCCGAAGCCGCACCGTAAACCAGTTGCTTCCTCATGGAATGAGTCTTCACGATTGCATCATCCTCTCTGATCGATGCCGTTAGTACAGGGCTACGGTGGTCCCTGAATTCCCGAATTCGATTCGGTAGAAGGCCACCCAGTGCAGCGGCGGAACCTACACCGCGACCCTCACAACGACCATCAGCTCCGGACCCTGACCTCAGAGGCGCCCGACACGACAGCACTCCTCGAACCTTCCGAAAGCAGCCCTCCCATGACCAAGCAATCCCGCCGGCGCATCGCCCGAGTCCTGCTGACACTCGGATGCCTGATCGCTGCCCTGGCCGGCCCCGTCACGATCGCCGCGGCGGACGAGCAGCAACCGGTCAAACTCAGCCTCAACCCCGTGGACCAGCCCGGCTCCTATTTCAATCTGACCATTGACCCCGGCCAGAGCCGGCAGCTGAAGGCGGCGCTGGGCAACAACGGATCCGCAGCCATACCCGCCCGAACTACGCCGCTGACGCCTACTCCATCATCAACGGAGGATTCGGTGCGAAAGACCGGGACAGCACCCCAACCGGGACCACGACCTGGCTTTCGTACCCCACCCAGGTCCTGCAGCTGCCCGCCGGTCAGGCCAACATCCGCACCTTCACCGTG
>DIZT01000315.1:0-13174 GCA_002427975.1 Micrococcaceae bacterium UBA6021 | reverse complement strand
CCCGGCCCGCTCGAGCCCGCCTTCACCCTCGGAACCGCCAGCCACAAGACCACCGCTGACCGCTCCGTGATCGACGTCCAGATCACCAACACAGGCAACAGCAACCTCAAACCCGCCGGCAGCCTGGTCATCCACGACCACAACGGCAAAACCATCAGCAAGGCACCCGTAACCATGGACTCCCTCTACGCCCATGCCGGGACGTTGGTGGAAACCACCCTGGCCGGGAAGCTGCAACCCGGTGACTACACGGTCGGCATCACCCTGACCGACCCGACCACCAAAGTCAGCGCCACAGCCGCGGACCTGCCCTTCACCGTCGCCGAAGACGCCGCCCTAAGCTCCACCGGGGCCCAGCAAGGACAGCTGCCCCAGATCCTGCAGGACGCAGGGACCGGCATCAACCCCTACCTCATCGCGGCGGCCGCCCTGACCGTTGTTCTGGCCACCCTCTATATCCTCATCCGCAGGAGTCGACGCCGCACTGCCCGCAAGAGCGACCGCAGGGAGGACCGCGTCCAGAGTTGACTCAGCCGACGGGACTCTCTGAACAGCGGTGGATTCGGGGTTTGGGGGTTGGGGACCATCTCGCGGAAACGGGCGCTAAGCCATCCCCCGTCGCCGAACGGAGCGATACACCCGCCGGCGAAGGTCGTCCCCGGCTAGGAGTCGGCCCGGAGGCCAGGGTTGATCTTTTGCGGTGAAATATCGCACAGTCGGATATTTCACTCTTTCACAAGCCTGTATACAACCTCGCCATGGCTGCTTGCGCTGGCCTATCTGTCATTTTCAGCGGTCGACTGCACGGAATGTCCGAAGTCGTCTGCACTGCTTCTGCTGTGACTGTTAACCGGTAAGGCGGAGAGGTAGCCGAGTTCGACACCCCATGTGCCTCGCTGGTTCGGCAGCACAGGAGAGCAGCAGGAGCCTTTCTGCATACCCAGCCGGGTGGCCCGAGTCAACGACATATCGTGTCCTCGGCCCCACGCCGCACACCGGAGAGGGCCATCCGCAAGAGTGCAGGCCTTATCACTGGCCGGCGAGTGCCTCTTCCAGTCCGCTCAGGATCAGGTCGAGTCCGTACTCGAATTCCTCTCCGTAGTCGTAGCCGGGCTTCATGACGTGGTCCGTGACGAACTCTGCCAGGTTCGGATAGTCGTTGGCGGGGAACGGCTCGAACATGTCCTGGGCCATCGCAGCCATTTCGTCTGTGGTTTCGAATGGGATGTTCATCTTCGTCAGGCCGTATCCGTAGATGTAACCGTCGAGGAGTGAGTAGGCGTGGGCCACCATCGCGATGTCGAAGCCTGCTGAGCGTAGCTTGCCGATGACCGCGTCGTGATGGCGCAGGTTGCTCGGCCCGGGACGCCTCCGGGACTCCATCAGGCCGATGGCCCAGCGGTGGCGCGCGAGGACATCGCGAAGCGACAGTGCCCGGTCCCGCATTGCTGTTTTCCAGTGCGCACTGCCTAGGGGAAGGGCGATTTCGCTGAACAGAACATCGATCATCGCATCGATAAGGTCGTCCCTATTTGAGATGTGGCGGTACAAGGCCATGGGAGCGACCTGCAGCATCCCGGCGACCTGCCTCATGGTCAGCGCGTCTAGCCCGGCTGAATCTGCATGCTGAATTGCCGTATGCACGACACGCTGT
Organism: Micrococcaceae bacterium UBA6021; assembly: GCA_002427975.1. Lineage (GTDB taxonomy): Bacteria > Actinomycetota > Actinomycetes > Actinomycetales > Micrococcaceae > Arthrobacter. The sequence goes on along the minus strand of DIZT01000315.1, from coordinate 11,520 downwards.
CTGCTAAGGGCCGGGCGAGGATCCTCATGCTTCATCGCCGTCGTGGACATTGGCACTCCTCTGTTCTGTCGACAGTCAAAGATACCTTTGACTGCGCCTGTGTACTTTGTACGCGTCACCATATACATTGTACGCATGGCGTGGCGTCGTCCACGTTCTCCACTCGAAAGGAACGTCATGAAATCTCCAAACGGAATATCTACTGAGCAGCCCCCGGGGGCCGCGCCGGCCTCGCCCAAGCGACTGGCAGCGATCGCGGGTGTCTTCTACCTCGTCGTGGGCATCACAGGAGGCTTCTCTGAGGGCTTCGTCGATCCCTCCCTGTATGTCGCCGGTGACGCGGCCGTCACGTCCGCGAACGTGGTGGCCAACGAGGGGCTCATGCGCTTTGGCGTCGTCGCCCACCTCACAGACGCTGTGTTCTTCCTGCTTACCGCGGTGACGCTCTACCTGTTGCTGAAGCACGTTGGCAAGAACGCGGCCCGCCTCATGGTGGTGGCAGTGATAGTCGCCGCCGGCATCATCTCCATCAGTGCCGTCTTCACGTTCGTGGCGATGCAGGTCGCAACGGACAGTTCCTATGCGGGTGCTTTCGGGCCCTTAGGGTCCAGTGCGCTCGTGCTGCTCCTGCTGGAAATCCAGCACTTCGCTGTTCTTGCCGCCCAGGTCTTCTTCGGCCTGTGGCTGGCCCCGTTGGGATATCTCGCGTACAGATCGCGGCTGTTTCCCAAGACACTGGGCGTCATGCTGGTACTCGCCACGGTCAGCTACCTGGTTGACGTCGTCGTGGCATTCCTGCTCCCCGGACTCGCTGAGCAGATTCACGGCTACCTGAGTATAGTGCCCGCCATCGCAGAGATCTGGATGGTCCTGTACCTGCTCATCGTGGGCGTGCGGTCTCCGCGCTCCACAGATCGGACGCCGGCTGAGGAAGCGGTACGGTCCCCGCTTCGAGTCAAAGCGCCATGACCTGCCATTCCACCGGACCTTAGTTCCCACCGACGATCGACAGGACACGTCCGTTGATCAAGGGCCCCGAGCAATCACCAGCCGCGCCTACTGATCCGAAATCCGGCATCGTCAGCAAACCGTGCCCACTGATCGGTGTTGATTCCGCTTCCATGCCAGTCCCCACTCGAGCCGCGGACTTAATACGGGCGACTCCGTGACTTCACGTGCCGTGCCATGTCCAACGATCCTCTCCGTACCCGCAGGAAATCAAGGATTATTCGGTACGGACCAGCGGATGGTGCTGATGTCTCCTGAAATTCCGTGCTGAGAACTGTTGACAAAAACGCTCCGTGAGCATGACTTCGGACATTCGAGCTCTCGTCTTCGGAAAATGGCACTATCGCAAACGGTCGTCTGCAATAGAGCCCGTACGGTCTCTATTGCATGGGAAGCAGGATCGTAGTATTGCCCCACAAAAGCCACCCCGAAATCAAACCAACGAAACGGCTCGGCCTCTACGGTTTTTGTTAGACTGCGCTGCATGGGACACAAAATCGGGTACGCCCGAGTAAGCGCCACCGACCAGGATCCGCAGTTGCAACTCGACGCACTGAACGCCGAAGGCTGCCTGAAGATCTACAAAGACACCGCGACCGGGACCAAGGCTGACCGCCCCCAGTGGATCCTGTGCCTTGACAATCTGCGCCCAGGAGACACCCTGCTCATCTGGAAAATTGACCGGCTGGGGCGAAACCTACGCGACCTCATCGACATTGTGACCACCCTCGACGAACGCGGCGTTGGGGTGCAGTCCTTGACCAACGGAATCGTGGACACCACTACTGCGCACGGCAAGCTCGTCTTTGGCGTGTTCGCACTGATGGCCGAATACGAAGCCGGGTTGATCCGCGAACGCACCAAGGCCGGGCTGGCCGCCGCACGGTCCCGGGGCCGCAAGGGAGGCCGCAAACCAAAAATGACCGCCGAGCTCATAAACAAAGCCCAGCGCATGTACGACGCAAGACAATTCACCATGGCCGAAATCGCCCAATCCTGCGCCGTCACTCCCATGACCATCTACCGCAACATCCAGACCACCAAAACCGGGCTGGGACATCCTTAGCGCCAACGACTGCACGGTTACTACGTGACCCCGGGAAAAGTCACACACCAGACCCGCCCAAAACAATTCTATCCAGCACCGAAATACCGCCGCTTGACACAGAGAGGCGCCGTTAAATCCACAGTCCCACGACGTCCATTGAAGGCAAGGTCCGACAGGCTCCTGCCACGACCGACCCCGCGGCAGCCCGGGCTCTACGTCCACGAAAAGAGGTGAATAACTTGAGTGGGCAGCCTTGGTCTAAGTTGACGTCCAATCGGTCGATCAAAGTATTCGATTCAGGGATCGGACCACGAAGCCACTCAGGAGCGCACGATGACTACCTCGAGGTGGCGCGGGCCATGGACGCCTTCAACCCGTTCGAGTTCGATGTCGCTGGTGGCGCTGGGACCGCTGATCCAGGTGAGCGGCCGCGTTCCGTCTAGCCGGCGCATGGCCTCGGGCAGAATCCCGGTGATGTCCGAAGATCGCAGGAGGCAGATATGCCGGTCCGGCACCAGGGTTATCACGCGCCGGCCCTGGTCAGGACTGCCGTCCAGAATGATGGTGCCGGTCTCGGCGACCGCCACGGCGCTGGCGGTCACGACGGCGTCGACGGTATCCAGCTCGGCCACACTTAGCCTGTGATCCGGCCCGTCCACGAGACGGCGGCCGGGTCCACCCGTGTTTCCATCTGCGGTGGCGGGGCTTGCCCCGTCCGCTTCAGGCAGCCAGCGGCTGTCGAGCCCGTGCGGCACGACATAGCTGGCGGCGCCCGCCAGCAGCCGCGCGATCGTGTTCGGGGCCTCGGCCGGGGTCAGTTGGATATGTCTTTTGAATCGCCGAGCCCGGCGAGAGCTTTGCGGAGTCGGGCATCAGCGTCGTCGGCGACTTCCCGGACGACCGGACTGTCACTGAGCTGGACCATGGTTTGTGGGTCTATGGCTTCGACGGTGGTTTCGCGCGCGTCCTTGCCTCGCCGGACAACGACATTGCATGGAAGCAACGCACCGAGCTCCGGTTCGGCCGCCAGAGCGCGGCTCGCCAAGGTGGGGTTGCAGGCGCCAAGGATTACATAGTCACCAACGGCGTCGGCGGCCTCGGTGCCGAGTTTTGACTCAAAAGTGGCGCGGACATCGATTTCCGTGAGTATGCCAAAGCCTTGTTCACCAAGCGCCTCGCGGGTGCGCTGGACAGCGTCTTCCCAGGACAGCGGGACGGTAACAGTGTGGGTATAGCTCATAAGCCTGCTCCTCATATGTCGTTACAGATACGGTCCGGATTCAGCGCGTGGCTGTGCCGGGGCAGCTTGGGGGAAACTCCCCGGCACGGGGTCTGGGGTCCCTGCTTTTTACGCGAGGGAGAGGAAGAGCTTTTCCAGCTCCTTTTTGTCCATGGTGGTGTCTTCGCGGACGATGCATTGCTCCAGGCCGCTGGCAATGATTGCGAAGCCGGCTCTGTCCAGAGCCTTCGAAACGGCGGCCAGTTGCGTGACGATGTCCTTGCAGTCCTTCCCTTCCTCCAGCATGCGGGTCACGGCAGCGAGCTGGCCCTGGGCGCGCTTGAGGCGGTTGACCACCGGGGTCAGTTCGGTCGGATCGAGTTGCATTAAGTCTCCAAAGGCGTGGATGTCTTGTTATCGACAATATACCCCCTAGGGTGTTTTGCATACCCCCATGGGTATCTGCCATACTCGGTGGGGTATCCACCAACGACCCCTGTCGAGAGGCCCGCCATGACGTCCCCCTTTACCGCCATTTCCGCCCTCGCTCCGGAAACCCTGCGCAGCTGGACCGACGAGCATCAGGACCTTGTGGTCATCGACGTGCGCTCTGCTGCTGAGTTCGAGTCCATGCATATCCGCGGCTCCTATAACGTCCCGCTGCCGCTGCTCTCCGAGCACACCGATGAACTGGCTGCCCGCCTGGGCAGCCGCGTCGTGCTGCTATGCCAGTCCGGCGCCCGGGCAGAACAGGCCCGCCAGCGCCTCGCCAAGTCCGGTATCGACACGGCCTACGTTCTGACCGGCGGCGTGCCCGGATTCGCTGCCGCCGGTGGCGATGTCGTCAAGGGCAAGGACCGCTGGGACCTGGAGCGCCAGGTCCGCCTCGCCGCAGGGTCCCTGGTGGTTCTGGGACTGGCCGGCGGGAAGTTCGTCTCCCCCAAGATCCGGACGCTTGCCGGCGTCATCGGGGCAGGCCTAACCTTCTCCGCGGCCACCAACACCTGTGCCATGGGCCAAGCCATCTCGGCGATGCCGTGGAACCGGTCCGCCAAGGAACCCACCCGCGAAAGCGCCATCCTGCAGCTCCCGGTGGCCGAAGCCAAGCAGAGCCCGGCAGCATGATCGCGGCCCTGTCACTGGGGCTCTTCGTCGGGATCGTTCTCGGTGTAGTCGGCGGCGGCGGCTCGATCATCGCCGTCCCCGCCCTGGTCTACGGCGTGGGCATGAGCCCGGCGGAGGCCATCCCCACCTCCCTTCTGGTGGTGGGCATCTCCTCCCTGGCAGCGCTGATCCCGCGGCTGCGCGATGGCATCAACTGGCCCGTGGTCCTGATTGTAGGTGCCGCTGGCATCCCCGCAGCGTGGGGCGGGACTGCAGTAGGCCGACTGCTGGATCCAAACATCCTGATGCTCGCCTTCGCCGTGATCATGGTGATCGCGGGGATCCGGATGCTCATGCGGACCACGGAAACGGAGGGTTCGTGCAGCACCGGGCCCAACCGCTCCTTCCGCTCCTGTGCCCCCAAGGCCGTGGGGGCAGGTGTCCTCGTCGGGTTCCTCACGGGACTGCTGGGTGTAGGCGGGGGGTTCCTGATCACCCCGGCCCTCACACTGTTTCTGGGCCTGCGGATGAAACAAGCCGTTGGGTCATCCCTGGCCATCATCGTGATCAATTCGGCCGCTGGCTTCGGTGCCCACGCCACCGGATTTACCATCGACTGGCCCAGCGTCCTGTCCTTCGCGGTCCCTGCGATCCTCGGATCCCTCTTCGCTGCCCGGCTCGCCCGCCACCTCAACGACAAGCACATCCGCATCTCGTTCGCCGTGCTCATCTTTGCCGTCGCAGCCTGGGTCACTGCGGGCACCGTTACCGCCTGAAAAACCCACCCTGCCGAAACAAAGGAGAACATCATGGGACTCATCAGCTCCCTGAAGAAGGCCTTCAGCAAGCCCTACAAGAAGGTATCCGTCGCTGAGGCGAAGGAACTCCTGGCCTCCGGTGCCGCCCTGATCGACGTTCGCACCGTCCAGGAATGGCGCTCCGGACGGGCCCCGCAGGCCAAGCATGTCCCGCTGGACAGGCTCCAGAGCAGCACGACCGGCATCCAGAAGACCCGGCCCGTGATAGCCATGTGCCAGTCCGGAGTCCGATCCGCTTCCGCCGCCCGGATGCTCGCTGAAAAGGGCTATGAGGCGTATTCCCTGCGCGGCGGCATGGGCGCCTGGCGCCAGGCCGGCGAACCCGTCCGCTAAGAACAACAGCTGCACTACTCGAAGGAGAAACCAATGGCTGAAATCAGCATCAACGAAGCCGACCAGCGCCGCTCCACGGCCCGAGTCCTCGATGTCCGCGAGGACTTTGAAGTCGCCGAAGGCATGATCCCGGGAGCGTTGCATAACCCCATGGGGCAGCTGCAGGCACGACTGTCCGAGCTGGACCCCACAGTGCCCGTGATCGCGGTCTGCCGCAGCGGCAACCGCTCCGCCCGCGTCGCCGAGGCACTGAACGGGGCCGGCTTTTCCGCGGACACCATGGCCGGCGGCATGATCGCCTGGACCCGCGCAGGGCTCCCCCACCACCTGACCAACCGACAAAGGGCAGGACCACATATTGGCTTTACCCAGCACCGGAAGGACATGAAGGATTCATGGCAACCATCGACATCACGGAACAGAACTTCGCTGAAACCCTGGAGGACAACGACATCGTCTTCGTTGATTTCTGGGCAGCTTGGTGTGGCCCTTGCCGCATGTTCGCCCCCACCTACGGCGCCGCCGCCGAACGGCACCCGGACATCACGTTCACCAAGGTCGACACTGAAGCCGAACAGGCCCTCGCCGCGGCGGCCAGCATCACCTCCATTCCCACCCTCATGGCGTTCAAGGACAAAATGCTGGTCTTCTCCCAGCCCGGAGCACTCAACGCCACAGGACTCGAAGAAGTCATCCAGGCCGTGAAGAACCTGGACATGAACGAACTCCGGGCCGACGCCGCACCGCAACACCCCTAACACCCGCAGCCCCAACAGAGTGGCACACCCCTCATTGCCGTATACCCCCAGGGGTATTAGAATTAGTACAAGAACAAACACCTAACTTCCCCTCACGAAGGAGAGCGCCAGATGCTTATCGAGCGTATTTACGACGAGGATCTTGCCCAGGCCAGCTACCTGATCGGCTGCCAGGCCAACGGCACGGCCGTCGTTGTCGACGGCCGCCGCGACATCGCCGTTTACCAGGACTTGGCCGAGAAGAGCGGCATGCAGATCGTGGCCGTCACCGAAACCCACATCCACGCCGACTACCTCTCCGGCACCCGCGAACTCGCTGCCGCCACCGGCGCGAAAATCTACGTCTCCGGTGAAGGCGGGCCGGACTGGCAGTACGAATTCGACGGCGAACGCCTTTACGACGGTGACAAGATCACCGTCGGCAACATCAGCATCCAGGCCGTCCACACCCCGGGACATACCCCGGAGCACCTGTCCTTCCTGGTCACCGACGGCGCATTCAGCGACCAGCCCGGCTACCTGCTCTCCGGCGACTTCGTCTTCTCCGGGGACCTGGGACGCCCCGACCTGCTCGACGAAGCCGCCGGCGGCGTCGACACCCGCTTCGTCGGAGCGAAGCAGTTGTTCGCCAGCCTGCGGGATAAGTTCCTGACCCTGCCGGACTACGTCCAGGTCCACCCGGCCCACGGGGCCGGCAGCGCCTGCGGCAAGGCCCTTGGTGCCGTCCCGTCATCGACGGTTGGTTATGAGCGCCTCTACGCCTGGTGGGGTCCCTACCTCGCCGCGAACGATGAGCAGGGCTTCATCGACGAACTCCTCGACGGCCAGCCCGACGCGCATGCCTACTTTGGCCGGATGAAGCGCGAAAACCGTGAAGGCCCGGCGGTCATGGGCGAACGCACCCCGCTGGCTGAGCTGGATCCCGCCGGCGTCGCCAAGGACCTCGCCGAGGCCAACGTCACCTTCATCGACACCCGCCCCAATGCGGAAGTTCACGAAGGCACCGTCGCCGGTTCCCTGAACGTTCCGGCCGGCAAGTCGGTGGCCAGCTACGGCGCCTGGATCGTGAACCCCGAAACCGACAAGAACCCGCTGGTGCTCCTGGCCGCTGACCAGGAACAGGCGCAGGAGATGTGGGACCACCTCGTCCGCGTCGGCATCGACAACGTCGCCGGCTACGTCACCAGCATCGAGGGACTCCCCCCGTTCACGCCCAAGCTGATCCCGCCAGCGGACCTGGCCGGCTTCGATGCGGCCATGGTGCTGGACGTCCGCAACCGCACCGAGCACACGGCCGGGCACATCCCCGGATCCCACCAGCTCAGCGGAGGCCGCGTCATGTGGCACCTGGACGAACTGCCCACAGAAGGCACCATCGTGACCTACTGCCAGTCCGGGGTCCGGAACTCCGTAGCCGCCAGCGCCCTGCGCCGCGCCGGATACGACGTCGTGGAACTCGATGGCAGCTACGCCGCCTGGACGGCCTGGCAGCAGGCACGCGAAGCCGTGTCCAGCAACTAAACACAAGCAGCACCAGCCCTGGATGAAAGCCTTGGCGGCGGCACGGAACCCGGCCGCCGCCAAAGCTGTGCCCTCCGCCACCTCGTACTGACACCTGGAGCGTATCCGTGAGATCCGGCAGCACTTCTTCCCCACCGCGTCCCGGACAAAGGGATGCCATCACACTGGGCCTGCGGCAGAACCTGGCCCAGTTCATGCTCCTCGTTGCCGTCAACGCCCTCGTCGGCGGAACCCTCGGCCAGGAGCGCACCGTGCTGCCGCTGCTCGCCGAAAAAGTCTTCCACCTCGACCAGCACACCTCATCCCTGACCTACATTCTGGCGTTCGGAGTGGCGAAAGCCGCCACCAACTACTTCGCCGGAACCCTCTCGGACCGGCACGGCCGCAAACCGGTCCTCGTGGCCGGTTGGCTCATCGCCCTCCCGGTCCCGCTGCTGCTGATCTTCGCGGATTCCTGGGGGTGGATCGTCGCGGCCAACGTGGTGCTGGGCATCAGCCAGGGCCTGACCTGGTCCACCACCGTGATGATGAAAATGGACCTCGTCGGCCCCGGACGCCGCGGCCTGGCAATGGGCCTAAACGAAGCAGCCGGTTACCTCGGCGTCGCAGGCACCGCCCTGGCCACCGGCTACATCGCCTCCACCTACGGGCTGCGTCCCGGGCCTTTCCTGCTCGGCGCGGCCTTCATCGCCGTCGGCCTCGGACTCTCGGTCCTGACCGTCCGCGAGACACACCACCACGCCAAAGCCGAAGCCGCCCGGCATGTCCCGGCCCACGCACGAACCCAGGCCGGGCTGAGCAACCGTGAGGTGTTTACCCTGACGAGCTTCCGGGACAAGTCCCTGTCCTCCGTCAGCCAGGCCGGGATGGTGAACAACCTCAACGACGGCCTGGCGTGGGGACTGTTTCCTGTCCTGTTCGCCGCCGCAGGGCTCGGCATCGAACGCATCGGCGTCCTCGCCAATGCGGCCGCGGTCCTGGCCGTCTACTCCCACAGGGGCCGGCTGCGCTCAGAGGCAGCGTTCGCTGCCCTCGCAGGCGCTGCTCCGCTGCCGGCGTCCAGCGGCAACACTGTCAGGCACCGGCTCAACCGTCACGGAGACCGCCAGCTCAACCAGGCCCTCGATGTGATCGCCAAAGTCCGCAGTGTCTACGACCGATCAGACCCGCGCCTACATCGAACGACGACTTGCCGAGGGAAAGAGCCGCCGCGAAATCCGCCGATGCCTCAAGCGATACATCGCCCGCCAGCTCTTCCGTCGCCTCAACAGCATCATGGCTTGACGCCGGGACATAGAAGGGTCCGACGCTAGCGTTCCATAGGGCCCCGCAAGCTGGCCAAGGGCAAACTGAGACAGACCACTCGGGACCGGTGACGACAGTCGGGTTTACGATGAAGTTGTCCTGCCGGGACGACCCGGCGGACCGTCCATTGATAGGGGAATCATCATGGGTTTGGGTGACAAGATCAAGCACGCTGCCGAGAAAGTCGGCGGCAAGGGCAAGGAAGCCGCCGGCGAAGCCACCGGTGACGAAGGCCTGAAAGCCGAAGGCAAGACCGATCAGACCAAGGCGGGCCTGAAGCAGGCCGGCGAGAAGATCAAAGACGCCTTCAAGAAGCACTGACCGGAAACGCTGGGGCCAGAGGGACACCCTGCAGTACCCCCCGGCCTCAGCGATCCGTCCGGACCTGCACCGCTCTCGGCGAAGCTGCGCATGAGAGGGCAACCGATAGTCAGTGGCCGCCCGGGGCCCCGCTGAACCGGACGGTTGCGGCTTTGGTGGCGCGCCCCGTCAGGACGTAGACGATGGCCCCGGTACCGGCGGCCGTGAGCGCGAACCAGATAATTCCNNCGGACCGCGCAGTGTCCATCATATTTTTGGCCAGGAGCCCGGCCCCGAGAACCGCTCCCAGTCCTGCCAATTTCGCCAGTACACTCATGGTCGATCTCTCCGATCTCTCCGATCCAGCGGTCAGTTTCCCGGCCCTTCGGCTGGCCGGCACTTGCTCCGGAGTCTACGCCGGGGCGCCCGGCCGGGAAATGGGCAGAGGGAGGGCCGCACGCCACCCCTCACTCCGGAACGCTCCCGCCGGCGGCTGTCGCATCCGTGTCACCGGACCTGAGCCCCGGCGGCCGGGACAAGTCCGGACAGGAATCTCCTCTGCCTGCATCCCCGGGCGTAGAAAGCATACTTGTTGAATTTGCTTGTCTTCGCGGGCGCCCCGGCCTTAGCGTTGTGCTGGGAACACAGCGCGGAGGACCCGATGACAGGTCATGTTCCCTCAAATAGAGGAGTACGACGGATGTCGACCATCTCCACCCCGCACGCCCGGCACGGGACTCAGGCCCGGAACGGACGGCCTGTACGGTGCGGCGACTGCCGCCGCCACGTGCACCAGATCATCGACACGATCGAACCGCCGGACCCTGCCGACACGGATGTCGTGGAGGTTTCCTATACCTGCATTGAATGCGATTCGTTCCATGCCAGCGCCGCCACGGTCCCCCCCGGCCGCCGGGATCCTGAACCGCAGCGCAACCGCACCCGGTGTTCTGCAGCTCGGCGGCGAGTACATCCACTGCGGCGAACCGATGAAGACCCACGGCGCCGACCTGCGGAGCATCTACGCGCCGATACACACGGACAGGCCGTCAGCGGCCCTGCTGGAGGTCTATTTGCGGACGAAAGTTCTGCACTGCGTCTGCGGCTTCCAAATAGAGATCCCCCAGGAAGAAGGCATAGGCGGCCGCCGGACCGGATAGTCGACGATTCAACCGGTTATGCCCAAAGGGGCCGACAAAGGGGGACCATGTCATGAACGCAGAACCGCTTCCGCCGTCGGAGCCGGTGGGCGGCCCCGTGCCGCCACCGGCCGCTGCAAAGCGGCCGGCAGTGACCCGCGCAGGCATGATCTGGGTGGCCACGGTCGCTGCGCTGGTGTTGCTGATCCTGCTCATCGCCTTTATTGTGCAGAACCAGGACGACGTCAGGGTCAGGTTCTTTGGCCTGGACGGGACAATTTCCCTGGGCATGGCACTGTTTATTGCCGCAGTCAGCGGCGGGGTTTTGGTCGCTGTGGCGGGCGCCGTGCGGATCATCCAGCTCAGATCCCGCAGCCGCCACGCACAGATGCCCCCACCAGGTGCCTGAGAGTGTCCGCCAAGGCGGACACGGGGTACGCCGTTGGACGATCCGCGGAATTGAGCACGGTGCCGACTCATTGTCACCCGTCAGTCGTGCGGAACTGCTCGCGCTCACAGGTGGAAAGCCCGGAGGCGTGCTGCTGCAGATCACCGGCGTCGGCTCCATCAGCCGGGACGCAATCAGCGTTTACTGTTAGGCAGCCACCATCACGGCATTTGCCGTCCTGGGCGGTACACCGGTTGACCGCGTCATCGCCCATAGAACTCTTCGACCGGCCCCGCCCTGGTGCCCCACCAGATACTTCACGGACCTAGAAGAGGCCGTCATCTGGCTCCGAACCCTTGGGTGATGCCCGACAAACGCCGTAACTTGGTTTGGACGTCGGATCCCGGCACATAGCCGATACATAGACGACACCGCCGACCGCTTTGCGAGGCTCCTGAACATCCACACATAACCACCGAGTGTTGCGACGATCGTTAGAATCCGCCGGACGCCTTGCGGGCAGCCCGCAGACCGAGCGAGATGCGGCCACGAAAAGCCCCTGTTGCCTCATTGCAATAC
>DIZT01000030.1:6767-7665 GCA_002427975.1 Micrococcaceae bacterium UBA6021 | reverse complement strand
CTCGTCGCGAACGCCGTCGACGTCGTTGACCTCGACGAGCCGCTGCCGAACCTGCCGGTGGCCCGCGCACTCTGGTCGCCGAAGCCCGACTTCGCCACCTCCGCCGCTGCGTGGCTCACGGCAGGCGCGGCGCACCACACCGTGCTCACCACCGCCGTGGGCATGGACGTGTTCGAAGATTTCGCCGAGATCGCCCGCACCGAGCTGCTGGCCATCGACGAAGGCACCACCATCAAACAGTTCAAGAAGGAACTGAACTGGAACGCCGCCTACTACAAACTCGCCGGCGGCCTGTGAGCGGGAAGGAATACGGGATCCGGGCGGGGGAGTACACCGCCGTCGTCACGGAACGGGCTGCGGCCCTCCGCGAGTTGCGCCACCGGGGGCGGGACCTGATCCTCACGTTCCCGGCCGGCGGGCCCATTCCCGACTTCCGCGGCGTCATCGCCGCCCCGTGGCCCAACCGGATCCGCGACGGCAAATACACCTTCGACGGCATCGACTACCAAGTGCCGGTCAATGAACCCGACCGAAGCTGCGCCCTGCACGGTTTCGCCTTCGGCATGGAGTGGAGCCTGGAATCCCGGGACGAGTCCTCGGTGGTGCTCTCCTGCACCATCGGGCCGACGCCGGGCTACCCGTTCGCGCTGCGGCTCACCGCGCGGTACCGGGTGGATGAAAACGGGCTGCACGCCAGTGTCCGGGCGACCAACACCGGTGAGCGGACGGCCCCTTACGGAGTTTGCCCTCATCCCTACCTGGTGGCCGGGCCCGCACCGTTGGACGAATGGACGCTCGAGATTCCGGCGGAGTCCTTCCTTGAGGTGACGCCAGACCGGCTCCTGCCTGTAGCCGCCCGGACTGTGGCAGACCATGAGTTCGACTTCCGCACGCCGCG
>DIZT01000030.1:0-6673 GCA_002427975.1 Micrococcaceae bacterium UBA6021 | reverse complement strand
GGACCCGGGCGGAACCGGCGTCGGCATGGCCTGGGACCGGAGCTTTCCCTGGCTGCAGGTCTACACCGGGGACAAGCCGGCCCCGCTGCCCAGCCGGGTGGGACTCGCCGTCGAACCGATGAGCTGCCCGCCGGATGCCTTCAACAGCGGCCAGGACCTGGTGCGGCTCGAACCCGGCGCGGTACACGAAGCCCCCTGGAGCATCTTCGCCGCCTGATTGATGCCGGCTCCATGACCAGGGGGAAGCCTCAGTTTCGGAGGACCAATCGTTTCCTGACATTTTCTTGCTGCAAGTCCAGGAGGAGGTTTCGGAGAACAGCGCCCGCTAAGCCCTCACCGATTCGGCGGCGCCGAACTGCGCCGCTCACTCTCTGTTTGTGTGCGGAAATTCCAGCGAAGGGCGGCAGAAAGGCAATACGGGGGATAACGTCGCCTGCAGCGAGGTTTGACGCATCGACCCGGATGAACAAGCGGTCGTTCGCCAGCGAGAGGCCAAAGGTAAGGTTCTTGAGCCCGATACCTGTCGTCCATTGAATGCCGATCTTCAACGTATAACCGTCTTGCCCGGGATTCTTCTGTCCGGGCTTCAGGTTAGTCCAGAGGTGCTTGAGAGAAGGAATGTTGATCGGCGAGAATTCATCGTCGCCGATGCTGAACCCCTGTACGCCTACGCGATTTGGATGGAGTCCCGCCACGCCACCGCGCTCCATGGTTGTGGCAAGGCGACAAAACTCCCACACGGCCAGAGCATGCAGGATGGACGATTTCCCTGAGTTGTTGCTGCCTGCCATAAGGGTCAGGTTGGGATTTAGAACTAGATCAAGGGTCAGATACTGCTTGAAGCGGGTCAGTTTGATGCTGTTGATTGGCTGGACCAACACTGCTCTTTCAGCCACTTCACGTGCGGCTTCCTCGAGCAGGGCCTCAAAAAGTACGTCGTTGTACACTTTGTCTTCGTTCCGAAAATCTGATTCTGGAGGGGATGCCACAGATTGAGCTGCGGGGTGGTCGTCGTCGGGCGTGCTCATGATCCCCTAATATTGGCGCTGCGCCATCGAATTCTGTGTTGTCATCGTACCGGGCACGCCCGCGACAGCTTCCATCGATTGCCGACGCCTTGCCGGAGGGGCTGTCGGTTTCCGCGTCCTCCGCCAGCACATACGAAACCACGAATTATGCGAATCATCCCTGACGGTTAGCTCGGAATGGCGGTTCGATCTCAGCTTGAAATAGCGGGTATGCCGTTCCCTCTAGGCCTGGTACTCCTAGAGGCGGCCCCTAGAGGACAAGTAACCGGTCAGTAACTTATGTGGAAGCGATCGCGTCCTGGGTGTTGATCCAGTGTTGCGCTTCGATCCCTGCGATGCGTCGGTAGAGGGTTGCCCTGGACATGCCGAGGTCTTGGGCGACTTGGGTTGCCGGTTCGCCGCTGGCGATGAGGCGGCGGGCGTTTTCGGTTTGGCTGGTGGTGAAGGTGTTTCGTCGGCCGCCGAGGTCTTTGCCTGCTGCGCGGCGCTTGCTTACGCTGTCGGTGATGCGTTCGCGTTTGACGTCGAGTTCCATTTGCGCCAGGGCGGCCATGACAGTGAAGACCATGGCGCCCATGGGGGTGCCGGTATCGACGTCTCCGCCGCCAAGGTTCAGGACGCGCAGGTTGATGTGCCGGCGGCGGAGATCGGTGGCGAGGTTAAGCATGTCGGCTGTTGGGGGCCGTGCTCCTCTCCCGGGTAAGCATGTCGCTCAAAGTTCACCACGCCTTTACCGGGCAGTAACCTGGCGCTGGCACACTCCGTCGGGGGTCACCAGTAACACAATGCACTAGGAGCAGCTCATGGCAGGTTTGGACCGCCGACGTTTTCTTCAGCTCTCGGCCGCCGGCGCCGCCGGCACCGCGATCTCGCAGATGCTTGGGCAAAGCATCGCCCGGGCCGCGGATATCCCCGCCAACCGGGCCACGGGCTCGATTAAGGACGTTGAGCATGTCGTGATCTTCATGCAGGAGAACCGGGCGTTCGACCATTACTTCGGCACGCTCAAGGGCGTACGCGGGTTCTCGGACCCGCACCCCGCGGTTTTGCCGTCCGGCAAGGACGCGTTCCACCAGGCCAACGCCACGCGCGAGGTTACTCCTTTCCACCCGACGGCGCCGAACCTCGGCCTGCAGTTCATGGAGGACCTTGACCACTCGTGGAAGCTCACCCATGAAGCCTTTAACAACGGCAAATACGATAAGTGGCTGCCGGAGAAGACCGACGCGACGATGGCGTTTTACGGGCGTCAGGACATTCCGTTCCACTTCGCCGTTGCCGATGCGTTCACGGTCTGCGATCAGTACCACTGCTCGGTCCTTGGCCCGACGGACTCGAACCGGTATTTTATGTTCGCGGGTGGGGACGACCCGGACCGCAAGGGCGGAGGCCCTGACTTGTGGAACGATGAGAAAGGGTATTGGTGGAGCACATACCCCGAGGAGCTTGAGAAGGCCGGCGTGAGCTGGAAGGTCTACCAGGACGTGGGCGAGGGCCTCGACCCGGCGCACTATGAGGGCTGGACTGGCGACCCGTACATCGGCAACTACGGCGACAACTCGCTCCTGTATTTCAAGCAGTACCAGGACGCGAAGCCGGGCACGCCCTTGTATGAGAAGGCGCGCACCGGCACGAACGCGAAGGCAGGCGATGACCTCTTCCGGGTCCTCCGCGAGGACGTTGCGGGCGGCAAGCTCCCACAGGTGTCCTATATCGTGGCGCCCGAGGCCTACACGGAGCACTCGAACTGGCCGCCGAACTTCGGCGCCTGGTACGCGGCGAACGTCCTGGACATCCTCACCTCCAACCCGGAGGTGTGGAGCAAGACAGCGGTGCTGTTCATGTATGACGAGAACGACGGCTTCTTCGACCACATCGTCCCGCCGCACCCGAACACCCCCCAAATCCCGGGCGCGTCCACCGTCTCGACCGCCGGTGAGTGGTACGACGGTACCCCGACCTTTTACGGGAGTAAGGACGTTCCGGGGCACTTCGGTCTTGGCGTTCGCGTTCCGATGATCGTGGCCTCCCCGTGGAGCATGGGCGGCTGGGTCTGTTCGGAGACTTTCGACCACACCTCGATCGTCCGCTTCCTGGAGGCCCGCTTCGGCGTCGCCTCGCCGAACATTACGCCGTGGCGCCGCGCGGTCAGCGGTGACCTCACGAGCGCGTTCGACTTCTCCGCGGCCGGCGGAGCGGCCCCGGCCATGCCCGACACCTCGGCCTACAAGCCTGCTGACCAACAGCGCCACCCGAGCTACGTTCCGACGCCCCCGGCGACGAACTCGATGCCCTCACAGGAGAAGGGCACGCGTCCGTCCCGCCCGCTCGGCTACGCCCTCGACGTCGAAACGAAAATCGACGCCGGCAAACTCACCGCCCGCTGGGCGAACAGGGGTAGCCTCGGCGCGCACGTGCAGGTCCGCTCGAACCTGCTGCCTGCCGCGCCGTACTCGTACACCATCGGGGCGGCGGCCTCACTGGACGCGTCCTGGGCGCTCGGTGCCGAGTACGACGTGCACATGCACGGCCCGGCCGGCTGGTACCGGCGCCTTGCGGGCACGACGGCGGCGGTGGACCTCCGCGTCACCGTCACCGCTGACGGTAAAGCCCCGCACGCTCAGTTCCGGATCGAGAACACTGGCTCCACGGGCGAAGCACTCACCCTGACGGACGCTTACGGTGCCGGTACCCAGACGCTTTCGCTCAACCCGGGCCAGAGCAAGACCGTCGTCATCCCGACCCAGGGCGGCTGGTACGACCTGAGGATCACGTCCTCCGGTGACGCGAAGCTCGTCCGCGTCTTGGCCGGCCGGCTTGAAAACGGCCGTCAGCTCACGAGCGACCCCCAACTGGGCCGATGACCGAACCGGCGTCGGAGCGAGTGTTGGCGACTGTCGTTCGCTCTGCCGCCAACCGGGAGTCACCTTGCTGCTATACCCGAGAAACCGGCGCCCCGTTCCGGGCGCAACCCGAAAGGATTATCCAATGCTCAATGTGCTAAAGAGCCGGAGGGCAGGCGCAACAGCGCTTGCTGCCGCCGTCGCGTTCACTGGATTCGCAGCCGTTGGTGCGGCTGCACCCGCGGACGCGCAATCGACGGCGGGCGCTGTTGCCCAGGCCAACGGGCAGGGCGAGAACGGCCCTGACCATGTTTTCGTCATCATGATGGAAAACCACGGCTACGACCAGGTCATCGGTAACACCGCCGATGCACCCTTCATCAATTCCCTCGCCCGGCGCTACAACACCGCGGTGAACTATCACGGCGTGACTCACCCGAGTCTGCCCAACTACCTTGCCACCATCTCAGGAAGCACCCAGGGCATCTGGGATGACTGCAAGGCCGGCGCAAATGTCACGTGCGCCCCCGAAGAGTTCATCCCCGGCTCCGGTGACCCGGGAGCCACGGGGCTCCTCACCCAGGCGCAGGTCGCCAGCGCCTCATCCACTCCGCACATGTTCTCGGGCAAGACCATCGTGGACCAGCTCGAGAACAAAGGCCTGAGCTGGAAGGCGTACATGGAAAACCTTCCAAGCACCGGCTCGCAGGTCGAATACGCACCCACGATCGGCTCCTCCACGGTCAAGCTCTACGCGCAGAAGCACAACCCCTTCATGTACTTCTCGGACATCAACTACCCGGGCAGCCCGCGCCTGCAGAACATTGTGCCCCAGGAGAACAACCTTAAGGCCGACCTGGCCAGCGGGGCCGTGCCGAACTTTGTCTGGATCAGCCCGAACCAGTGCCACGACATGCACGGGATCTCCCCGTCCGGGGCGGCCCTGATCGGACTGCCCCAGTGCGGGTACCCGGACTCCGGCCTGGACCACGGCGCGATCCAGCTCGGCGACACCTACGTCAAGGACACGGTCCAGCAGATCATGGACTCCCCGACGTGGAAGACGACCAAGTCCAGCATCGTCCTGGCCTGGGACGAGAACGACTACTCAGGATCCACGGGCGGCCCGGGCAGCCCGGTCGGGCAGAACGGTGCCGTCCTCGGCGGCGGCCACGCCCCCATGATCGTGATCAACTCAGCGGACGGCCCGCGCAAAACAACGAACCAGCTGTCCGATCACTACACCTTGCTCTCCACCATCGAGCGCCTGTGGCACCTGGGCTGCCTGGCCAACACCTGCTCACCCACCACATCAGGCACCCTCGAAGAGCTCTTCCACCCCTGACCCCGGGAGGGCTTCGCGATTCCAGCGCCGATACATAGGGGCTCGGCAAAGTTCAAAGCGTTCAAACATCGACGGCCTGCCTGCACACCACGTGCAGGCAGGCCGTCCCGCTATCCGGGAGTTGTGCCGCCCTGCGCGCCTCGCCGCCGCCCCGGCAACAGTTTCCCCGCCCAGTCCGACCGGCCAGAAGCAGTCCGACGATAAGTGCCAGCTGTCCATGCGCCGGCTTCCTTTGTGCGGGGCCCTGTTGGAATGGTTATTTACCCAGGGACGGGGAGTGGAAGTTCTTCCATTCGCGGTGGAAGCGGGCTTCGGCATCCAGGGCTGTGTATTCTTCTCGGGCGTGAAGTCTGCCGTAGCTGAAGCCGTTTTCGCCTTGGAGGAAGGCCTGGGCGCCCAATCGGCGCAGCAGGTCCCGTGTGACGACGCTGTCCTGATGGTCGCCGAGGATTTTCTGGATTCCGTGGGCCGCGTCTGCCAGACGGGTGGCTCTTTCGCGGTTGACCGGGGTTGCGGCTTCGGCTGCGTACCGGAGGCGTTTGCCGTCTTTGCGTGCCTGATGCAGTGTCGGGTGGTCGCTGGTGCCGGCCGGGTGGTCCTTCGCTTCGCGGACGGCGTTTCGCAGCCGTTTGACGTCGCGCCGGATCGGTTTGGGAACGACTTTGTGTGCGGGCCGGGAGGCCAGGAGTGCCAGGGGCGCCTTTCGCCGCGGCGGCGGAACGCCTGGATGAGATCCCGGGCATCGGCCGCGTCGCCGCCGCCATTATTCTGGCCGAAATCGGGGCCGACATGTCCCGGTTCCCGACTGCGGGGCACCTGTGTTCCTGGGCTAAGTTCTCCCCGGGCATCAACTCCTCCGCCGGGAAGACCAAGGGCAACGGCTCGACCGGGCACGGCAACCGCTATCTGGCCCGGGCCCTGGGTGAGGCCACGGTCGTGGCCGGAAAGACGGATACCTTCCTGGGCGAACGCTACCGAAGGCTTGCCCGGCGCCGCGGCAAAAACCGAGCCATAGTCGCCGTCGGACGCTCCATCCTCGTCATCATCTGGCACCTCCTCCAAGAACCCAACGCCCAGTTCCAGGATCTCGGCGCCGATCACTTCAGCAGCCGCACCAACCCCGACGCCAGCAAACGCAACCACATCCGCCAGCTTGAAGCCCTCGGCTACACCGTAACCCTCACACCCGCAGCCTGACCCCGCCAGTCTTCACACAGCCGACCACCCCGCCAGACCACGACGGGCACACCAGTGCGCACCTGCCCCAGCCAAGTCAGCTCCATTTTCGGATCAGTCAGTACCGAGGTCCGCCACGACATTTCCGATCGGGGGAAGAGATTCCTCTCATTCATAGCGGACCCAGAGCCTCTGGCGGACTGAACGCACCCGCCGGACGTCGACGGCGCGCCCCTGCCCGTAAGCCGGTCGATCACCGTGCCGCGGAAGCCCGCCGCCAC
>DIZT01000269.1 GCA_002427975.1 Micrococcaceae bacterium UBA6021 | reverse complement strand
TCGAGAATCGTGGCGTGTCGCTTGCCAGCGGGATCGGCCGCACAGGGGCGTCATTCTGCCGGAAACGGGGGTCGAGTAGGATCCGTGCCACCAATAGCGTTCGGCCGGATCTAGCTTGTCCCGGTTACATCCTGGTCTATAGCATACGAACGTCTGCGATAGACCCACGAGCCCGGACTAGGACTGGCTTAGTGGGGCCTCTGGCGCCTCACAAAAACCACCTCAAAATCAAACCAACAAAAAGGTAGTGACGCCGCGGGATTTGATAGTGACAGAGACTTCTGACGGTTCAAGTTTTAGGGGCAAAATCCGCGACATTCCGCGGACTTATGATCCTTAGCGCTGATGGCTGCCCGGATCCTACTCAACCCCCAAATCGCAGCGCCTAAGTGGCGGTCTTGGAATCACGTTTGGGGAACCTCTACCGGTTTCTCTGACGATATATAGCGCATACTCTCCGTTCCTTGGAATTGGAACAGTTTCGCCTTGCACTACGTGTCCTTGGCGGCGGATGCTCGGTCTGCGGTCCGTGTGAGGAATCGACCGGCCCGCCGAAATTCTCGCCCCAGAAATATGAGCGAGACTGCATAGGCGCAAACGACCAGGGCCATCAACCACCAGATGGGATTCCTGGCGAGAAGAGGAACAGCCTGGGGGATAAAGGCGGTCAAGAACGCGGGTGCCAGGATGAGCTGCGTGGCAAGGTTCTTTCGCAGTTGGACTGCAGCCCCGCGAGTGACCGCCAGATGTTCGACGTCAAGTGCGGCCTTCCCCAGGATCTGCCGCCGGACGTGCTTTTGCTCATGCTCCTGCAGCGAGAAGAGCACGTCTATTCTCCCCAACTCCGCCGCGGGCCGCACTTTCTTCGCGTTGTAGACGAGCCCTCCGATCAGGGCGCCCAGTAGGGCGAGGAAAAATCCAAACAGTAAGTAGGAAGACCAATCGGCCAGGGCACCGCCCAGCGCAAGCATCCCGCCGATTGTCCCGATCGGGAGCAGCACGACGAAGCCCACAGGCAGATAGAACACGTAGTAAGTCTTCACTGCCTCACCCAGGCCATTGTCTGCTATGCCCTGCGCTCTCCGTCTGGCGCTTGCCCACCGATCGTTGGACTCCGCCATCAGGTCGTCGATCCCGCTCATCGCCCCTCTTTCTTCCGGCGCGCGGATGCCATCGATTCCTGTCATCGCTCCGTGGCCATGACTGCGATTGCTGGTTACCTCTTCCGATTGGCTTCGCTGATCTCAGACATTCGCGCCAGTGATCCAAGAGCGGATGTTGTGGGATACCTACAAGCCGCAAATCATGCCCACATCCTAGGTAGTGGAACGCCCGGGACTGGTACTTCGAAAAGTGGCGACACGCCGCCGAGTTACGTTCCACAACTATTCCCCATAAGACGTCCCAGGAAGAACGTACAGAACAACTTTCGGTACAGTTGTCGTATGGATATTGGGTACGCCCGCATCTCGACCGCGAAACAGGACCTCGACCGGCAGATCGACGCACTGAGCAGCGAGGGGCATCCCCGCCCGGCACATCTACGTGGACAAGAAATCCGGGTCAGTCCCCGCCCTCTAATTATCTAACTAACGACACGCGGCACTTGCTTCGTAGTGGAAACCGAGTAGCCCGTAGAAGTCGAAGCTGAAATTCAAGTATCAGCCACTCATTCGGAAAGCATTGATGGGTCCTAGGCTCCAAAGGGAGCCTTGACCCGGGCTCGGTGTTTTGCCGGAGCGGGTGGACCGTCAGTGGCGTGTTTCCTTGTACCGGCGCAGGGTCCGGGAGAGAATGATCCACAGGTTATGGATTCTTTCAGGAGGTTTGATCCGGATGCTGCGTCTGCCACGATCCGTCCCGGTTATGTTGATTGCGCTTGCATTCGCGTTTACGCCAGGCATGGCGGTGGCAAGCACTGGGATTGCAACCATCACCGAGCACTACGCCAGCCATCCCCTGCATGTGAGACCCGGCGTTTCTGCCTCACCCAAGGGGCTGTCCCCTTCGACGATCAGGGCGAGCTACAACTTCCCGACCGCCAGTACGTCCGGGGCGGGAACGACGATAGCAATCGTGGATGCCTACAATGATCCGAACGCAGAATCTGATCTTGGCGTCTTCAGCAGCCAGTTCGGCCTGCCGGCCTGCACCACTGCCAACGGATGTTTCAGCAAAGTGGACCAGACCGGCGGCACCAAGTACCCCCGCACCGACTCGGGGTGGGCACTGGAAATCTCCCTCGATATCCAGTGGGCACATGCCATCGCCCCCGGAGCGAAGATCCTGCTCGTCGAAGCGAAGAGTAACAGCTTCACGAATCTGCTCGCGGCGGAGGACTACGCCTCAGCGCACGCCAAGTACGTGTCCAACAGTTGGGGAGGCTCCGAGTTCAGCGGAGAGTCGGTCTATGACTCCCACTTCACAGCCAACGGAGTGAGTTTCTTTGTCTCCTCCGGCGACGCGGGCACGCCGGCGTCGTACCCCTCGGCGTCGCCGAATGTTATTTCCGTGGGCGGCACGACATTGAGCTTCGACGGCTCCGGTGCCTTCTCGAACGAAACGGGCTGGAGCGGATCCGGCGGCGGATGCAGCGCCTATGAAGCGGCGCCCCCGGCCCAATCCGGGTTCAGTCAGTACCAGCACGTCAATTGCGGCACGAAACGGGCAACCCCCGACGTCTCCCTCGATGCGGATCCGGCCTCGGGTGTCTCCGTCTATGATTCCGTGAACTACCAAGGCCAAAGCGGATGGTGGACCGTCGGCGGAACGAGCGCGTCATCACCGATGTGGGCGGCGCGCTCGGCCGATGCCGGAACTGTCGTGGACGCAGGCTACGTGTACGGAAACAGCATCACCTATCGTGACATCACGGCCGGCAACAACGGAGAGTCCTGCCTCGTCGGGTACGACCTGGTCACCGGCCGGGGCAGCTGGACCGGGTAACCGTATCCCAATACAGGGTCGGCGGCACGGTCAGGATGATCTGGCCGTGGACCCGCAGCCGGCATACGCCACGATCTCCCTCGGCAAGGCCGGTCTGCGCCGCTGTCACGCTGAGGCATGAGGAGCTGATGGTCGACGACGTGCGCGCCGCCGGCGTCACCATTGCCGGCACCATCACCCGACCGCATCGCCGACACCTACTGGGCCCTGCGCACGCAGCCGGCCAGCGGGTGGAGCGCCGAGACCGTCTTCGACGGCAAGCAACGTCATTCCATGGTCACTCAACGCTTGTTGCCTTCCGCGGCGGCAAGGGTTCTCTGGTGCGGGAAATGGGAAAGCCCCTCGGGTGAGGGGCTTTCCAGGAATAGGACAGTGGGTTGGCGGTATTGGTCAGCGGTGATGCGCGCCTCCTTCCCGGGCGTCGTGTGCGCCCTGCCAAAATTCGATACTGCAAGACTTTAATAGCTGATCAGTGGATCGTCCAGCCGCAGGCCGGCGTGTCTTCAGGGCCGATTCTGACTGCGTTTAGGCCCAGGCCAAAGGCTCCGAGCTGGTCTTCCCGGCCTTCCCGGTAGGACTGTCGGATCTGGCCCCGGCGGCCGAGGAAAATGAGCGTGGCAGGAGCCTGTCGGGATTCCTGCCGTGTCAACTGGGTATGAATTTCATCGAGGCCACCATCGGCTTAACCGGAAGGGTCGAGATATATCCGCGAGGCCCCCTGGGTATGGCGTCCGCTGTCGCGTTCGTCGGCCACACTTATCAGGTGCGTACTTTTGGTGTCGAGGAAGAATTCCTGATCGTAGATCCCTGCAACGGCAGTCCCCTGCCTCTGGCCGCAGACCTGCTGCGCCTCCAGGACCCGTTTAACCAGGCGGTGGACCGTTCTACCCACCCGATGCTGGCCGTCGAGCTGCACCAGGAACAGCTCGAAGTCATCACGCACCCGCACAGCAGCCTGAGTGGACTCGCCGCCGAGATACGGGCCGGCCGCGCCTTTGCCGACTCGCTCGCCCGGAAAGCGGGTGCGCGGATCACTGCCCTGGCCACGTCCCCGCTGGCGGGCACACCCCATGCCACCAGCAACGACCGTTATGACGCGCTGCTGGAAAAGTATGCTCTGACGGCCCGAGAGCAGCTGACGTGCGGATGCCATGTCCATGTTTCCGTCGGCTCCGATGAGGAAGGCGTCGCGGTCCTGGACCGCATCAGGTCCT
>DIZT01000186.1:5365-5800 GCA_002427975.1 Micrococcaceae bacterium UBA6021 | reverse complement strand
AGAGACAGCGCTAGCGCAGCCTAAACCAGCGCCGAAGACACCGAGCCCCAAACCCAGTAAAGATCGAAAAGAAGTAGGACAGGACAGGGCGGTCAAGTCCCAAGGCCGCTGGGCGTTCTGGTTGATTTCTCCGGCCTTGGTAGTGCTCGCCGTCGTCATCGTGTACCCGGTGGTCAATGCCATTATCATGGCCTTCCAGAAGGATCAGGGCCTTGATCCGGTGACCAAGGTGTTCGTCCAAGGCGGTCCCGCCGGGTTTGACAACTTTGTCCACTGGTTGGCCCAGCAATGTGGATCAGCCGCTTGTGCACCAGGCACCCTCGGCGCCCAATTCTGGAGCGCAACCGGTACCACATTCTTCTTCGCAGCCGTCACCGTAGTGCTGGAGACCCTCTTGGGATTCTGGATGGCCGTCATCATGGCACGGAGCTTCCG
>DIZT01000186.1:4762-5291 GCA_002427975.1 Micrococcaceae bacterium UBA6021 | reverse complement strand
GTGACAGCGAAACTGTGGTTCTTCATTTTCGCTTTCGACGGAATCGCCAACAAGCTGTTTGGTACGGCGATCCTCTGGACGGGCAGCGAGTGGCCGGCCCGTTGGGCGATCATCATTGCAGATGTTTGGAAGACCACGCCGTTTATGGCATTGCTGATTTTGGCGGGACTGCAGATCATCCCGGCAGAGGTTTACGAAGCCGCGAAGGTCGACGGGGCCTCGGCATGGCAGCGTTTCACCCAGATCACCTTGCCTCTGGTGAAGCCGGCACTCATGGTCGCTGTGCTGTTCCGTGTCCTTGATGCGCTGCGTATGTACGACCTCCCGGCCATCATGACCCAGGGCTCCAACGGCACAACAACGTTGTCCATCCTGGTGGTTGATCAGATCCGCCAGGGCTTCAACTCAGCAGCGGCCTTGTCAACGATCACTTTCTTGATCATTTTCCTTGTTGCGTTCATCTTCGTCCGCTTCCTCGGGGCTAATGCAGTCGCCTCAGCCTCAGCCACACCCAAGACCAAGGAGCAAG
>DIZT01000186.1:0-4555 GCA_002427975.1 Micrococcaceae bacterium UBA6021 | reverse complement strand
TGGGACAACTTCAACACGGTGTTCTCTGAAAGCCTGGGTAACCACTTCGGCCGGAACCTCCTGAACTCGCTCTTCGTGGCCGGGGTGACCACCGTGGTTGCCCTGCTCTTCGGAGTGTTTGCCGCGTATGCGTTGTCCAGGCTTGAGTTCCGGTTTAAGTTCCTGGTCCTCGGCTTTGTCCTCGGGGCTTCGATGTTCCCGGGCGTGGCCTTGGTAACGCCGCTGTTCCAGCTGTTCACCAACATCGGCTGGTACGGCACCTACCAGGCACTGATTATTCCAAACATCTCGTTCGTGCTGCCACTGACGGTCTACACCCTGACATCCTTCTTCCGGGAAATGCCGTGGGAACTGGAGGAATCAGCCCGAATTGATGGTTGCACCCAGGGGCAGGCCTTCCGCAAGGTGATCATGCCGCTCGCCGCGCCGGCTGTGTTCACCACCGCCATCCTGGCGTTTATCGCTTCCTGGAATGAGTTCCTCATCGCGAGCCAGCTGTCCAATGACTCCACCAAGACCGTCACTGTGGCTATTGCGTACTTCGCCGGCGCTCAGGCCCACCAAGAGCCCTACACCGCCGTCATGGCAGCCGGAACGGTGGTAACGATTCCACTCGTGATCCTTGTGCTGATCTTCCAGCGCAAGATCGTGGCGGGCCTGACAGCGGGCGCGGTTAAATGATGCGAACTCCGGATTCGGCCGGGCCGACCCTCGGAGGCCCGGCCAAGGAGCATCACACGCGAGTGAAATCGGCGGAGGACTTCGACCTCGTGATAGGGTTTCTCGGTTTCTGGGCCTTGGTCCTGCTGGTCATCACCGTGGCCGCCGAGCTCACGGCCCAGCCCGCACTGGGCTGGGCTCTGGGCCTGCTAGCAGTAATTCTGGGCCTGTGGGGGATGCTCAGGCTGCGCCGGAGGCTCCCCGCGAGGACGTCCAGGCGCATCACCTGAGCAGCGAGCCGACATAAAGAAGCGCGGAATCGGCCAGGCGGAATAGGCTGGTGCCTCCGGCTGGGAAGGCACCCTCGGCTTCCGGACGGGATATTGAGGGGGCTTAGGTGGCAAAAACAAGCGAGAGGTCGCAACGGGGCGGCCACAGCGGCGTCAGCATTGAAGACGTGGCAGCAGCGGCCGGCGTGTCCACAGCCACCGTGTCCCGGGCGGTCCGCGGGCTGCCCAGGGTGTCACCCGCCACCCGGGAGAAGATCCTCGAGGTGGCGGGGGCCCTGGGCTACGTCGCATCCTCTTCAGCCTCCGGACTGGCCACCGGCCGCACCAAGACCATCGGTGTCCTGGCCCCGTTCGTGAGCCGGTGGTTCTTCTCCAAGGCGATCGAGGGCGCCGACCGCGAACTTCCCCCCCGCCACTACAACCTGTCCCTGTTCAACCTGGGCGGTCACGGCAGCAACCGTGAACGCCTCTTCAGTAAGACCATGGTCTACAAACAGATTGATGCCCTGCTTGTCCTGTGCATGGCCCTCACCAGGGATGAATTGGACCATCTGCAGAAGATTGATATCCCGCTGATCGTGGTGGGCGGCCATGTGGAGGAGTGCGCGTACATCGGCATCGATGACTACGCCGCTGCCTCTACAGCCGTCCGGCATCTGATCGACCTCGGCCATCGGGACATTGCCCTCCTGCACGGTGACGATGAAACCGACCTTAACTTCGATGTTCCCCGCGTGCGGATCCTGGCTTTCAAGGACGTGATGGCAGGAGCCGGACTGCCCACCCGCCCCGAATGGGACGAATGGGGAGACTTCACAGTGCGCAGCGGCCAGGAGGCGTTCCGGCGCCTCTGGGCGCGTCCCGGTCCCAAGCCAACCGCCATCTTTTGCGCGTCCGATGAAATGGCCATGGGCGTCATCTTCGAGGCCGCCAGGGCGGGCGTCCGCGTACCGGAGGACCTCTCGGTCGTGGGGATCGATGACCACGATTTCGCTGACGCGATGGGCCTGACCACAGTGGGACAGCGGCCCGACGAACAGGCCGAACTGGCCACCAAGATGCTCCTCGACGAACTGGACGGCACGGTGGGGGCGGTCCAGTCCGCCGTCGCGCCCCACCGGCTCATCGTCAGACGTACGACGGCGCCGCCCCCTTCCTGAGGACACACTGCTTGGCATCGGGCCAGGAAGTCGTGGCCGGGGAGCCGCGGTCAGGACGCGCGGGCGAGCTGCCGGATGGGAATCCAGCGGGAAGCCAGCCGGCGGTAGGCTGCAGCGGCGCCGGTCATGTCGCCTTCCGCCAGGCATTCAATGCCAAGCCGGATGTCCATCGGCGACTCGTCCGGGTAGACCTTGTCCGCCACGGCACCGTAGTCGAGTTCCACCATGGAATTGACGTGGAACAGCTCCAGCCATTCGGTCAGCTGGGCGAGGTCGTCCAGCATGTCCAGGTCCGGGGCGGCCAGTGCCAGATGGGCCACGGCGTAGCGGGCCCGCTCCATGGCCTCGGTGATGGGCGCCCACACCCTGACGGTGAGGATGCGGCCGCCGGACTCCACCACGTCCTTATGGTCGCCTTCCATAAACAGCGAGAACCAGCTGAAGGGGATGCCCCAGGTGGAGGCGCGGGTGTGCACGCGGATGGCGCCGTCACGGGCTTTGACCTGGTCAATACGTTCCTGATGCCTGTCCCGCTGCTCTTCCGGAATCAGCATCTCGGCGAGCGGGCCGTGGATGCCTTCCATGAGGGCGTTGGCGGCGAGACCGGCGCGCAGGACCAACTGGCTGGGGCAGTACAGCAGGACCCGCCCGGCCCCAGCGCCAGGCCCAGTGCCCGGGCCGGCGGCAGCACCGGCGTCGGACGTTCCTGCGCCGGAAGCCCGGCCGGGTGGTACGCCGGGAACGCTGGTGACCCGGACCAGGTCCGTCCGCCCGGTGGGGAAGGGGTCCCCGCCGGCGCGGGTGATCCGGCCCAGCGAGGCAAGCAGCTCGGCGTTTTCGACGGCGGCCCGGGAGGCTGTGCGGGCACCGGCGGCCCGGATGGCTTCCCGCTGTCCTTCGGGAAAGGCATCCAGCGGTTCGTAGACGCGCAGCGTGGAGGAGAAAGGCAGGCCGGCCTGGCCCCGGTAGAGGTTTCCCGTCATGACAGTCTCCCTTCCTGGGTCCCGGCAGCAGCCATCAGTCCGCCAGGTCCACCAGAACGGGGGCGTGGTCCGAGGCGCCCTTGCCCTTGCGCTCCTCGCGGTCGATCGAGGCGCCGGTGACACGGGCGGCCAGGGCGGGGGAGCCAAGGACGAAGTCGATGCGCATGCCCTCCTTCTTGGGGAAGCGCAGCTGGGTGTAATCCCAGTAGGTGTAAACGCCGGGGCCGGGCGTGTACTGGCGTGCCACGTCGGTGAAGCCGGCTTCTTCAAAGGCGTGGAAAGCCGCGCGCTCCGGCGGGCTGACGTGGGTATGGCCCTGTGACAGGAAGAGGTCGATGTCCCAGACATCCTCGTCCTGGGGTGCGATGTTCCAGTCGCCCATCAGTGCAACCTGCGCGTCCGGGTCCGCGGTGACCAGGCTCTGGGCGTGGCCCTTCAGGGATTCAAGCCACTTGAGCTTGTAGGGCATGTGTTCGTCGTCCAGCGAGCGGCCGTTGGGCACGTAGAGGCTCCAGACCCGGACGCCGCCGCACGTGGCGGCCATGGCGCGGGCCTCCTGGACGGGGTCCTTGCCGGCCTTGCCGAATGCGGGCTGGTCCAGGAAGGTGCGCTCCACGTCCTCCAGGCCGACGCGGGACGCGATGGCCACACCGTTCCACTGGTTGACGCCGAAGTGGGCTACCTCGTAGCCCATGCGTTCGAAGAGCTCCCAGGGGAAGTTTTCGTCCTTGCATTTGGTCTCCTGGATGGCAAGGACATCGCAGTCGCTGCGCTGCAGCCAGGCCTCTACGCGGTCGGCGCGGGCACGGAGGGAGTTTACGTTCCAGGTAGCAATCTTCACAGTCCCTAACTTACCGAAGTTGTTGCCTGGAGGCGTTACCACGGCGGGGAAAGCCCGCGCAGGGGTTGTTCGCCGCTGCCGGGACAGTCTGGAATTTAGTAGGAAGTCCGAGTATATTCGCTTGCAGAGATGATCTGGATCACATGCGAAGGAGCATTGCATCATGGTGCGCGAACTATCCCATTACGTGGACGGCCAACGGGTGACGGGGACATCCGGCCGTTTCAGCGACGTTTTTGACCCCTGCACGGGCCAAGTCCAGTCCCGCGTGCCCCTCGCCAGCCGGGAGGAGGTCCGGAACGTGGTGGCCGCCGCCGAAAAGGCACAGCTTGCGTGGGGGGCCATGAACCCGCAGCGGCGCGGCCGGATCCTGCTGAAGTTCGTTGACCTCGTCAACGAGAACATGGACGAACTCGCCACGCTGCTCTCCTCCGAACACGGCAAGACGTTCGCCGATTCCAAGGGCGATATCCAGCGCGGCATCGAGGTGGTGGAGTTCGCGGCCGGCGCCCCGCACCTGCTTAAGGGAGAGTTTTCCGACGACGCCGGTGCGGGCATCGACGTCCACTCGCTTCGCCAGCCACTCGGGGTGGTCGCGGGCATCACCCCGTTCAACTTCCC
>DIZT01000173.1 GCA_002427975.1 Micrococcaceae bacterium UBA6021 | reverse complement strand
AGAAGGAGACCGTCGACTGGTATCCGAACTACGACAGCCGGCACGTGCAACCGACCGCCACTGCCGGCTCGCCGGCGTCGCCGACGTCGATCGGCTCGACCGGCATCGCCGTGGGCATGGCCACCAACATTCCCCCGCACAACCTGCGCGAAGTAGCTGACGGCGTCCAGTGGTACCTGGCCAATCCGACGGTCAGCCGCGAGGAACTGCTCGAAGAGCTGCTGCTGCGCGTCAAGGGACCCGATTTCCCCACCGGCGCAACCATTCTCGGCCACAAGGGCATTGAGGACGCGTACCGGACGGGCCGCGGCTCCGTCACCATGCGCGCCGTGGTCAACGTCGAGGAACTCCAGGGCCGCACCTGCCTGGTGGTCACCGAACTGCCCTACCAGGCGAACCCGGACAACCTGGCCATCAAGATCGCCGAGCTGGTCAAGGACGGCAAGATCTCCGGCATCGCCGACCTCCGCGACGAGACCTCCGGCCGCACCGGCCAGCGGCTGGTCATTGTGCTCAAACGCGACGCCGTGGCCAAGGTGGTGCTGAACAACCTCTACAAGCACACCGACCTGCAGAGCAACTTCTCCGCCAACATGCTGGCGATCGTTGACGGGGTTCCGCGCACGCTCAGCCTGGACGCCTTCATCCGCCACTGGGTGACGCACCAGATGGACGTTATTGCGCGCCGGACCCGCTACCGCCTGCGCAAGGCCGAAGAAGAGGCGCACATCCTGCGTGCCCTCCTGAAGGCCCTGGACGCCCTGGATGAAGTGATTGCGCTGATCCGGGCGTCCAACACCACCGAAGCCGCGCGCGACGGACTGATGGAACTGCTGGACATCGACGAACTGCAGGCCCGGGCCATCCTGGACATGCAGCTGCGCCGCCTGGCAGCCCTGGAACGCCAGAAGATCCAGGACCGGCACACCGAACTCGAGGCCCTGATTGCCGAGTACAACTCGATCCTTGCCTCCGAGGAGCGCCAGCGCGGGATCATCAGCACCGAACTGGCCGAGATCGTGGCCAAGCACGGTGATGACCGCCGCACCAAGATCCTGATGGGCTTCGACGGCGACATGTCCATGGAGGACCTGATCCCCGAAGAGGAAATGGTTGTCACCATCACCCGCGGCGGTTACGTCAAGCGCACGCGCAGCGACAACTACCGGTCGCAGCAGCGTGGCGGCAAGGGCATCAAGGGCGCCCAGCTCCGCGGCGATGACGTGGTGGAGCACTTCTTCGTGACCACTACCCACCACTGGCTCCTGTTCTTCACCAACCTGGGCCGGGTCTATCGCGCCAAGGCCTACGAACTGGTGGAGGCCGGCCGTGACGCCAAGGGCCAGCACGTGGCCAACCTGATGGCCTTCCAGCCGGACGAGCACATCGCCCAGGTCCTGGACATCAGGGACTACCAGCAGGCTCCGTACCTGGTGCTGGCCACCAAGCGTGGCCTGGTCAAGAAAACCCGGCTGGAGGACTACGACACCAACCGCTCCGCCGGCGTCATAGCGATCAACCTGCGGGATGAAGACGAACTGGTTTCGGCCCAGCTGGTTTCCGAAACGGATGACCTCATGCTGGTCTCCCGCATGGGCCAGTCCATCCGCTTCACGGCCACCGACGATGCGCTGCGCCCCATGGGCCGGGCTACCTCAGGCGTCACGGGCATGAAGTTCCGCGAGGACGATGAACTGCTCGCGGCCGACGTCGTCACGGATGGTTCATTTGTCTTTATCGTCACCGAGGGCGGCTACGCCAAACGCACCGCGGTGGAGGAATACCGCCTGCAGGGCCGCGGCGGCCTGGGCATCAAGGTGGGCAAGTACCAGGAGGAACGGGGCCACCTCGTCGGCGCCCTGATTGTCCAGGAAGAGGACGAGGTCCTGGTGGTCATGGAAGGCGGCAAGGTTGTCCGATCATCGGTGGCCGGCGTACCTGCCAAGGGCCGCGACACCATGGGCGTTATCTTCGCGAAGCCTGACAAAAACGACCGCATCATTGAAGTGGCCAGGAACAGCGAACGCGGGCTCGAGGGCGATGAATCCGAGGACGATGACGTAACGTTGGCTGAAGAGGCCGGGTCCCCCGAGGGATCCGCAGGGTCAGCATCAACGGCAGAAACATCACCGGCTGTTGAGTCAGAGGACGCCTCCGGCGACGCTGAGCCAAACGAAGACTACACCGGAGGTAACGAGTGAGTAATCCCGACTCATATCCCAAGCCGAGCAGCAATGTCCCCGGCGGAACGCCGCCACCCGCGGCCGCACCCCGGGTGAACGCCCCTGTCCGTCCGCAGCAGCGGCCGGCGGCTCCCACTGGCGCCCCGGCGCAGCGTCCGGCCGTTCCCGGCCAGCGTCCTGCGCAGGGCCAGCGTCCTGCCGGCCAGGCCGGCCAGCGCACAGTGCAGGGGCGCGCCGCCCAGGCCCAGCCCGGCCTGGTCAAACCTGCACCCAAGGCCAAGGTCAGGCGAGCACGGCTGCTGGTCAGCAAGGTGGACCCCTGGTCCGTCCTGAAGATGGCGTTCCTCCTGTCGGTGGCGTTGGGAATCGTCACCGTCGTGGCCGCCATCGTCCTCTGGACCGTCCTGGACCTCACGGGAATCTTTGACCAGGTGGACAGCCTCCTGGGCACCCTTGCAGGTTCCGAGGGCGGCGGATTCGAACTGAAGAAGGTCGCATCCCTGGGCCAGGTGGCTTCCTTTGCCACCATCATCGCCGTGGTGAATGTTGTCCTGCTGACGGCACTGTCCATGCTGTCAGCGGTGCTTTACAACATCTCCGCAACGCTCGTTGGCGGCATCGGCGTCACCCTCACGGACGACTGAAATCCCATAGTTTCACCGGAAATTCTCCGGCGAAATGCCTCGATTTGAGATCGGGCCGGGATGTGCTGTAAAGTCGTGTCTCGGCCCGATGAGGCATCGGGGCGTATAGCTCAGGCGGTTAGAGCGCTTCGCTGATAACGAAGAGGTCCCAGGTTCAAGTCCTGGTACGCCCACGGAACCTGTGCAGGTTCTACTGGAGGTTAGGTTTGCTGTAAGGCAGGCGGAGCCGGAACGGGGTGCATGTGAAGAAGTTGCTGGTACTCGCAGCTGTGATCGCAGGCGTCCTGCTCTACAGGAAAGCACAGGAATCCGAAGCCCGGAAAACAGTCTGGAGCCAGTCGACCGACAAGGTCGAATAGGCCGGGATTCCCGGACCGGGAGCTTGCAAAAGGCTCCATGGTTCTAGGGTACGATTGATGGGTTGCTTCTTATGGGGGCATGGCGCAATTGGTAGCGCACCTGCTTTGCAAGCAGGGGGTTCGGGGTTCGAGTCCCCGTGCCTCCACCATAAGGAAGTCCCGGACAGCCGAAAAGCTGTCCGGGACTTTTTCGTTAATGCCGAACAGTAGGGTTGAACGGTGAACTTCCTTCTTGCAGCCGTTGGCGTCCTGGGTGTGGCCTCCTCCGGTCCGCTGATCGCTGCCACCCTCGGCGCCACCACCGTCAGTACCCTCGCCATCGCCTTCTGGCGCAATGCCATCGGGGCTGCCGTGATGGCCACTCCCACCCTGGTGCGCGAGCCGCGGCAGTTCGGCCGGATCACCGGCCCCGAGTTCCGCTGGTCACTGCTGGCCGCCGTCGCCCTCGCCCTGCACTTCGCCTGCTTCATCACGTCCCTGCGGCTCACCTCCGTGGCTGCCGCCACCGCGTTGGTCTGCCTGCAGTCGGCGTGGATCGCGGTTTTCCAGCTCTTCCGTGGCACCAGGCACCGCTGGCAGGTGCTGGCAGGGCTGGGGATCGCCTTCGGCGGAGTTGTCACCATCACCGGGTTCGACATGGGATCCTCGCCTGACGCGCTCCTGGGCGACCTGCTGGCCGTCGCCGGCGGGGCCCTGGCCGGCCTCTACACGCTTGCCGGCGGCAAAGCCCGCCAGACCATGCCCACGGGGACGTACACCACACTCTGCTATGGGATGTGTGCGGCTGTTGTGGCGGTGCTGGCGCTGTTCAGCGGTCAGCCGCTGGTGGGGTTCGACGTCGCCGGCTGGGTGGGGATCCTGGCCATCACCGTGTGTGCCCAGCTGGTGGGTCACACGGCCTTCAATCACCTGCTGGCCACCATGAGCCCGCTGCTGGTGTCGATGATCATCCTGCTGGAAATCCCCGGCGCAGCCCTGCTGGCCGCGGTCTTCCTGCACGAGACTCTGCCCGCCGGTACCTACGGCGGGCTGGGGCTCATCCTGGTGGGCCTCGCCGTCGTGGTTCTGGGACAGCGGTCAGGCTTCAGGAAGCGGCGCGAAGGCGCCGGCGCGGATGAACCGCCGTCGGACCGCCTCGCTGAACTTGGAACGGACTGATGCCCGTGCCGTGAGGCGGCGCTTATTGTCCGCCGCGGCGGAGGGGCTGGGCGGTGTTCACCGTGTGGATCGCCCGCAGGAGCTTCGCCGGGAAGTAAACCGAGAAGAAGACCACCATGGGTGCCTTGAGGGCCATCTTCTTGACGTTGTGCGCCTTGTACGTACGGTCGAAGCGGGTCACGTAGTACCGGTAGTCCCGCGGTGAGTCCTCCAGCCGGCGGGCGGACATCCCGGACACCATCTGCGGCCAGTACTGGACTTTGAGTTCGTGGTCAGCGAGGTGCAGGGAGAGGTCGATGTCCTCGTGCATCTCGTCCTTCTCGTCGCGGCAGGTTTCATCCCGGATGGTTTCCCAAGCCGTGGCGCGCAGGGCCATGTTGGAGCCGAAGAGGAAATGGTACTGGTGCTTGGCGAGCTTGAGCATGAGCTGGCGCATCTTGTCGTCTGCCTTGAGCCCGAACCGCCGCATCGGCATGTCGTAGTAGACCACCGGGCCGGTGGCTGCCTGGACGGACGGGTCAAAAAAGGCCTTCTGGACCTGCTCCACCCAGTCCGGCTCGACGACGGAATCGGCGTCAATGCGTCCCAGGATGTCGCCGGTGGCGTGGTTCAGGCCGAAGTTGCGGGTGGGAATCAGGCCCTGGTCCCCGTCCTGGTTGAGCAGGATGATGGGGCTTTCCGGATACTCCAGCTGCATCTGCGCCACGATGGCGGCGGTGCGGTCTGTGGAGAGGTTGTCCACCACGATGATTTCGTGGGCCGGAACCGACTGGTACACGGCAGCGATGAGGCACTGCCGGATAACACTTTCCTCGTTGTAAGCCGGGATGACAATGGACACGCGCGGCAGCTGGGCTGCGTCGTTCAAGGCATCCCCAGGGGATTTATCGGCTGACATCAGTTCAAATTTAGCACCGATCGCGTTTCGTCCTGCCAGCGACGGCGTCCAGCCCGGACAAACACTGGGAAAACACTGAAGGGGTCCCGCGCCAGGCGGAACCCCTTCAGTGAACGGCGCGAGGGCGCCGGAAGATCTAGTTGCTGCTCTTCTCCGCGGAACCGTTCATGGCGGACGCGATGTTCTTCATGGCCGTCTTGGCGTCGGTGGCCGCCTTGGCTGCCGTGTCTGCTGAATCGTCGGCGACGTGCTTGGCCTTCTCGGCTGCATCCTCCACTGCCTCCGGCGCGTCCCCGGCAACATCTTTGGCGGTGTCGGCGACGGCGTCAGCGGCCGAGGCCGTGGCGGCTGCCGCCTTGCTGGCTGCGTCCTCGGCGGTGTCCTTGGCCTCGTTCACAGTGGTGGCAGGAACCGGCGCCGGAGTGGGGGTGACCGGAGAGGGCGTCTTCCACGGATCTTCCATAGGCTTGGAGGCCTTCCAGGCTGCAACACCGGCGGCCAAGGCCGCGGCGATGATGCCGAACACCAGCCACCCGCGCTTCTTGGGCTTCTGGGGCTGGGCGATCTGGACGCCTACGGCCTTACCGGCTTCGTGCGCGGCGGCCTTGAGCTGGGTACCGGCCGTCTGGGCCTGTTCCTGGAGGGAGT
>DIZT01000256.1:2697-9352 GCA_002427975.1 Micrococcaceae bacterium UBA6021 | reverse complement strand
GCCCTCCCGCTTCGCCGGCGACGGCGCGGGCCAGCAGGGTCTTGCCGGTGCCCGTAGGGCCGTAGAGCAGCACGCCCTTGGGGATCTTGGCGCCCACGGCCTGGAACTTGGCCGGTTCCTGCAGGAACTCTTTGATCTCCTGGAGCTCTTCAACGGCCTCGTCAGCGCCGGCAACGTCCACGAAGGTCACCTGTGGCATGTCCTTGTTGACCATCTTGGCCTTGGACTTGCCGAACTGCATGATCTTCGAGCCGCCGCCCTGCATCCGGGTCATCAGGAACCAGAACAGCGCACCGAGGAGGATGACAGGGATAAGCAGCGAGAGCAGCCCGGAGAACCAGTTGCTTTCGATCGGCTGGTCCGTGTAGCCGTTCGCGGGCTTGGCGCTGGTGACGGCCTTGACGACGTCGGCGGCCCGGGCGTCGACAAAGAAGAACTGGACGCTCTTGCCCTTGTCCTGCCCGTCGACCTGCAGGCTGTCTTTCAGGACCAGGTCAACGCGGTTTTCGCCGTCGAAGATCTTTGCCTGCTCAACCTTGCCGTTGTCCGCGAGGAGCGCGAGGCCCTTATCGGTGTCGATCCGTGCCGCACCACCGGGGGCCAATGTTGCAAAAGCCACAAGGAGCATGGCGATCACAACAACGATCCAGATGCCCGGGCCCTTGAAGAAACTCTTAGCTTTCATCTGATCGGGGGCTGGCCCCGTCCCTCCTGGTAGTGCTGCACGGCGAGTGGTCTGCGCGCGTGTGTTGCTGCATCAGCTACTAGCTATACACCGTTCGGAGTAATTCACGCACGGTGCCACTCAAAAGTTCCCTCTGGGCGTAGCGGGATCCGGCGGGGGTCCCACGGATCCGCGGGCCGTCAGCGTGCAGGCGAGGACAGTCTGCCGCTCGGCGGTAAAGGCAGCGTCCGGCTTTCCCGCCACGGCGTCCATCAGGTTTTGGGTGGCCCGGGCAGCCACCTCGCAGTGCGGCAGGGTCACGGTGGCGAGGCCCGGGTGCAAGGATCCGGCAACGAGTTCGATACTCTGCCCTCGAGGACGCGGGGATGTTGATGACCAGGAGGTTATAGCCGCGGGAGCTGGCCGCCTCGTCAGCGCCGAGAAGGATGCGCCCGGCGTGGGGGCTGGCGCCGATGTCCTCGCAGATCAGTCCCAGCAGGCCTGTCCGGCGGGTTCGCAGGGCGCGGGCAACCCGGTCAGGTCCGTAACCCAACTGCTACGCAGCGGCTTGCACCCGGGCCCGGGTTTCCGCGCTGACCCGGGCGGAAGCCACCCCGTTCAGGACGTGAGAGACAGTTGTCGCCGAGACGCCGGCGGCGGCGGCTACATCCCTGATGCCAATGGTCTTGCTGCTGATCCGTCCCTTCCGCAGCGAGATGGCATTTCGCGGCAGTGTTCAGTCGTGGACTGCCGTGAAATGCCAACCCGGCGGGAGTGGCTACTCGTAAACGTGCGGGGCGAGGGTGCCCACGAAGTCCAGGTTGCGGTACCTCTCGGCGTAGTCCAGGCCGTAGCCCACCACGAACTCGTTGGGGATGTCGTAGCCGACGTACTTGACGTCGATCTGCACCTTGGCGGCCGTAGGCTTGCGGAAGGCGGTGCAGATCTCCACGGACGCCGTGCCGCGGGATTCCAGGTTGGTCTTGAGCCAGGACAGGGTCAGGCCGGAGTCGATGATGTCTTCGACGATCAGCACATCCTTGCCCATCAGGTCCGTGTCCAGGTCCTTGAGGATGCGGACAACGCCCGAGGACTGGGTGCCGGAGCCGTAGGAGGACACTGCCATCCAGTCCATCGAAACGTGGCTGTGGAGCGCGCGGGCGAGGTCGGCCATGACCATTACTGCACCCTTGAGCACGCCAACCACGAGGATTTCGCGGCCTACGTAGTCCTTGTCGATCTCCGCAGCGAGTTCGGCGATCCGCTGTTGGATCTGTTCCTTGGTGTAGAGAACGTGCTTGAGGTCTGCCTGGACGTCGTTTGAATCCACCAATGGCTCCTGTGTAGATGCGGGGTGCGACTATTCTTGGGGCGGCTTTTGAGGCCGGAATACTAGCTTCCCACAGCGGGCGGCCTCGCGGGGAACGGAGGCGCCGCCGTCGGACCCGTCTGCGGTGCCGGGCCGCCCGCCAGCGGCGTCCCGCTGGGCCAGCTCGGCGAGGGAGAGCCGGTACACGCTAACACCGCCGGGCAGCTCCACCGGACCGGCTGAACCCTGCCGCCGCAGCAGCGCTTCCGCCGCCAGAAGGCGCTGGTAGCTGGGCTGTTGGCCCCCGACGTCGGCCGCTGCCTTGGCGATGACCCGGAACCTGATGGCCGGGGAAAGTCCGCCCAGGGCTTCCTCCGGGAGGCTGATCTCCGGCCCGGACCGCTCGGCCAGGGCGGTAAATGTGCGATCTGCCACGTCCTCCAGATAGTCGGCGTCCAGCTGCAGGATGGAGGCCGTCCGGGCCAGCGATTCCGCCACTCCCGGCCCGAGTTTTTCCTCAAGTAGCGGCAGCACTTCCACCCGGGTCCGGGAGCGGGCAAAGGCCGGGTCTGAATTGCTGGGATCGTGCCAGGGCTCGAGGTCCTCGACGTCGCAGATCTCCAGGGTGTCCGCGCGGCGCAGGCCCAGGAAGGGCCGGAGCAGCAGGCCGCGGGCAGGCCGCATGCCCGCGAGGGATCGCGTCCCGGAGCCGCGGGCCAGGCCCAGCAGGACCTGTTCGGCCTGGTCGTCCAGGGTGTGGCCGAGCAGGATCGCCGCGGCTCCCTGGTCCCGGGCCGCAGCTTCCAACGCTGCGTGGCGTGCATCCCGTGCGGCAGCCTCCGGGCCCATCCCGGTACTGTCGACGGTCACGGTCCGGAGGTCCACCGGGGAGAGGCCCAGTTCCTTCAGTACCTGGACGGCGGCGGCAGCCACCTCGGCCGAGCCCTCCTGCAGCTGGTGGTCAACCACCACGGCGCCGACCGTCAGGGGGTGCCCCTCAACGTGGCCGCGGCGGGCGAAATAGGCTGCCACCGCCGCGAGGGCCAGTGAATCCGGGCCGCCGCTGCAGGCCACCAGCACGCGGGCCGGATAGCCGGCGTCCGCCAGGGCGTTCTGGAGCATTTTGCGCGCTGTGCCGACGACGGGCGCCAGCCTGCCGGGCCGCCGTCGTCCGCTTGAAGCCTTCCGGGCGTCCGGCACCTACAGGCCCATCCGGTCAACCCACAGCTTGGGATCGTGGATTTCTGGCTCGGTGGGCAGGTTGTCCGCGGATTCCCACACCCGGTTGAACCCCTCCATGCCGGTCACGTCCACTACGGCGCGGACAAACTTGGCGCCGTCGGAGTACTGGCGCATCTTGGCGTCCAGGCCCAGCAGGCTGCGGATGAATTTCTCGATCACGCCGCGGTCTTTGCCGCGGTCGGTGAAGCGCTGCCGGATGGTCCTGACCGAGGGGACGATGCTGGCGTCGACGGCGTCCATCACCACGTTGGCATGGCCCTCCAGCAGGCTCATCACTGCCGTCAGGTGCGACAGGGACGCCTTCTCCTCCGGGTTCTGCAGCAGGTCCAGGATGGCGCCACGGCCCGGTGCGTTGCCCGTGGTCGAGCGGTCCTTGAGGGAGCGGGCGGCGGCGGAAGCACGCTCCATCAGCGAATCAACGTTGCCCAGCAGGTGGCCGCTGAGGTTGTCAATCTCGGACAGCATGTGGTGGCGGAGCCAGGGCGCGGCGGCGAACTGGACGCGGTGCGTCTGCTCGTGCAGGCAGACCCAGAGCCTGAAATCCTCCGGCGGGACGTGGAGCTCGCGCTCCACAGCCACGATGTTGGGCGCTACGAGCAGCAGCCGGCCACCGGCCGGCGCTTTGGAACCTTCCGCGAGCGCGGCGAAGGGATCGTACTGGCCCAGGACTTTGCTGGACAGGAACGCCAGGACAGCGCCGAGCTGGCTTCCCGTGATGGCGCCGCTGACGCTGGCCGCGGCCGGGCTGACATTGCCGCGGCGACTTTCGAGCATCTTGTCCATGGCAGGCTTGAGCATCACCGCGAAGCTCTGCGTGTTGGCCTTGGCCCAGTTGGCCCGGTCCACCACCAGGACAGAGGAGTCCCGGAGGTCACGTGCGGCTTCGAGGCCCGTGATTTCGTGGACATACGGGACGGAGGCGTCCGCGAGACGGCGCAGGCTGTCCACGGCCTCGCCGATTTCTGCCGGCTTGAGTGTTGGACCCGCAGACGCCAGCCGGGCCGCCGTGGATGCGGCCAGGTCCCAGTTGATCAGGGCCTGGGCCGGGCTGGATGATGCCGGTGCTGACGAATCACGTGCAGTGGACTCCATAGTTCCCATCAGATCACAGCGGACGGCGGATGGGCCTTATGTTCGCTGACCGGCGAACGGCCGCGGGCGTGCCAGACACAACAGAACCAGACGCCGTTACAGCGGTTCCGCCCCGCACGGCCGGTGCTGCCCCGCACCGCTTATGCGGGGCACGGCCGCTAGGGGCAGCCGCAGCCGGCGAGCGCCGTGGCGGCCCTGTCCAGGGCTTCCCTGTTCCCGGCCGCGCCAGGGGTCAGCCCGTTGCCGATGAAGGAGAAGACCAGGAGCCGGCCGTCTGCGTCCACCACGTACCCGCTGAGTGCGATCACCGAGTTCAGCGTCCCGGTCTTGGCCCGCACCAGGCCGGCGCCCCGGGCCGTGGTGTCATCCCCGTACCGGGCGTCCAGGGTCCCGGTGAGCCCGGCGACCGGGAATCCGGCCAATGCTGCCCGCAGCCTGGTGTCGGTCCCGGTGGTGATGGCACGCACGACTTCGGCGAACTGGCGGGCCGAAACCTGGTTCGCGATTGCCAGCCCAGACACGTCGGCGAGCCTCGTGGTGCCGGTGGCGATGCCCAGGTCCGCGAGCCGTGCGCGGACTTCGCCGGTGGCGCCGTCATTGCTGGCGGGCTCCCCGGCCGCTGCTGCGGCCATCCGGCCCAGGACCTCAGCCAGAAAGTTATCAGAGGTCTGCAGCATCAGGTCAACCTGCTGGCCAACGGTGGCGGACTGCACCTCAGCCAGCACCACCGGAGCACGTCCGGCAGCACCTTCTGCGGATTCGGGCCCGGTGTAACGTTCGACGCCGGCCGCCACAGTGAGACCCGCAGCGGCGCCTGCCGCCTTGAGCTGCGCGGCAAACGCCTCCGCGGCTGTGAGGGCTGAGTCCTGCGGGCGCGGGCCGGTGCTCACAGCCGGATCAAAACGCGCCGAATTCAGCGCCAGCGGATACAACGGGGCAACCTCGCCGGCCGCAACGTCTCCATCAGCCCACGCCGGATTCAGTGTTGGTCCGGTGAACAGGGAGTCGTCCACCAGGACCTTCAGTTCTCCTGTTTTTCCGGCCGCGTGGAGCGCGTTCACTGTGGCGGTGGCCAAAGTGGCGAGCCCGGCGTAACCCATTACCTGGCCGGGCTGGGACTCGCCTGCGCCCAGGAGGACGTCCCCGCCGCCGGCCAGCACCACCTGGTTGGCGGCGGGGCCGGCCAAGACCGTGGTGCTGAACCTGTGGTCCGGTCCAATGGCCAGCAGGGCTGCCACCGCGGTGAGCAGCTTCATGTTGGAGGCTGGGATTCGGTTTTCCGAACCGCCGCGGTCAAACAGGTCCTGGCCGGTGAGCGCATCCTGGACGAGCCCTGTGATGGTGCCGTCGCCGTCGGGCTTTAACAATGCGTCCAGCTGTGTGGTGACGGCGGAAGCAAGCGGCACCGGCGCCGAAACCGTCAGCGGGGCGAGGCCCTGCCGGGCGGAAAGCGTGGCCGGGAACTGTTGCCAGGCGGGCACCACGGGCGCCGCCGCAGGCGTCGGGCTGACGAAAGCAGGGGCAACCAGCCACGCGGCGGGGAGGGCCAGTACGACGAACAAGGCCAGGAGCAGTGCCGTGGGCCAGACCCGCAGCCCGCGCCGGAACGGGTCCTTGAACCCGCCGCGGCCCGATGTTTCCTTCATGCTGGTGCTGGTCCTCAAGTCCTGAAATTTCCCCGCAAGTTCCTGAAACCTGGGCCTCTCGCTATATCCTCAATAGTAGTCGGCGGCACCGACACTCCTTTTTGCTGAGCGTCTAGTGTGCCGCGAACCCCTGCAATTGCCGAGGAGCATTCCATGAAGCATGACGTGACCATCGAGATCCCCAAGGGATCCCGCGTCAAGTACGAAGTTGACCACGAGACCGGCCGCGTCCGCCTGGACCGCGTCCTCTTCACCTCCATGCAGTACCCCACGCACTACGGGTTCTTCGAGAACACCCTGGGCGAAGACGGCGACCCGCTGGACGCACTGGTGCTCCTGCAGGACTTCGACCTGCACCCCGGCGTCATCGTTGAGTCCCGCCCCATCGGCGTTTTCAACATGACCGACGACGGCGGCGGCGACGCCAAGGTCCTGTGCGTCCCGGTTGACGCCCGCTTTGACCACATCCAGGAAATCAGCGATGTCAGCGAATTCCTGATCAAGGAAATCGAGCACTTCTTCACCCGCTACAAGGACCTGGAGCCGGGCAAGTGGGTCAAGGCTGAGGGCTGGGGCGACCGCGCCGCCGCCGAGGCCGAGCTGGAAGCCTCCATCAAGCGTTACGTGCCGGCCGCTCACTAGTCCCCACCGTTTCCCTCACCTCGCTTCGCTTGGTCAGGGAACCCTGACGGCGTGGGCCCA
>DIZT01000256.1:328-2637 GCA_002427975.1 Micrococcaceae bacterium UBA6021 | reverse complement strand
TCGGGTTCGCGAGAGCCCGGCACCCGCCGTCGTCGTCTGTGAGTTTTTGTCCAGATATCGGGGCTTCAGCAGCGGCAAAGGCCCGATATCTGGACAAAAACTCCGAAGGAATCTGTGGGATCGTTGCTCTGTGAATTCCGAGCCTTCGTTTAGTCCACCGTGCGGACCGGTCACCGGGTGGCGGGACGGTGGCGTGGTCCGCGCTACCGGGATCCCCTACGCCACCGCGCGCCGCTTCCACCCTCCGGTGTCCGCGCCCAGCTGGACCGATGATTTTGCCGCGACCACACCCGCCCCGGCCTGCCCGCAGGGCCCCGTTCCGTTCCTGGACGCCGTCCTGGGTACCCGGTACGGCGAGCTCCCCGGAAGTGAAGACTGCCAGCGCCTGTCGATCACTCTGCCGGGCGGCCTTGCCGACGGCGAGAGGGTCCCTGTCATGGTGTGGCTGCACGGCGGCTCCTATACGTCCGGCTCCGGCGACCTGGCAATCTTTGATGCCAAGTCCCTGGTGGCCGAGAACCGCGTCATCGTCGTTTCGGTGACGTACCGTCTGGGCCTGTTCGGGTATTTGGCTACCGGCACGGGCCGGCCAGCCAACCTCGGTCTGCTGGACCAGCTCGAAGCGTTCCGGTGGGTGCAGCGCAACATCGCGGCCTTCGGTGGGGATCCGGGCCGGGTCACCGCGTTCGGGCAGTCCGCAGGCGGCGACTCTGTAGCGCACCTCATGGCGGCGCCCGAAGCACCGGCGCTGTTCCAGCGGGCCATCATCCAGAGTGCGCCGCTGGGGATCACCCGCGGCCGGCACAAGATGAGCCATGCCATGGGTATCGCGGCCGAAGCGGTCACGGAGGACACGCCTGCCATGGACGTCGTGGCCATTGAGGACCATGTGTCCCAGGTGGCCAGGAAGTATGGGCTGATGGCGGCCATGCCGTTCGGCACACAGTACGGGCACGACCCATTGCCGCCGGAATCCGGTATTGAGGCCGCCTGGAACGCCACGGCCCCGGGCATCGAAGTGCTGATCGGGCACACCTCAGACGAAGCCCGGCTGTTCCTCCCCCGCAGTCCCGTGGTTAGCAGACTGGGCAAAGTCCCGGTTTTGGGCGCCGCTGCCGTGAGGGCCATTAGCTGGGCCGTGACGGAGGCGGTGTACGGCCGGGCGGCCCGGAAGTTTGCCCGCCGCCACGCCCGGGCCGGAGGCAAGGCCTACAGCTACGTCCTGTCCTGGGGTGCACCCGGGAACTACTACCGCGCCGCACACACCGTTGACCTGCCGCTGTTGTTCGGAAACCAGCGGACCTGGGCCGTCGCCGGGCTCCTCAAGGGCGCAACCTGGGCTGAGATCGACGCCGTGGGCCGTGAGATGCGCCGGCTATGGGCCGCGTTTGCCCGCGGCGACGGATTGGGTCAGGCTGGCGGGATTCCAGGGGCGCTCGACTACCGCTCCGTCTGAGCACCGGGTTTTTGTCCAGATAAGTGGCTTTCCACGGCGGCAAAGCGGGATTAAGTGGACAAAAACTCGGGAGGTTCTCAGTTGCCGAGCACCCAGTTTCGGATCTCCTCCGGATCCTCGCCATGGGCGCGGGTGTGTTCGCGGGCCCGGATCCGCCGGTCCTGAAGGTCCTGCCGCAGCAGCGAGTGCTTTTCGGCCAGGCCGGGCACGCGGTCAATCGCGTCGATGGCCAGCTGGAAGCGGTCGATGCCGTTCATCATGGCCATGTCGAACGGCGTGGTGGTGGTCCCCTCCTCCTTGTAGCCACGGACGTGCAGGTTGCCGTGGTTGGTGCGCCGGTACGCCAGCCGGTGGATCAGCGCCGGATAGCCGTGGTACGCGAAGATGATCGGCTTGTCAGGGGTGAAGATCCCGTCAAAGTCCGACGCCGGGAGGCCGTGCGGGTGCTCGCTGGCATCCTGGAGCCGCATCAGGTCCACCACATTCACTACCCTGATCTTCAGCCCCGGGACGCCTTTCTTCAGCAGTTCGGCCGCGGCCACGGTTTCCACCGTCGGCACGTCGCCGGCGCAGGCAAGCACCACGTCCGGGTCCTCCCCCGCCACCTCCGAACCGGCGAACTCCCAGATCCCCAGGCCACGGCCACAATGATTCGCGGCATCGGCGGGCCCCAGCCACGTGGGCGACGACTGCTTGCCGCTGACCACGATGTTCACGTAATCCGTTGATGCCAGGCAGTGCGCCATAACCGAGAGAAGCGTGTTCACGTCCGGCGGCAGGTACACGCGGATGACCTCGGCTTTTTTATTCACGGCGTGGTCAATAAAGCCGGGGTCCTGGTGCGAGAACCCGT
>DIZT01000256.1:0-122 GCA_002427975.1 Micrococcaceae bacterium UBA6021 | reverse complement strand
TAGCCTTCCAGCCAGCCTTGGCACAGGTGCTCACTGAGCACCTCAAGAACCCGGCCGGAGCGCGCGAGGTGCTCGTCGGCGTCGTCAATCCGGTACTGCCAAACTTTGTCGGTGACTTCATA
>DIZT01000009.1:48267-49050 GCA_002427975.1 Micrococcaceae bacterium UBA6021 | reverse complement strand
GCAACGTTGTGCAGCGGACCGGGTCCCTGGTCCGTGACGGCTACACCTTCACCGGCTGCGGCCGCGGCGCCGTGGGCCACTCCGGCGTCTACACCTTCACCACCGTGAACCCTGGCCCCACCGAACAGGGTGGCGCGTCCTTCATCTCCGTTGCCGTGTTTGCCCGCGGCCTGATGAACCGGTTGTTCACCCGCGTCTACCTGGCGGAGAACGAGGATGCCCTCGCCAAGGACCCGCTGCTCAGCTCCCTTGATGCGGACCGGCGTCAGACGCTCATCGCCCGCCGCGACGCCGACGGCGGGCTCACCTGGGACATCCGCCTGCAGGGTGAAAACGAAACAGTCTTCCTGGACTTCCAGTGACTGAGACCCCCGGCACGGGAGGTACCGCCCGCTTCGGAACCACCGCGGACGGCGACGTCGGCCTGCTGAGTCCCGTCTCGGCGTCGCCCCTCGTGGCGGCGCTGACCGGTGACCGCGCGGTGCTGGCGGCGATCCTCGCCGTCGAGTCCGGCTGGGCTGTTGCGCTCGAAAAGGCAGGCCTGGCGCCTGCCGGTTCCGCCGCCGTCGTGGCCTCCGCCGCTGAGGCGGGCCGCTACGACGCAGCGGACATCGCGCTCCGCGCCCAGGGCGGCGGCAACCCCGTCATCCCGCTGTTGGCAGACCTGCGCAAGCACGTCACGGCGCTGGACACCGCTCGCATCGGCGCGGTGAAGGCCGTGCACACCTCGCTGACCAGCCAGGACGTGCTGGACACGGCCCTGATGCTGCTCGCGCGCAACAC
>DIZT01000009.1:47126-48167 GCA_002427975.1 Micrococcaceae bacterium UBA6021 | reverse complement strand
GGCAGGAGCCTGACCCAGCACTCCCTCCCGTTTACCTTCGGGCTCAGGGCGGCGCAGTGGTTCCACGGGCTGGCCGCCGCCGGGCGGCAGCTGGAAGGTGCGCACTTCCCGGTGCAGTTCGGCGGGGCGGCGGGAACATTGGCTGCCGGAACCGTGCTGACTGACGGTTCGGCCACCACGCCTTTTGACCTCGCCGATTCCCTGGCCAAGCAGCTGGGTCTCGCCGCCGCGCCGGCACCCTGG
Organism: Micrococcaceae bacterium UBA6021; assembly: GCA_002427975.1. Lineage (GTDB taxonomy): Bacteria > Actinomycetota > Actinomycetes > Actinomycetales > Micrococcaceae > Arthrobacter. Next base: position 47,924 of record DIZT01000009.1, on the reverse strand, counting down.
CACACGAACCGGCTGGCGGTCACGGCCCTCGGCAACGCGCTGGCCACGGTGCTGGACGCCGCCGGCAAGATCGCCGCGGACGTCCTGTTCCTGAGTCGTCCCGAGGTGGCCGAACTCGCGGAACCACGCGCCGCGGGACGCGGGGTGTCCTCCGCGATGCCGCAGAAGCAGAACCCGGTACTCTCTGTCCTGATCCGCAGCGCCGCGCTCCAGGCACCGCAATTGGTGGCCCAGCTGCACCTGGCCGCAGCCAACTTCAACGACGAACGCCCCGATGGTGCCTGGCACACGGAATGGCCGGCCCTGCGCCAGCTCCTCCGCCTGGCCCTCGGCGCGGCCGGCCACCTCAGGGAGCTCGCCGAAGGCCTCCAGGTTTTCCCCGAAGCCATGCGCCGCAACCTGGACCTTGCCGGACCGCTGCTCCTGGCCGAAGGAGTGGGCGCCGCCGTCGCCCCGCTCCTCGCCGCGAAGGATGGCCGCTCGGGCAAGGAGCAGCTGCAGGAGGTGGTGGACCGGACCCTTGCGGCGCCTGCCGCCGGGCAAGGTGCCACCTACCGGCGGCTGCTCCGTGAGGCAGTCCCGGCAGGCGTGCTTACCGATCTGCGGCTTGACGAACTCCTGGACCCAGCCAGCTACCTGGGCCAGGCAACCGGGATCTCCCGGCGTATCCTGGCCGCCTACCCGGACTTTGCCCCAGCCCATCCCGGGTCAGCAGACCCCGACCAGAACGGAGCCAACCGTGGCTAAACCGACCCTGAAGGCAGTCCTGCTGTCGCCCCAGCGCCCCCTCGGCGAACG
>DIZT01000009.1:16267-47092 GCA_002427975.1 Micrococcaceae bacterium UBA6021 | reverse complement strand
GTGGCCTGGGACCTGCCCGGCCACGGCGTCTCGCCGGCAGCCACCGAGACCTTTGACGTTGCCGGCCTGGCCGATTCCGTGGTGGACCTGGTGGACTCGATCGCCCCCGGCGAATCCTTCCACTACGCCGGCGTCTCCCTCGGCGGAGCCACCGGGCTGCAGCTTGGCATCAAGCACGGCGAACGGCTCAAGAGCCTGTCCGTCCAGTGCACCGGCGCCAAAATCGGCACCCGCGAAGGCTGGCTGGAACGCGCGGAGACAGTGCGCAACCAGGGCACTCCCGTAGTGATCCAGGGTTCGGCGGAGCGCTGGTTCGCGCCGGGCTTTATGGACCGCGAACCCGACCTGAGCAGCCGGCTCCTGCACGCCCTCCGCGACGCGGACCGCTTCAGCTACGCGTTCTGCTGCGAAGCGCTGGCCGGGTATGACGTCCGCGCTGAACTCGGCAGCATATCCGTCCCCACGCAGGCTGTCGCCGGTGTGGCGGATACTGTTGTGCCGCCGTCGTTCGCGGAAGAAATCGCTGCCGGCATCACCGCCGGGGGAGGCACGGCGAACGCCGTATCCCTGGAAGGCGTGGCCCACCTGGCGCCCGCCGAGGCACCTGCCCACGTCGCCGAGCTGCTGCGGACCCTCATCACCTGGAGCGAATCCCGCGGGGGAGCTAAGTGAGCAGCCCTGCCCGCAGCGGTGCTGATCGGCACGGCGTCGTCCAGCCGGACGCCACCAGCCAGGAGATTTACGACGGCGGCATGGTGGTCCGCCGCGAAGTGCTGGGCGCCGCGCACGTGGACCGGGCCAACGCTAACAAGGACGAATTCACCGAGGACTTCCAGGACATGATCACGCGGATTGCGTGGGGTGGCATCTGGACCCGGCCAGGCATCTCCCGCCAGATGCGCTCCGCGGTGACCATCACCGCCATGGTGGCGCACGGGCACTGGGAAGAGCTGGCCATGCACATCCGCGCGGCCATCACCAACGGCCTGAGCAGGGACGAAATCAAGGAAATCCTGCTCCAGACCGCCATCTACTGCGGTGTCCCGTCCGCCAACACAGCCTTCAAAACCGCCCAGCAGGTCTTCAAAGAAATGGACACCGCCCCCACCCCACCCAACTAGGTAGCAGTAGATGTCGTTATCAGCCCTCAAAACGACATTAACTGCGACCTAGTTGGGACCCCACCCACGCAGCTTTAGTCAGGCAGAATCAGAGGAGCACAATGAACCAGGCTTTCGTTTACGACGCCGTCCGGACGCCTTTTGGGAAGTTCGGGTCCGGTCTTGCCGGCGTCCGTCCGGATGACCTTGCCGCGCACGTGATTAAGGAATCCGTGAAGCGCGCGCCCGGACTCGACCCCGAGCGGATCGATGAGGTGGTGTTCGGCAACGCCAACGGCGCCGGTGAAGAGAACCGCAACATCGCCCGGATGGGCACCCTGCTGGCCGGCCTGCCGGTCTCGATCCCGGGCACGTCCGTGAACCGGCTCTGCGGGTCCTCCCTGGATGCGGCGATCATCGCGTCGCGCCAGATCAACGCCGGCGACGCCGAGCTCATGCTCGTGGGCGGTGCCGAATCCATGTCCCGTGCCCCCTGGGTGCTGCCCAAGACGGAGAAGCCCTACCCGGCCGGGGACATGACCCTGGCCTCCACCACGCTTGGCTGGCGCCTGGTGAACAAGGCCATGCCCACGGAGTGGACCATTTCCCTGGGCGAGGCCACCGAACGGCTGCGCGAGAAGTACGGCGTGACCCGCGAGCAGCAGGACGAGTTCGCCGCGAACTCGCACAACCTCTCTGCCGCCGCCTGGGACGAGGGCTTTTACGACAATCTCGTGACCCCGGTCCCGGGCACCGACCTGGTCCGCGATGAAGGCATCCGCGCCGGGTCCTCGGCGGAGAAGCTCGCCGGCCTCAAGACGGTGTTCCGCACCGAAAACGGCACCGTCACCGCCGGGAACGCGTCCCCGCTGTCCGACGGCGCCTCCGCGGCCTGGATCGGCTCCGAGACTGCCGCCGTGCTGCTGGGGCTGGACCCGCTGGCCCGCATTGCCGGCCGCGGCGCGCACGGCAACGATCCGCAGTACTTCGGCTACGCCCCGGTGGAAGCCGCCAACAAAGCCCTCGCGAAGGCGGGCATCGGCTGGGACCAGGTGGGCGCCGTCGAACTTAACGAAGCGTTCGCCGCGCAGTCGCTGGCGTGCATCAACGCCTGGGGCATCGACCAGTCGATCGTGAACCGGCATGGCGGCGCGCTCGCCATGGGCCACCCCCTCGGTGCGTCCGGCACCCGGATCCTGGGCACCCTCGCCCGGAGCCTGCAGGCCTCCGGTGAGCGCTGGGGCGTCGCCGCCATCTGCATCGGCGTCGGCCAGGGCCTCGCCGTGGTCCTCGAAAACGTTACGGCCGGTACCGGCACCAGCACTGGAGAGGCATAGGGAATGCTGACATTTGTTGACTCCGTAAGCGAGGCCGTGTCCGGCATCAAGGACGGCTCCACGGTGATGATCGGCGGCTTCGGCAATGCCGGCCAGCCGTTCGAACTGATCGACGCGCTGATGGACTGCGGCGCCAAGGACCTGACCGTGGTGAACAACAACGCCGGCCAGGGCGATCAGGGCCTGGCGCTGCTGATCAAGGAGGGCCGGGTGAAGAAGATGATCTGCTCCTTCCCGCGGCAGTCCGATTCCTGGCACTTCGACGCCAAGTTCCATGCCCGCGAGATCGAGCTGGAGCTGGTGCCGCAGGGCAATCTGGCCGAGCGGATCCGCGCCGCCGGTGCCGGCATCGGCGGGTTCTTCACGCCCACCGGCTACGGCACCATGCTGGCCGAGGGCAAGGAAACCCGCATCATCGACGGCCGCGGCCAGGTGTTCGAGACACCCATCCACGCCGACGTCGCCCTGATCAAGGCCCTGAAGGCCGACGGCGTGGGGAACCTCGTGTACCGCAAGACCGCCCGGAACTTCGGCCCCATCATGGCCGCCGCCGCGAAGCACACGGTGGTCCAGGTGTCCGAGATCGTTCCCACCGGTGGGCTCGACCCCGAAAACGTCGTGACCCCCGGAATCTACGTCAACAGCATCGTGAAGGTGGCCTGAACATGAGCATCGCAACCAGCATTCAGACGTCCGGCATGCCCCTGGGCCGCCACGAGCTCGCCGAACTCGTGGCGCGGGACATCGCGCCGGGCTCGTTTGTGAACCTCGGCATCGGCCAGCCCACCTTGGTCTCGAACTACCTCAAGCCGGAGCAGAACATCACGCTCCACACGGAGAACGGAATGCTGGGCATGGGTCCCGCAGCTGAGGGCGACGACATCGACGGCGACCTGATCAACGCCGGCAAGATCCCGGTCACGGAACTGCCGGGGGCGTCCTACTTCCACCACGCGGACTCGTTCGCGATCATGCGCGGTGGCCACCTGGACATCTGCGTGCTCGGTGCGTTCCAGGTCTCGGCCACGGGTGACCTCGCCAACTGGCACACCGGCGCCCCGGATGCCATCCCTGCCGTGGGCGGCGCGATGGACCTGGCCACCGGCGCCAAGGACGTGTTTGTAATGATGACGCTGCTGACCCGCGAGGGCGCTTCGAAGATCGTGGACGCGTGCACGTACCCGCTCACCGGTGTGGGCTGCGTGACCCGCGTGTACACCGACAAGGCCGTGTTCCTGACCGGGCCCGACGGCGTCCAGGTCCGTGAGACGTTCGGCTGCACCCTGGAAGAGCTCCAGGAACTGGTTCCGGTACCGCTCAAAGCAGCCCCCGCCGTCGCTGGCTGAGCGTGGGCCCACGACCGAAGGGTTCCCTGACCGAGCTTGCGAGGTTAGGGCGTGGTTGGGGAGCGAAACCTAACACCCCGCGCCAATAGAATTGAGGACCATGACCAACGCATCGGCAGACGCACGGGCCGCCCCGCAGGCGAGTGACCAGTACGTGCAGTCGCTGGCGCGCGGGCTGGCCGTGATCCGGGCCTTTGATACGGACCATCCGGTCATGACGCTCACAGAGGTCGCGGCCCGGACCGATCTGACCAGGGCAACGGCGCGGCGTTTCCTGCATACGCTCGTTGAGCTCGACTACGTACGGACCGACGGCAAGACGTTTGCGCTGACGGCCCGGGTCCTGCAGCTCGGCTACGCCTATCTCAGCGGGCTGTCCCTGCCCCAGCTGGCCCAGCCCCACCTTGAGGAACTGTCCCTCAAGCTGGGCGAATCCACGTCCGCGGCGGTACTGGACGGGACCGACATCGCCTACGTCGCCCGGGTGACCACGCGCCGCATCATGAACGTGGGCATCACCGTGGGCACCCGATTCCCGGCCTACGCCACGTCCATGGGCAGGGTGCTGCTCGCGGCCCTGCCGCCCGCCGGACTCAAGGACTACCTGGCAGCGGCGGAGATCAAACCGCTGACGCCACGAGGGCTGGGGGCCGTCCCCGAGCTGCTGTCGGTGCTGGACACCGTCCGCGCCCAGGGCTGGTGCCTGCTGGACCAGGAGCTTGAGCTCGGGTTGATGTCCGTTGCCGCTCCCGTCTACGACGGACCAACCAAGGTAGTGGCCGCGGTCAACGTGTCCCTCCAGGCCCAGTCGGTAGCAGCCCGGCCGGACCCGGAAGCGTACCTGGCCGCCGTGGCCCGCGAAATCGTGGCCACCGCGGAACTCGTCTCGGCAGACCTGACAGCCCGGCGCTGACGCACCAACCGGCAGCAGACTCCCAGCGCGAAACTGACGGAATTAGCTCCCAGTTCGCGCAGGGGGCCATAGACTCAAGCCAACTACGTCCGTAAGGGAGTTGGCGGTTGAAACTGGGCATACCGCGGGAACGTCATGAGGGTGAGCGGCGTGTGGCCGCCACACCGGAAACGGTCAAGCAGCTGGCGGGGCTGGGCCTGGATATCCTGATCGAAGCAGGTGCCGGGTCCGCCGCCGGGCACTCAGACCGCGATTACGCCGAAGCCGGCGCCCGCATCGTCCAGGACCTGGACCCCGGTGCGCTGGACGTCCTGGTCCACGTCCGCCCGTTGGAACCCGCGACGGCGACGGCCCTGAAACGGGGCGCCGTCACCGTGGGCCTGGCGTCGCCGTCGTCCGAGCTGGCCACGGTGCAGGCGCTCACGGACGCAGGCGTCACGTCCTTCGCCCTGGAACTGGTGCCCCGCATCTCCCGCGCCCAGTCGATGGACGCGCTCAGCTCCCAGGCCCTCGTAGCCGGCTACCGCTGCGTGCTGGAGGCCGCCATCCGGCTGCCGCGTTTCTTCCCGCTGTACATGACCGCCGCCGGCACCGTCCCCCCGGCCCGCGTGCTGGTGCTCGGCGCCGGCGTGGCCGGACTGCAGGCCATCGGCACCGCCAAACGGCTGGGCGCCCGCGTCTCAGCCAACGACATCCGGCCCGCGTCCGCTGACGAGGTCGCGTCGATGGGCGGCACGTTCATCAAACTGGACCTCGAAACCGCCGAGGCCTCCGGCGGGTACGCCCGCGAACTCAGCGCCGACCGCGGCGCCCTCCAGCGTGAGCTGCTCGCCCCGCACGTCGCTCTGGCGGATGTCCTGATTACGACGGCGGCCGTCCCGGGAAGGCGCGCACCGCTCCTGGTCAGCCGCCAGATGGTGCAGGGCATGCGCCCCGGTTCCGTCGTCGTCGACCTCGCCGCGGAGTCCGGCGGCAACGTTGAGGGCGCCGTTCCCGGCGAGGACATCCTGGTGCCCACCGCTGACGGGCAGGGCCACGTCACGCTGGTGGGGCTGAAGGACGCGCCATCCGCGATGGCGTCGGATGCGTCCCGGCTGTACGCCAAGAACGTGGCCAACCTGCTCGCCCTGATGATCAGGGATGGCACTGTGGCCCCCGATTTCGACGACGAGGTGATCGCGGGTGCGTGTCTCACGCACGGCGGCGCGGTGCGGCACCTGCCCACGGCCGAGGCCCTCGCGGCGCTTATCCCGGCGCTGCCTGACCACGCGCCCCGGATCCGGAACGACCGCGACGAAAATGACAGGGTCCAGAACGGCGACCTCCAGAACGAGAGGGGATTCTGATGGACGCCATGAACCTGCTGACAGTCACCGTGCTGGCGGTGTTTGTGGGCTTTGAGGTGGTTTCGAAGGTCTCCAGCACCCTGCACACACCGCTGATGTCCGGCGCCAACGCCATCCACGGCATCATCCTGGTGGGCGCCATCATCGTGGCTGGCCAGGCCGGCGATCCCTGGATCCTGGCCGTGGCCCTGCTGGCCGTGGTGCTGGCCACCGCCAACCTGGTGGGCGGGTTTGTGGTGACGGACCGGATGCTGCACATGTTCCGGGCCCGCAAGGAAGCCACGGTCAAGGAAGCCACCGGCAAGGAGGACGCAAAATGACCCTCCTCGATCCGGTCTGGACTTCCCTCCTCTACCTCGCCGCGGCGGTGTTCTTCATCCTTGCCCTTCGCGGCCTCAGCTCCCCGCGCACCGCCCGCCGCGGCAACCTGATCGGTGCCTTTGGTGCGCTGCTCGCCGTCGTCACGGTGTTTCTGTCCGCCAGGCTGGACAACATTCCTTGGATCCTCGGTGCCATCGCCGTGGGTTCGGCCGTGGCCGCACCCGTGGCCCGGCGGGTGCAGATGACCCAGATGCCCCAGCTGGTGGCGCTGTTCAACGGGGTGGGCGGCGGCGCCGCAGCCCTGGTGGCGCTGCTGGAACTGAGCCACACCGCCGACCCCTGGGTCCGGCTGGCCATCGTGTTTACCCTTCTGGTGGGGGCCGTGTCCTTTGCCGGCTCCGGGATCACGTTCGCCAAGCTGCAGGAACTCATGACCACCCGGCCGGTCGTTTTCCCGGGGCTCCCCGTGGTGATGGCGGCGGTGCTGCTCGCTGCGGTGGGTGCCGCCGTCGCCGTCGTCCTGACCGGTTCGGTGGCGCTCGCGGTGCTGTTGATGGTGCTGGGACTTGCTGCCGGCGCGTTGCTGGTGCTCCCGGTGGGCGGCGCCGACGTGCCCATCGTCATCTCCCTCCTGAACGCGTTCACCGGCCTGGCGGTTGCGGCGACGGGCGTGGTGCTGGGCAACGTGCTGCTGGTGGTTGCCGGCACGCTGGTGGGCGCCTCCGGTACCATCCTCACCCGGGCGATGGCGGCCGCGATGGGCCGGAAGGTAACCGGCATCCTGTTCGGCGCCTTCAACGGAGGTTCGACGGCGGGGTCCACCGCCGTGAGCGAACGCCCGGTCAGGTCCTCGAGCCCGGAGGACGTGGCGGTGCTCCTGGGATACGCGCAGCGGGTGATTATCGTGCCCGGCTACGGCCTGGCTGTGGCGCAGGGACAGCACACCGCGGCCGAGCTTGCCCTGGCACTGGAGGCCCGCGGGATCGAGGTGGACTTCGCCATCCACCCCGTGGCAGGCCGGATGCCAGGTCACATGAACGTGCTCCTGGCCGAGGCCAACGTGCCGTACGAATCGCTGAAGGAGATGGGCGAGATCAACCCCGAATTCAAGACGGCAGACGTGGCGCTGGTGGTGGGCGCCAATGACGTGGTGAACCCCGCCGCGAAGACGTCCGCCGGCTCGCCGATCTACGGCATGCCCATTCTGGAAGTGGCCGACGCCCGGCAGGTGATCTTCCTCAAGCGCTCCATGCGGCCCGGTTTTGCGGGCATTGAGAACGAGCTCCTGTACGAACCGCAGACCTCACTGCTCTTCGGCGACGCCAAGGATTCCCTGGCCAAGGTGCTGGGCGCCGTGAAGGCGCTGTAGCCAAGTACCCTGTCTGCGAGGCCCCCTCCCACGTCAGCGAAGGACACCATGACAGCCAACAGCTCCACTTCCCTCAAGCGCCCGGCCATCATCATCAATCCTGCCAAGCCGGTGGACATCGACGTACGTGCCCTGGTGGCCAAGCACTGCTCAGAGAATGGCTGGGGCGAGCCCATCTGGCTGGAGACCACCAAGGAGGACCCGGGCGTCGGCCAGGCGAGGGAGGCACTCAAGCAAGGGGCCGACGTCGTTATTGCGGCCGGCGGTGACGGGACCGTGCGCTGCGTGGCTGAGGTCCTTTCCGGCGGGGACGTGCCCATGGGGTTGCTGCCGTTCGGCACGGGAAACCTCCTGGCCCGGAACCTGGGCATGGACGTCACGGACTTTGACGGTGCCATGGCCGGGGCGCTGGCGGGCACCGAGCGGAAGATCGACGTGGTCCGGGCCGCCCGCAATGATCCGGACAAGGAGCAGGTCTTCCTGGTCATGGCCGGCGTGGGCTACGACGCCACCATCATGGCCGACACCAATGAGGACCTCAAGGACAAGGTGGGCTGGCTGGCCTACGTGGACGCCGGCATCCGGAACCTGCCCGGCAAGCCCGTGAAGGCGACCATCGTCCTCGACGGCAAAACAGTCGTGCACCGCGGCGTCCGCAGCGTAATGGTGGGGAACTGCGGCAAGGTCCAGGGCGGACTGGAGATCTTCCCGGACGCCAAGATGGACGACGGCCTGCTGGACGTGGCGGTGCTGGCTCCGCGGGGGAAGCTCGGGTGGTTCTCCGTGATCGCCGGCATGATCGGGAAGGGCCGGGGCAAGGACACGTCCGTGGAGTACTACCAGGGTAAATCCGTGGAGATCACGCTGGAGCACAACGACGATTACCAGATCGACGGCGACCACGAAGGCGAAGGCAAGCACGTCCTGATGACCATTGAGCCAGGCGCGCTGACCATCCGGATGTAACCCAACTGACTGGCACTTAACGTCGTCAAACGCGGGAATGACGACGTTAAGTGCGAGTCACTTGGGTGGGGTGGGGGCTGTCCGGTGGGCGAGGATTTCGGCCAGCTCGGCGAGACGGTGCGCCCGGGCTGACTCGGCGGGCGTGAACGGTTCGCCGGGACGGGCGAAGGTGATGGGCCCGTGCCAGGCGGTGGGGATTTTCAGGCGGGTCCCGGCGTCGTCCGGTTCCAGAGTGGCCTCTGCGGGGGTGAGGATGCGGGCGTGGAGCAGCTCGGCCACCGCCAGCGGCAGTTCTTCGGGCGCATCGGCGATCCGCGCCGCAAGGCTGAGGGCCCTCGTTTGCCCGTCGGCCATGGCCAGCGCCGTGGTGGGCCACACCCGGGAACGCGAGCCGCCGCCGTTGTGCAGTGCCTCCAGCAGTTGACGTTCATTGAGGTTTCCCGGCGCCGAGAGTACAAACTCGTCCAGCACGCCGCCGGCCACGGGATGGACGTGGATGCTCAGGATGTTGGTGTCCAGCCTGGCCAGCGCGTGCGTGATGCGCTGCAGCGAGCCGGGCTGGTCCCGCAGCACCGTGCGGGCCCGCCACAATGCCGGTGCGGTGCCCAGCTTCCTGCGGTGCCGGAGCGCCGGCGCGTGGAGCCAGCCGCGCAGGATCCGGGCCGCGGAAGGCTCCGCCACCCAGATCACCAATACGGTGGCGGTGAGCGTCAGGACCAGAACTTTAGCCAGATAGGGCAGGGGCGTTTCCACCACCAGGGCGTGGACCAGCAGCTCGATCGGAAGCATCACGGCCACGTTGGCCACGGTCAGGCGGGTCTTGGTGGGTTCCGGCATGAGGCCGCAGACTTCACAGCTCAGATCGGCGGCGGCAGGTTTTCCGGCAGTCGGCTTCATGTCCCAAGGATCACAGGGCGGTGTTTCGGCGGTGTTGCCCGGCCGTTCCGATTGTGGGAAAGGTGAACGGCATAGGATCGATGGGGAACGACGGCGCTGCCGGTCCAGGAAGTCGGTACTGCTTTTAGCGGTCTGCAGAGCGAAAGGCGCCACCCGAACGTGAAGATCTTAGCTGGAATGTTCAGCATCGGCCCGGGCAACAAAGACCTCCACCCGGCCCTTCGCTGTGCGGTAGGCGTGTTTGTACCCCTGATCACGCTGGTGCTGCTGGGGCGGCTGGACCTTGCGATTTTTGCTTCCTTCGGTGCATTCACCGGGATCTACGGCCGCGGCGAACACCATGGTTCGCGGTTCTTCCTCCAACTCCGCGCGGGCCTCCTGATGCTGCTGATTATTCTCCTGGCCTCGCTCGCCGCCCGCGCCGGCGGGGCCTGGGGCCTGAACGAGACCAGCACCGTCTGGCTCCTGGTCCTGGCCACCACCTTGGTGGCTGGTGGCTGTTCGGTGGCCATCTCCTGGCTCCGGCTGCGGCCTGCCGGATCCCTGTTCCACATCTTTTCCTTCGCGGCCATTGCCTCAATACCCAACCAGCCGCCGCTCTGGGAGGGCATGCTGGTGGCCGTGCTGACCACCGCTTTTTGCCTGCTGATCGGCTTCTCTGCACGGGTGCTGCCCAGCCACCGCACGCCCTGGGTCCGGCCGCGCCCGCTCCGCCGCACTCCGGACGAACGGCGGGCGGCCTGGCTGGAAGGCCTGGGCTACCTCGTGGCCGCCGGACTGGCCGGTTCGCTCGCCACGTTGGCGGGGCACTGGCTGGGGTTTGGCCACAACTACTGGGCCATGGTGGCAGCGGTGGTCCCGCTGGTGGGGCATAGCACCGTTCACCGGGTCCGCCGCGGCGTCCAGAGGATCATTGGCACTGTGCTGGGGCTGGCTTTACTGGCAGGGATCCTGCTGGTCGGCCTGGCACCCTTGCAGACGGTGCTGGTCATTGCGCTCTGCCAGTTCGGCGCGGAGCTGTTCATCGCACGCCAGTACGTCCTGGCGCAGCTTTTCGTCACGCCGCTGGCCTTGATCTCCACGCTGCTGGTGGTGCCGGCGTCGCCCACCATCCTGCTCCGGGACCGGATCATCGAGACGGTGATTGGTGCCGCCGTCGGCATTGCAGTGGTGCTGGCTCCCGTGGCTTGGCGGCGGCTGCGCCGGGTGTGATTCGAGCCGGGTGTAAGCGGGGCAGCCCGCGAAACCAGTCAGGACCAGGGACCTCTGGCTCAGGCGCCCAGCCGGCCGCCGGATTCCTCGAGATAGCAGGAGCCGCAGAGGGACTCGTACCAGACGTCCTGCCCGTCGATGGCCACCTGGTCGCCGTCGAACACCACCTTGTTGCCGACGCGGCGGGTGTTGAAGATGGCCTTGCGACCGCACCGGCAGATGGTCTTGAGCTCCTCCAGCGTGTGGGCGACCTCCAGGAGCCGGCGCGATCCCGGGAAGGCGTGGGTCAGGAAGTCTGTCCTGATGCCGTAGGCCAGAACGGGCACGTTGTCCAGGACAGCGATGCGGAACAGGTCATCCACCTGGTCCGGGGTGAGGAACTGGGCCTCGTCCACGAGCAGGCAGGCCACCGGCTTCTGGTCCATGTGCTCCAGGAGGGCGTCGGGGTCATCCCCGGCGGCGTGGGCGGCAAAGAGTTCGCGCACGGGGGTGGTTGCGGAGATGAGGAAGTCAACGGACCGCGACATGCCGAGCCGGGACACAATGTCGGTATCGCCTTTGGTGTCCACATCGGGCTTGGCCAGCAGGACACGCTGGCCCCGCTCCTCGTAGTTGAACGCGGCCTGCAGAAGTCCGGTGGACTTCCCGGAGTTCATGGCGCCGTAGCGGAAGTAGAGCTTGGCCAACAGGGTCCTTTCAATGGGTCCGGCTATCGATCTTATGCCGTGCACCCGGTTCCCCGTCCCGCCGTCGTCAGTCCTGGTTGAGGGTTTCTGTCAGGTGGTGCGTCGGGATCCTGTCCCGGTCATACGTGATCTCGGTGTATCCGTGCGGCTCGGGCTTGCCGGCCGGGCTGAGGTTCACAAAGACGATTTCCTCGATGGTGAGGATGCTTTGGCGGGTGATCATGTTGCGGACTTCGGCGCGCATGGTCAATGACGTGCGGCCGAAGCGCGTAGCCGTGAGGCCCATTTCCACCAGGTCTCCCTGCACTGCGGAGCTCACGAAGTTGATTTCGGAGATGTACTTCGTGACCGCACGGCCGTTGCCAAGCTGGAGGATGGCGTAGATGGCCGCTTCCTCATCGATCCATTTCAGCAGGCTGCCGCCGAACAGGGTGCCATTGGCGTTGAGGTCCTCCGGCCGGATCCATTTGCGGGTGCGGAAGGTGATGTCAGTGGATTCCATATGGCGAGGGTAGCCTGCGGCGGCGCACGTTACGTGCCGGCAGTTCCTGTGTAACGGACCGCCGGCCCGGATTCCGGCTCAGGCCATGGCCGTGTGGGCGGCGCTGTGCGAGTCAATCGTCTTGGCGTAGCAGTACGAGTGCTCCACGCCTGCGTAGGCGCCAAAGTTCGGGACGGGTTCAAACCCCGAGCTTTCGTAGAAGTTCCGGCCATCAGGCTGTGCTGAGCCGGCTTCGGCCGTGATGCGCGTGATGCCCTGCTTGTGCGCCTCGGCTTCGAGGGCCGCAAGGATGGAGCTGGCCACCCCCGACCCGCGCGTATAGGGGAGGACGTAGAGCCGCTTGATTTCGGCCGTGGCACTGTCCAGGAGCCTGAGCCCGCCGCAGCCAACAGGCTGGCCTGAGCCTTTGTCGTACGCCACCAGGAACACGGCACAGTCAGCGCCCGACGGCGGCGTCCCGGGTTCGTGGTCAGACGTACCGAAGCGGGCGTCAAGTTCCGCCTGCTGGGCCCTGCGCAGATCGGCGCCCACGGGGTTGGACCAGGTGACGGTCCTGATGTTGAGACGCGGATTGGTCTGCATGACTGCCTCGTTTCGCCGAAGGGTTATGCCTAACCAGATTACGGGCGCGGCATTAACGCCGTGTTTCCTGTGCGTAAGCGGACGGAGAACATGCCCTGCTACCCCTGCGCGCCCGTGGGGTCTTCGGCGGTCGGATCCGACAGGGCCAGGCCGCCCACCGGGCTCCCGTCCCAGTGGATCAGCTTCCAGCCGGCGTCGGGATCCCCTTCCAGGGCCACGATGCCGGTGTTGGACAGGACGTGGCGGGCCGCGAACTCGTGGTCGGCGCCGGCAGCGCGAAAGCCTGTCCAGGTGCGGATTGCGGCGCCGTGGCTGACTACGGCAGCGACGGCGGAGTCCCCGTTGCGGACGGCGCGTTCGGCAATCCGGATGATGGCGGCGTCGTATCGCTCGAAAAATTCGTGGCCGTCCGGACCGGCAGGCATCCTGCGGTCCAGGTCGCCGGCCGCCCATGCGAACACCGTCCCCATGTAGCGCATGTGCGACTCATGGTCGGTCAGTTTCTCCAGGGCCCCTGCTTCGATTTCGTGGAGGCCGTCCAAAACTTCAACCTCAAGCGCGTGAACCCGGGACAGCGGGGCGGCCGTGATCTGAGTCCGCAGAAGTGTGGACGCGTACAGGGCGGCGATGGGCTCGTTTGCCAGCGACCGTGCCATCGCCTCTGCCTGGCGTTCGCCCAGTTCGGTCAGCCCGGGCCCGGGGTGGGCGGTGTCCAGCTGGCCGAGTACGTTGCCGGGGGTCTGTCCGTGGCGGATGAGGAGCAGCTTCATGACTCCAGTTTCGCACCTGCGGCAAGCCCCCGCCGCCCGCCTGTTCGGGCCGACGTCGTGCGTTCCTGCACGGTTACTGATGCCCGCGGGCGGCAAGACGCGGCGTGTCGCCCGCGCTACGCCCGATGCCGGGCCGGCAAACTGGGCGGGAACGAACCGGGCGCGGCGACGGCAACAGGTTTCGACAAGCTCAACCACCGGAAGGCGCCGGGCCCACAGGGACCCGGCGCCGCCGTCGTACTTTATTGGCTTACTTGAGGTGGTCCACCAGCTGGTCCGCGATGCCCGTGTACTTGCCGGGCGTGAGGGCGAGCAGCCGGGCCTCGGCCTCGGGGGAGAGGCCCAGGCTCTGGACGAATTCCTGCATGCGGGCGGCGTTCACGCGCTGTCCTCGGGTGAGGTCCTTGAGGCGTTCGTACGGGTTTTCCATGCCTTCGACGCCGGCAATCGCCTCGGCGCGCATGACCATCTGGATGGCCTCGCCCAGGACTTCCCAGTTGGTGTCCAAGTCCCCGGCAAGAACGTCTTCAGCAACATCGAGGCGGTCCAGGCCCTTGGCCACGTTGGAAATCGCCAGCAGGGAGTGGCCGAACGCCACACCGATGTTGCGCTGGCTGGACGAGTCGGTGAGGTCGCGCTGCCAGCGGGAGGTCACCAGTGTGGAACCCAGCACGTCCAGGAGGCCTGAGGAGATCTCCAGGTTGGCCTCGGCGTTCTCGAAGCGGATCGGGTTGACCTTGTGCGGCATGGTGGAGGAGCCGGTGGCGCCGGCAACGGGGATCTGGGCGAAGTAGCCGATCGAGATGTAGCTCCAGATGTCTGTGCAGACGTTGTGGAGGATCCGGTTGAACCGCGCGACGTCGGCGTACAGCTCGGCCTGCCAGTCGTGGCTTTCGATCTGGGTGGTCAGCGGGTTCCAGGTCAGGCCCAGGCCCTCGACGAAGGACCTGGCCACGTGCTGCCAGTCAGCGCCCGGAACGGAAGCGACGTGGGCGGCGTAGGTGCCGGTGGCGCCGTTGATCTTGCCCAGGTATTCGGTCTTGGCGATCCGGTCCAGCTGGCGGGTCAGGCGGTGCGCGATGACGGCCAGTTCCTTGCCCAGCGTGGTGGGAGTGGCCGGCTGGCCATGCGTGCGGGAGAGCATGGGGACTGCGCGATTGTCCTCGGCCATCGTGCTGATCTGGGCCACGAGGGTGCGTGCGGCGGGCAGCCACACGTCCTCCACAGCACCCTTGACGCCCAGCGCGTAGGAGAGGTTGTTGATGTCCTCTGACGTGCAGCCGAAGTGGACCATGGCCGTCAGGTGTTCGATGCCGATGCCGGGCAGGCGGCGGCCGATGTAGTACTCCACGGCCTTGACGTCGTGGACCGTGACAGCTTCGATTTCGGCGAGCTCGGACACTGAGGAGGAGTTGAATTCAGTGACGATCGCGCGGAGCTTTTCCTGCTGTTCCGCGGTGAGCGGGCCTGCGCCGGGGAGGACGTTGTTGCTGGTCAGGTGGATGAGCCATTCGACTTCCACGGCTACGCGGTCGCGGTTCAGGGCCGCCTCGGACAGGTAGTCAACGAGGGGTGCGACGGCGGACTGGTAGCGGCCGTCCAGCGGGCCCAGGGCGATCGGCTCCGGTGACGCGGCAAGGGCCAGGCGTCCGGAGGGCGTGCGGGTATCAGCTGTGGCGGCAGTTTCAGGCATGTGCTGATTCTTTCATGAACTCTTCACCGCCGCTTAAGCGGCCAGCTGGAGTGACTTGTCCACATAGCCGACGGCGGTGCTTCCGCCGTGTGGGCGGCTTTCCGTAGCGTCGTGGATATGAGAGTCGAGGCTCGGAGATCAGACATTCCTAGGTACACCCGGAGGGGGAACCGGCATGGGCAGTGACGTGACGGCAGCCGACATGGCCGCATGCATGTCCCGCGGTTATGAGGTTCAGCAGTTGGCGGCCCGGGTTGACCTGTGCTTGGGGAGGGTGGAAAAGGTCCTCGGCGCCTTTCTCGAGATCCAGCTCCTGGACTGGCAGTCACCCGCGGGGCGGGCATACCGGAATTCGGTAGCCCTCCAGGAGGTGGCGCTTGGAAGGGCGCGGGTACGGCTCGAGGACGCACTGGCTTCGGTGAGACGCCACGCACAGGCGGTGGGAGCTTCGGCCGGCAACCCGATGGGGCGGTACTGATGGCCGAGGTAACGCCGTCGGGCAGCGGCGGACCCATCCAGCTGACGGGGCCTGCCGTGGACGGGGGCCTGGAGATCAGGGGCGGTATTGGGGGTATCACTTTCCAGCTTGAGGAACTCATGGGCGGCGCCGAGAAGCTCGACGACCTTGCGGACGAGCTGACTTCGGTGGAAGTCGAAGTGCACCAAATCTGGAAAGACCTGGGTCCATACCAGAACGATTCGCGACCCTCGGGGACAGGCGCACTGCAGTCCGTCGGCGAGGCCCAATGGAGTGTCCAGGCTGTCCGCGCGGAGCTGCAGGGAATCAGCAGCCAGGTCAGGGCCAGCAAACGGGACTACGAGGCGGCGGAGGCATGGGCGAGTTTCTCGCGCGGAATAGGCGGTGGCCTGACCAGCTCCGAAACTCTTCGCCGGCAGGCGGGAGATCTGGGGTTGGGCTTTGTTCCCAACAGGGAAGTCGCGGAACTCGTCACCGGTCCCTTGGCCACGCTTGCGTTGCTGGCGGTCTCGCCGGAGCGCTTTGTCGTGGCGCTCGGGGCAGACTTGGCGGCGGGCAGGCACGTCGTCTCGGCCGTTTCTTTGCTCAATGGCGCGGCGGGGCGTTCCGCCCGTATCCTGCAGCCACGTCCGGTCACGGTGGACAGGAAGGAGACCATGCCCATTGAATTTGATGGTTCTCTGGCCGCGCTCCTTGAGCGGGCGCGGATCATCGGTGAGCGGGGTGAGGGCTATGTGGAAGTCATCGAGGTGGACAACGGGGGACAGAAGGCTTACGTAGTGGTAATTCCCGGAACGCAGACGGGAGGCGAAATTGGCGGAGTGAATCCCTTCGATGAAGCCGGCATCGTAGAAGGGCTGGGCCACAACTCGGCAGAAATCAACGCGGGGGTGCTGCGGGCCCTGCAGGATGCTGGCGCTGAAAGGGGTGCGCCCGTAGTGGCTGTGGGTTACAGCCAAGGTGGAATCCACGCCATGAACCTCGCCGCCGACGAACTGTTCCTCAAGGAGTACGACATGAAATATGTGCTCACTGCAGGGTCCCCCGTAGGTGGCATTGTTCCGGATGCCGATGTCACCGCCCTCCATCTGGAGCACCGACAGGATTGGGTGCCCGGAACTGACGGCACACCGAACCCAGACGCCAGAAACCGGGTTACTGTGACCCTCAAAAATCCAGTGACCACTCCGGCAGGCGAGGAATTCGGTATTGGCCCCGGTCATCGGCTCAGCAACTACACGGAAGGCGCGCGGCTCGTCGCTGCAAGCGACGATCCCTCCCTCATGGCTTCAACCGCGGTTCTTGCCGGCGTGCTGGGAACTGGCGGGACAGCGACGGCCACCCGTTTCGCGCTGTCCCGTCCGAAGGCTCCCGGGCCGCAGCCCGGGCCGGTACCGAGGCCCATACCACAGCCGCCTCCACGGCCGTCTGAGATTGACCGGGCGCGGTGATCCGCCGGTTAGCGCCGGCGTCCGCCTGGAATCCGGCCTGCAACCAGCGAAATGAGCGTGATGATGATCGCCGCGAGAACCGCTGTCCAGAAGAACGAGTCGATGGTGAAATGCACCGGCGTGTAATTGCTGATCCACGACGTCAGGTACAGCATGGCGGCGTTGATGACGATGGTGAAGAGGCCCAGCGTGAGGATGGTGATGGGCAAGGAGAGGAAGCTGACCAGGGGGCGGACGAAGGCGTTCACCACGCCGAAGATCACGCCGATAAACAGATAGGCGAGGATGATGCCGATGGTATCCGTGCCCTGGGTTACACCGGTTTTGGCCACGGCCTCGGTAGTGGCGGAAGTAGTGATATCAAGACCCGGCAATATCCAGCTGGCAATCCAGAGGGCCAGCCCGTTGATGAGGACCCGAACAATAAAAGAGCGCATACGCCCATGCTGTCACACTGCCCCTGAGCCCCGCTTGGGCGCCCACCCGCCCCGCGCCGTTCAGGCGAAGTAGGCTAGTTCGCATGACTTCATCAGAGATCCTGCCTGGCCAAATGCGGCCGCGCCCCGTGGTGGGCCGGCTTCCGCGCTACGCCGCAGGCAAGCCTCCCGTCGCTGTGGATGGGTTGGCCAGCTACAAACTTTCCTCCAACGAGAACCCACTGCCGCCCATCCCGGCAGTGCTCGAGGCCATTGCCAGCCAGACAGACTTCAACCGCTACCCTGACCCGCTCAGCAGCAAGCTCCGTGCCGCGCTGGCCGAATTCCTGGCAGTCCCGGCAGAAGACATCGTCACCGGCGCAGGAAGCCTCGGCGCCCTTAACCAGGTGCTGTCCACGTTCGCCGGGCAGAACGACGACGGCAAGCCGGACGAAGTGATCTATGCGTGGCGTTCCTTCGAGGCCTACCCCATCAGCGTGGGCCTGGTGGGGGCGGAAGGCGTCCGCATCCCGGTGACTCCAGACGGACGCCATGACCTGGATGCCATGGCTGCAGCCGTCACCGTCCGCACCAGGGTCATCCTGCTCTGCACCCCGAACAACCCCACTGGCCCGATCCTAACCACGGCCGAGACGGAGCGGTTCATCCAAGCGGTCCCGCCCGACGTGGTGGTGGTCATTGATGAGGCGTACCAGGAGTTCGTCAGGGCCGAAAACGCCGTGGACGGCATCGCGATGTACCGCAAGTACCCGAATGTCGTGGCGCTCCGGACGTTCTCCAAAGCGCACGGCCTGGCCGGCCTCCGGGTGGGGTACAGCGTTTCGAATCCCGACCTGACCCAGCACCTGCGTGTGGCGGCCACACCTTTCGCCGTGTCACAGATCGCTGAACAGGCCGCCGTTGTCTCGCTGCAGAATTACCCTCTGGTTGTAGAAAGGGTACAAAGTATCGTGGACGAGCGTGCCCGTGTAACCTCCGGGCTGCGTGAACTTGGCTGGTTTGTGCCCGAGGCGCAGGGCAATTTCGTTTGGCTGGACCTGGGCGAAAACAGCACGGAATTTGCCGAGCTGGCGGGCACGCAGGCGCTGTCGGTGCGCGCATTCAGCGGTGAAGGAGTGCGGGTCAGCATCGGGGAGCCGGAGGCCAACAGCCGGTTCCTCAAGCTCTGTGCGAACTATACAAAGCCGCCACGGCGTTCCTAGTGCTTAACATGCACCAGGAGCGGCACCTACTGAAGATAAAGTAAGGATCAGTAAGCCAATATATATGCCAATAAGGGAATGCATTCCTTCGGCGGCATATATCCCAGCGACATTGCAATGCATCCGCATGCGGCAAGCAAGGAGACGGTATGGGCGCCACACATCTGCCCTCCACCGAGTTCGACGAAACAGCGGCAGACGACCAGCTCGAAGCTGAGGCAGAGGCCCAAGTGGGCGGCCCTGCCGAGCCTATGGTGCAGTTGCTGACGCCCGACGGGACCCTGGGCACGGACCCGGTCTTTTCGGCATACGCGGATCGGCTGGACCCGGCGAAGCTGCGCGGCTTCTACGCTGACATGGCCAAGATCCGCCGTTTTGATGTCGAAGCAACGGCACTCCAGCGCCAAGGCCAGCTTGCGCTGTGGGTCCCGCTGACCGGCCAGGAGGCCGCGCAGATCGGATCCGGGCGGGCCAGCCAGCCGCAGGACTACATTTTCCCCACCTACCGCGAGCATGGCGTGGCGCTGACCCGCAATGTGGACCTCTCGGAGCTCCTGCGCCAGTTCCGCGGCGTCTCGAACGGCGGCTGGAACCCGAAGGACACCAATTTCCACCTCTACACACTGGTCCTCGCTGCCCAGACGCCGCACGCCGTCGGCTACGCGATGGGAATCCAGCGGGACCAGAAGCTTGCTGCCGCCGCCGCGGACGGAGCCACGGACCGGCCCGCCGAACCGAACGCCGCTGTGGTGGTCTACTTCGGTGACGGTGCCAGTTCCGAGGGCGACGTCCACGAATCCATGGTTTTCGCTTCCTCTTACAATGCGCCGGTGGTGTTCTTCTGCCAGAACAACCACTGGGCCATCTCCGTTCCCAGCTCGGTGCAGACCCGCATTCCGCTGTCCAACCGTGCCAAGGGGTACGGCTTCCCGGGTATCCGGGTGGACGGCAACGATGTGATCGCCGTTCATGCCGTGACCGAGTGGGCGCTCGAACACGCCCGCGAGGGCAAGGGACCGGTGCTGATCGAGGCGTTCACTTACCGCGTCGGTGCGCACACCACGGCGGACGACCCCACCAAGTATCGGGAATCCGCCGAGGAAGCCCTGTGGCGGGCCAAGGATCCGCTGGACCGCCTCGAAAAGTACCTCCGCGCCCAAGGGCTTGCGGATGATGCCTTCTTCGAAAAGGTCAAGGCCGACGGCGACGACCTCGCCGCTTACGTCCGCAAGACCACCCACGACCTGGAGACCCCGGACATCCGAACCGCCTTCGCCAACACGTATGTGGAGGCCCACCCGCTGGTTGCCGAGGAACTCGCCTGGTTCGAAGAGTACAGCTCAGGGTTCGCCAACGACGCGGAACCGGGCAGCACGCAACCAGCTGGCGCGGAACCCGATGAAGCAGCGACAGGACTGGCCCGCTGATGACCACCATGACCATTGCCAAGGCCATTAACGAGGGCCTGCGCGCCACCTTGGACAGCAACGCCCGCACGCTGCTTATGGGCGAAGACATCGGGGCCCTGGGCGGCGTCTACCGTGTCACCGACGGCCTCCTCGCGGAGTTCGGCGCCGACCGTGTCGTGGACACTCCGCTCGCGGAGTCCGGCATCATCGGCACGGCAATCGGCCTGGCGCTGCGCGGCTACCTGCCCGTCTGCGAGATCCAGTTCGACGGGTTTGTTTTTCCCGGCTTCAACCAGATCACCACCCAGCTGGCCAAGATGCACGCCCGCAGCAACGGCAACCTCACCGTTCCCGTGGTGGTCCGCATCCCGTACGGCGGCGGCATCGGCTCGATCGAGCACCACTCGGAATCACCGGAGGCGCTGTTCGCGCACACAGCCGGCCTGCGCATCATTACGCCGTCCAATGCGCACGACGCCTACTGGATGATCCAGCAGGCTGTCGAGTGCCAGGACCCCGTGATCGTCTTCGAACCCAAGCGCCGCTATTGGCTCAAGGGCGAGGTTGACACCGTTTCGCCGGGCGCGTCCGCCGACCCGTTCAAGGCACATGTGCTCCGGGAGGGAACGGACGCCACAGTTGTGGCCTACGGACCGCTCGTGCCCGTTGCCCTTGCCGCAGCGGAGGCCGCCGCCGAGGACGGCCACAGCATCGAAGTCATTGACCTGCGCTCCATTTCGCCGATCGACTTCGACACTGTCACGGCGTCCGCCAAGAAGACCGGCCGGCTGGTGGTAGCCCACGAGGCACCGACGTTCGGCGGCATCGGCGGCGAGATCGCGGCCCGGATCAGCGAACGGGCCTTCCTTTCACTGGAAGCTCCCGTGATCCGTGTGGGCGGCTTCCACATGCCGTACCCGGTGGCCAAGGTCGAGGAAGACTACCTTCCCGACATCGACCGCATCCTCGAGGCGCTGGACCGGGTCCTGGCCTACTAGGCGCAGGCACCCGCTCACGCTTCCCGCTCACGCTTGCCGCGAAAGAGGACACCATGACTCTGAACAAGTTCAACCTGCCCGACGTGGGCGAAGGCCTCACCGAGGCGGAAATCGTCTCCTGGAAGGTCAAGCCGGGGGACACCGTTGCCGTCAACGACGTCCTGTGCGAGATTGAGACGGCCAAATCGCTCGTTGAGCTGCCGTCCCCCTTCGCCGGGACCGTCACCGAGCTGCTGGTCCCGGTAGGCGTGACCATCGACGTCGGCACCGCCATCATCAGCGTCTCTGACGCAGTCACCGGTGACCCGACGCCCGCCGATGTCCCGGCACCGGCAACTCCGGTCCAGCCGTTGTACGGCAAGCTTCCCGCGGACGACGCCGGCACCTCGGAGAGTGCCCTGACCGGCGGTCCGCTGGTGGGATCGGGTCCTAAGGCAGACGCCGTCAAGCGCCGTCCCCGGAAGACGGCACCTGCCGCCGGCGTTCCGGAGGTTCCGCTCCCCAACCGCTCCCTAACCCCGCAAGCTCGGCCAGGGAACCCGGCGGTCGTGGGCCCAGGCCCAACCACCGGAGCCCTCGATAACAGGCCCACCCTGGGCGGAACCCTCACAGGCCTTGTGAACCGCGTCCTGGCCAAGCCTCCCGTGCGCAAGATCGCGCGGGACCTGGGGATCGACCTCGCGGACGTGGTGGCCACCGGGTCCCGCGGCGAAGTCACGCGCGAGGACCTGGTCAGCTACCAGGCCCAGCGCGATGCAGAGCTGGATCAGGCCGAAGGGTTCTGGGGCAAGGCAGGCAAGCCGCAGGACCAGCGGATTGAACGAATTCCGGTCAAGGGTGTCCGCAAGGCGACGGCCAAGGCCATGGTGGAATCAGCGTTCGCGGCACCGCACGTGAGCATCTTTGTTGATGTTGATGCCAGCCGCACCATGGAGTTCGTCAAGCGGCTGAAGGCGTCGCGCGACTTTGAGGGAATCAAGGTTTCCCCGCTGCTGATCCTGGCCAAGGCCGTCATCTGGGCTGCCGCCCGGAACCCCAGCGTCAACGCCACCTGGGTGGACAACGTGGACGGGACCGACGCCGCCGAGATCCACGTCAAGCACTACTTGAACCTGGGCATCGCTGCGGCCACCCCGCGCGGGCTGATGGTTCCCAACATCAAGGACGCGCAGGACCTGTCACTCAAGGAATTGGCGCTGGCCCTGAACAACCTGGCCACCACAGCCCGGGCGGGGAAGACACAGCCCGCCGAAATGCAGGGCGGAACGCTCACCATCACGAACATCGGCGCCCTGGGGATCGACACCGGAACGCCGATCATCAACCCGGGCGAAGTGGCAATTGTGGCTTTCGGAACCATCAAGCAGAAGCCCTGGGTCCTGGACGGCGAAGTCATTCCGCGCTGGATCACCACCCTCGGTGGCTCGTTTGACCACCGGGTGGTTGACGGGGACCTGTCTGCCCGCTTTATGGCCGACGTCGCCGCGATCCTGGAGGAGCCGGCGCTCCTCCTGGATTAGGGGCGTTGGTACCAGGGACGCCGGGACCAGGACATCCGAACTGTGAACAACACCGCCGTCGTGGTCAGGAACCGGGCAGCCAAGTGGCTGACCGAGGTGTTCCAGCCCCCGGTGGTGGTGACGCTGCAGCTGCTCATCAGCCCTGTCATTGAGCCTGGCTTCCCTGGCACCATCGGGTATGGGGCCCTGGCTGCGCTGTTTGTGTGCGTGCTGCCGCTGTTCGTGCTCCTGGGGCTCGTGAGGTTGGGCAAGGTCACGGACCACCACGTCAGCAACCGCCAGCAGCGTGCGCCTGTGCTGCTCATGGCGCTGGGATCTGTCGGCGCCGGCCTGGTGGTGCTCAAAGCCGCCGGTGCGCCGCAGAGCGTGACCGTGATGGTGCTGGCCATCATCGGCGGCATCATTGTGCTGGCTGCCGTGAGCCCTTTCTGGAAGATGAGCGGCCACGCGGCTGCTGTGTCGTCGGCGGCAGTTATTTCTGTCCTGATGCTGGGGCCGGCGTGGCTGCCGCTGGTGCTGCTGATTCCCGCCGTCGGCTGGTCGCGGGTGGTGCTCCGCGCCCACACCCTGGCGCAGGTGGTGGCCGGTTCGGTGTTCGGCGGGCTGGTGATGGCGGGACTCTGGTGGCTCCTGCGAGTCTGGCTGATCCAGCAGTAAGCGTACGGGTCAGTAGGCGGAGTAAGCCGTCAGCATCTGCACCATCTCGGGATTCCCGCCCATGGCGCCGGTCACGGCAGCGGATGTTGCGAACACCAGGCCGCCGAGGATTACGGCAACGCCTAAGAGGGCCGCGAAGAATTTCCGGTCGCCACGCAGGACGCTGGCCAAGGTCTCCGGCAGGCGCAGGCCCGGCGCGATGAGGTTGGGTGCGCTGTCCACGGACCCGTCATCCAGCAGGGCAATGACGCGGCCGTTGCCGCGGTCCAAACGCATGGAGCAGATGTGGTTGCCGTGGCGGGCCAGGAGGATGTCGTGGCCAACAAGTTGACGGCGCTGAAGAGTAATCAAGGGAGCCCCTTTGGCTGGAGTGGAGAGTGGTTGTCCGCTCCGTTGAGGGCACTTTCATTTTATCGCCTGCCGGGTGCTGAAACCGGCCGTAAAGGGGTGAGAACGGACACCATGCACGGCGCCGGTTGGCGCATGCATGGTGCCCGGTTGTCAGTTAGTCGGCGTCGTACGTATTGGCGATGTAGACGTCGCAGGGGGCGTTGTGGGCCACGCTGTTGGCTACGCTGCCCAGCACCCGGCCAATGCCGCGCATCCGCCGGTTGCCCACCACGATCATCGTGGCGTCAAGGCGCTCGGCTTCCTTGATGAGTGCGTCGGCCGGCTTGCCGCGGGCGGCCGAGTAGGTCACCTTGATGGAACCGGCCAAGGCCTCGGCAACGGTCTTGGCAATATTCTCTGCGCCGTCGGCGTCGGAAA
This sequence comes from Micrococcaceae bacterium UBA6021, assembly GCA_002427975.1. Taxonomy (GTDB): domain Bacteria; phylum Actinomycetota; class Actinomycetes; order Actinomycetales; family Micrococcaceae; genus Arthrobacter. Next base: position 23,132 of record DIZT01000009.1, on the reverse strand, counting down.
CGATCCACTGGTCGCTGCCCGAACCGAAGATCTCGGTGCGGTCGCTGTCGAAGGCTGAGACGACGTGGAGCGAGGCACCCACGGCGGCGGCGAGATCCCGGGCCGATTCGGCGGCCTTCTTGGCAGTTCCGCTGCCGTCAACCCCCACAACAATAATTCCGCTCATGCTTTGCACTCCTTGTTCAGTATGTATTTTGGCCACACTCAGTCTGGCCAAGGCTACAGCGCGGCAAGCGCTTCGCGCAGTACCGGAGCCAAACGGCGGACACCTTCCTGGATGGCGTCGGGCGGCACCGCGCTGAAGGCCAGCCGCAGCTTGTTGGACGGCGCATCTGACGGGGTGAAGGCAGCCCCCGGGATAAAGACGACGCCGGCGTCAATCGCCTTCTGCAGCAGGGGGTAGGTGTCCACGCCTTCCGGCAAGGTGACCCAGACGAAGAAGCCGCCCTCCGGGGTGGTCCAGCTGGTCCCTGCGGGCATGTGTTCGGCCAGGGCGGTGAGCATGGCCGCGCACCGCTCGGCGTAGAGCCCGCGGTAGGTCTCGATCTGGCCCTTCCAGTCATAGTCCCGGAGGTAGGCGGACACCAGCATCTGGTTCAGGGTCGGCGGACACAGCGTGACGGATTCGGACGCCAGGTAGTAGCGGCGCTGGAGGTGCTCGGGGACCAGTGCCCAGCCGATGCGCAGGCCGGGTGCAAAAATCTTGGAGAAGGACCCCATGTAGATGACATCGGAGGGGTTTGCCGCGCGCAGCGGTTCCAGCGGCACGCCGTCGAACCGCAGGAGACCATAGGGGTTATCTTCCAACACCAGAATATTCGCGTTCCGGCATATATCCACCACGCGCTGGCGCCGTTCCTGCGCGAGGGTGATCCCGGAGGGGTTGTTGAAATTGGGGATCGTGTACAGGAACTTGATGTTCTTTCCTGCCGTCTGGAGTGCAGCGATCCTTGCCTCCAACAGCTCAGGCACCAGGCCGTCGTCGTCCATTTCCACGGTGGCTACCTCCACCTGGTAGGCCTCAAACGTATTGAGGGCGCCCACATAGGTGGGGTTCTCGACCAGCACCACGTCCCCCGGGTTGCAGAAGACCTTGGTGGCCACATCCTGGGCCGACTGTGAGCCGGCGGTGATCACCACGTTCTTTGGGTCGGCGTCCGGAATTCCTTCTGCCGCCATGACCTCGCAGATCTGGGTGCGAAGTTCCTCCGTGCCTTGGCCACCGCCGTACTGCAGGGCCGTGAGCCCCTCGTCGGCGATGATGCCGGCGGCTGTGGCGGCCAGCCGGTCGAGCGGCAGGGACTGCAGGTAGGGGCTGCCCCCGGCAAGGGACACCAGCCCCGGGCGCATCGAAACGTCAAAAACGTCCCGGACCGCCGACTGTTTGATGTTCGCTGCGCGCTCCGAAAACAGCACCTCGTGGGGATGCGTGGAGCGGTGGGCGGACGTGGCCGCGCGTTCGATTGCATCAATGGCTTCGGCCGGCAGTTGCGTTGCGCCGGCGGCAAGTGTTTCGTGGGTCACATCCTCAGGATACAGCCGACAGTTGCCGATCAGGCAACATTTGTTGATCAAACACGCGACGGCGGCGCGCAAAGCGGCTTGCGGCGCCGCAGGGGGCGTTACTTGAGGCTCAAGGCCGCGGTCAGCCCCACGCTGTTGATGTACACCTCAGCACGGATGGCGCCAACAGAGGCAATGGCTGTCTGCGTAAGCTGGGCCTCGATACGGGGGATATCGCACACACCGCCGGGGCGGATCGAGCCGGACAGGTAGACGGTTACGGTGTTGCCGTCGAAGGTGCCGGACAGGAATGTGATGGTAGAGCCGGACAGGGCGTTGTACAGCCCGGGTGCCGGCGTTGCTGACCCGTCCAGCAGTGCGCGTATGGCGGCGGCCAGGGGCTCCGTGGATCCGGGCGCGGACCGGCGGACCCCGGCCAGGCTGTCATTGCAGCCAAAGCGCACCCCTCCGGCGCCGCCGTCGTCGAGCAGCACGTAGTAGGCCGTTACCGTCTGGGTTCCGGAGGCCTGGCCGGTGGGCGGCTCGGGCGGCGGCGCCGAAGGCTCAGGGCCGGGTGACGGGCTTGTCCCGGCGGCCTGATTCGTGCCGGGTACCCCACCGCTGCCCGGCGCAGCGGCAGCCCCGGACGTCGATGCTGCGCCCGGGCCGGGTCCCGATGTTCCCGCGCCTCCGGAATTCGCGCCGGACGCTGAGCCTGGAGGCCGGGGGAACGCGGCAGTAGACGGGCTTGAGGCAACAGGTGCTGCGGCTGACGGTGGTTCTTGCGGCTGGGGAACCGGAAACAGGGGCGCCTGGGTGGGATCGGCGCGTTCAATCGTGGTTGCGCCGGCCGGGATGCTGCGGCCGAGGGACGGATCGGAGCCCGGAGTGCAGCATCCCAGCCACAGCGGAAGCGTCAGTGCCGCCGCCGTCGCCATCAGTTTTCCGGCGCTCCGCCTGCCTGCCATGTTCGCACCGTATTCCCGTCACGTGCTTTCCCTGCATTAACGGTACGGCGGCTCTGCAACCGTGAAAATGCCCGCGCGGTACCGGTTCGAACAAGACTTGGTCACGCGCGCGGGCCTGCATGCCGCCCCGCTCACGGTGCGATAACAAATGCCCCGGACACCTTTCGGTGCCCGGGGCATTCAGGTTGCGCTGGCGCGATGCTGCCTGAGGCGGCCTTACGCGGCCAGCCGGGCGGCGGCGAGTGCGTCGAAGACGCCCTTGATCTGCTCCACTACCTCGGCGTCGTCCTTCGGGTGCAGCGCGGCGAAGCGGACCATGGAACCGGGCACGGCCAGCTTGACGTCCTCGAGCACCCGGGCCCCGGCAATGCCAACAGCCTTGCGGGCCTCATCCTGGGCCCACACGCCGCCGAACTGGCCAAAGGCGGTGCCGACGACGGCGGTGGGCTTGCCGGTGAGGGCGCCGGCACCGTAGGGGCGGGACAGCCAGTCGATGGCGTTCTTCAGGGATGCGGGCACGGTCCCGTTGTGCTCCGGGGTCACCAGGAGAAGGGCGTCGGCTTCATTGGCGGCGGCGCGCAGGGCGGCAGCGGCGGCGGGAACCTGGCCCTCGATGTCAATGTCCTCGTTGTAGAACGGGATGTTGCCCAGGCTCTCGTGGATGACCACGTCAACCTGCTCGGGGGCGTTCAGCTGGATTGCTTCGGCCAGCTTTTGGTTGGTGGATTCGGCGCGGAGGCTGCCGACAAGGGTAAGGACTGTGCTCTTGGACATAATGGCTCCTGGGGTCGGGCTGCGGCCTGGCCGCTAGCCGATGTACGGTGGAGGCTTTGTTGCCTTCATGGACTAAACGGACCGCAGTCCGATTAATATTCCCGGGACTAGGATGTGGACTGTGAGCTTTATCCCACTGCTGCCTGGATCCCTCTCCGGCCCGCCCGCTGAGCGCAGTGACGCCGCGCGGAACCGTGAGCGGTTGCTGGGCGCGGCGCGGGAACTGATCGCCGAATGCGGGGCGGACGCCCTCACCATGGACAGGCTGGCCGAGCGCGCAGGCGTGGGTAAGGGCACGGCATTCCGCCGCTTCGGCAGCCGCGCGGGACTCATGATGACGTTGCTGAGCGATTCGGAGGCCGCGTTCCAGGCCCGTTTTATGTTCGGTCCGCCGCCCTTGGGTCCGGGGGCTCCGGGCCTGGAACGGCTGATCGCCTTTGGTGCGGCGCGGATCGCGTATGTCATGGTGCACGGGGACCTGGTGCGTGCCGCGGAGAGTACTGCGCACGGCCGGTATGAGGTGCCCGCGGCCCTGCTGTGGCAACGCCATATTGAGTTCCTGCTGCGGGAGGCAGGGATGGACGCGGACCCGTTTCTGATGGCCATGTCACTGAGCGCCACCCTTGATCCGGACCGGCTTCTGCACGCCGTCCGCGTTCAGGGCGTGGCGCCGGAGAGGCTGACCGAGTCCTGGCGGGAACTGGTCACACGGGTGGTCAGCGGGCGGTAGCATACGCCAAAATCCGCGGAACCGTCCAGTCAAATCAATTCCACTGAATTATTCATAACGATCTGATACGGGGCGCGCAGATTCCGCTCAGGTGCCCGCATTTCGGACGCTACTCTGTGGTACTTTCCTCTGGAATGTGACCCGCAGCATAGTCCACCCGGACGTGTCCTGCCCTGGTCGCGGAGACCGGCTACACGCTGGTGGAGACCCGGTTGCGGCGAGACCCGTTGCTGGCCGGGAAATCGGAAGGATCTGGAACGTGGATGCAGTGAAGGCAGGAAATCCGTTGCCAGCCCAGGGTGATCCCTTGGAGTGTTCGTCCATAGCCCCGGCGGCAACGAACCTGTTGTAGCTGCCACATGATCAGGTACCTCGCCAAGCGCGGCATCACTTACGTTTTCATGATTTTCCTGACCACGTCTGCCGGCTACTTCCTGGCGGTGAGTTCCCTCAAACCTGCGCTCCTGGAACAGGAGCGGATTCCCCGTCCCACCCCTGAACAGGTGGCCAACTCCATGCGCCTGAAAGGTCTGGATCCGGACCTCAGCCCGTGGGAGCGGTACGTTGGGTGGCTGACCGGGATCGTGACCCGCTGGGACTGGGGACGCAGCCCCAACGGCGCCTACGTCAACGCTGAATTCGGCGACCGCGTCTGGATCTCCACCCGGCTCTTCCTCGCAGCCATCATCCTGACCCTGGTGATCGGCGTCGCACTCGGGGTGTACTCGGCGGCCCGGCAGTACAGGTTCCAGGACCGGGTGATCACCTCCTACAGCTACCTCGCGTACATTGTGCCCGCCCCCATTGCCTACTTCCTCGTGCAGCTCGGTGCCATCAACATCAACGAGACCGTCGGTGAGCGCATCTTCTTCGTCACCGGCGTCTCCACGCCCGGCATGCAACCGGGGTGGGCGCAGTTTGTGGACATGGTGGCCCACTATGCGGTCCCCACCATCGCCATCACCCTCGTCGGCTGGGGCTCGTACCAGATCGCGCAGCGCCAGTACCTGCTGGACAACGTCAACGCGGACTTTGTCCGCACGGCCCGCGCCAAGGGACTGACCCGCAACCAGGCCATCTCCCGGCACGCCCTCCGGGTGTCGTTCATTCCGGTGGCCCAAAGCATCGCGTTCACCATCCCTGCCATCTTCGCCGGCGGCTTCTTCGCCGAGAAGATTTTCGCCTGGCCCGGGGTGGGCTCCTGGAGCATTGACGCCATCTCGCTGCAGGACGTCAATGCCGCCACGGCTACCTTGGCATACGGTTCCGTCATCTTCGCCCTGGGCGCCATCCTCGCCGACTTCGCCACCACGCTTGTCGACCCGAGAGTGAGGGTGCAATAGCCATGACCAACCTCAACGCCGTTGATCCGGCAGTAGTGGCGCAGGAAGCGCACCTCGAAAGCGCTGATGTGGTGATCGCCAAGTCCACCATCATCTTCCGCCGCTTCATGCGGAATAAAACTGCCGTCGCAGGGCTGGCGATCTTCCTGGCCCTGACGGTTTTCTCCTTCGTCGGCGGGTTTTTCACACCTTGGGACAAGGAAACCATCGACCCCTTCAACATCGGCATGCCGCCTTCCGGTGAGCACTTCCTGGGCACCTCCCAGGCCGGCATCGATCTCTACGCCATGACCGTCGAAGGCACCAGGATCTCCATCCTGATCGGCCTGATCGTGGGCCTGGTATCAGTCCTCGTTGCCGCGGTCTACGGCTGCACCATGGCCTACTTCGGCGGAAGAGTGGACAAGGTGATGCTCTTCGTCCTGGAGGCGCTCATCATGATGCCTGCCCTGCTGGTGGTGGCTGTGGCCACGAGCGGCGGAGGGGAGGGCCTGAAGAAGAATCTCCCCAGCTGGCTCCTCCTTATCATCGTGCTCCTGGTTTTCAGCTGGATGGGCACGGCCAGGCTGATCCGCTCCCTGTCCATGTCGCTGATGCAGCGGGACTTCGTCAAGGCGGCCCAGTACATGGGCGTCCCGCCGCGCAGGATCGTCTGGCGGCACCTGGTGCCCAACATCGGGTCGCTGCTGGTCCTGGACATCACCCGCGGCGTCACCGGGGCGATCCTGGCGGAGGTGGCCTTTTCCTTCATCGGCATCGGCATCAAGGTCCCGGATGTGAGCCTGGGCGTCCTGATTGGCGGCGCCACGTCCCAGGTCCAGACCTTCCCGTGGATGTTCTGGGTCCCGCTCACCGTGATGTTCCTGCTCACGGGGTCCTTGGCAATGATGAACGATGGCCTGCGGGATGCCTTTGACCCGAGCTCCAGCTCGGTTGGCCGAGCAAGAAAGAACACCGCAGAGAAGAAGAGCATATGAGCACCTTCCTCGAGCCGGCTGACCCGGCCCCCGCAGCGGCCGAGCGGCTCCACATCGCAGGTCTCCACTCGCCGTCGGACGCTGTCCTGTCAGTTCGGGACCTGCTCGTCAGCTTCAACTCCGAAAACGGAGCCGTGCATGCTGTCCGCGGCGTCGACTTCGACCTGATGCCCGGCAAAACCCTGGGAATCGTGGGGGAGTCCGGGTCCGGCAAGTCGGTAACATCGCTGGCCATCATGGGCCTGCTCCCCGCCACTGCCGAGATCTCCGGCTCTGTCAGGCTCAATGGCAAGGAACTGCTGGGCCTCAGCGACAAAGCCATGTGCGCCTATCGCGGCAACGACATCGCCATGGTGTTCCAGGACCCGCTGTCCTCCCTCACCCCGGTGTACACGGTGGGCGCGCAGATCACCGAGGCCCTCACCATCCACAACCCCGGCATGAGCAAAGCAGCAAAGGACGCCCGCGCCGTCGAACTCCTAGCGATGGTGGGCATTCCCAGCCCCAGGAACAGGCTCAGGGCCTTCCCGCACGAGTTCTCCGGCGGAATGCGCCAGCGCGTGATGATCG
>DIZT01000009.1:310-16142 GCA_002427975.1 Micrococcaceae bacterium UBA6021 | reverse complement strand
CAGCGCGTGATGATCGCCATCGCCATCGCCAATAACCCGCGGGTACTGATTGCGGATGAGCCGACGACGGCCCTGGACGTCACCATCCAGGCCCAGGTGCTTGAGGTCCTGCACACCGCGCAGGAGGAAACGGGCGCCGCCGTCGTAATGATCACCCACGATTTGGGCGTGGTAGCGGGCATCGCCGACGACATCATGGTGATGTACGCCGGAAAGCCGGTGGAAACCGGCAGCGTGGATGACATTTACTACAACCCCCGGATGCCCTACACGATGGGCCTGCTCGGGGCGGTGCCCCGCGTGGACATCGCGGAGAAGTCCTCGCTGGTCCCCATCGACGGCATTCCGCCGAACCTGCTCCACGCCCCTACCGGCTGCTCCTTCGCGCCGCGGTGCCCGCTCGTGACCGACGCCTGCCTGGACGGCGAGCCTGGCTTGAACCCGGTTCCGGGCAGCGGCTTCCACCAGGCGGCCTGCATCAAATCCGGCTCGCTCGGCACGGACGTGGATGTCCACGAGATTTTTTCCGCCCCGCCGGTCCCGGTCTCGCGCTTTGACCTGATCCCGCGCGCGGAACGCTCAACAGTGCTGGAACTCAAGGACGTCCGTAAGCACTTCCCGCTGACCAAGGGCGCCCTGCTCAAGCGGCGGATCGGCACCGTGAAGGCCGTGGACGGCCTGAGCTTCGACATCCGCGAAGGCGAGTGCTTCTCCATCGTGGGGGAGTCCGGTTCGGGCAAAACAACCACCCTGCTGGAAATCATGGAGTTCCACAAGGACCAGGACGGCGAGGTGATCATCAGCGGGATCAGCAACAAGCAGGCCGCCGACGCCAGGACCAAAGGCGCCATGCGCAAGGAAATGCAGATGGTCTTCCAGGATCCCACCGGGGCGCTGGACCCGCGGTTCACGGTCTTCGAGGTGTTGGCAGAACCGCTCCAGAACGCGGGCATGGATAAGCGGGCCGTCAAGAAGCGCATCATGGAACTGATGAAGCTCGTGGGGCTGCAGCCGGACCACGTCAACCGGTTCCCCAACCAGTTCTCCGGCGGCCAGCGGCAGCGCGTCGGCATCGCCCGGGCCCTGGCGGTGAACCCCAAGCTTGTGGTCCTGGACGAACCGGTCTCCGCGTTGGACGTCTCCGTCCAGGCAGGGGTGATCAACCTGCTGGACAAGCTCCGCGCCGAACTGGGCCTCAGCTACCTCATGGTGGCGCACGATCTCTCCGTGGTCCGCCACATTTCCAACCGGGTGGCTGTTATGTACCTGGGGAAGATCGTGGAGATCGGCGAGGTGGACCGGGTCTTTGACAACCCGCGCCACCCCTACACCCGGGCCCTGCTGTCCGCCATCCCCGTTCCGGACCCGCAGTTCGAGCGCACACGGGAGCGGATCATCCTGAAGGGCGACCTGCCCTCGCCGCTGGACGCTCCCAAGGGCTGCAACTTCGCCACCCGCTGCCCCGTTTTTGCGGCCCTGCCCGCTGCCAAGCAGGAACAGTGCCTCACGCTTGAGCCGCCGCTGGAAAGAGTTCGGCCATCCGCGGCGGTACAGGCACTGGAGGCTGGCCCGGTATTGACACCGGACCAACAGTTCGCCTGCTTCTTCCCGGACGGGGAGCTGGAGCCCGACATGGTGGTTGTCCACGACGTGATGGACCACGATGCACCCTAGGTTTCATACACTCATCACAAGCACCACCCGCACCTATGAAGGGAAAACCATGAGGAATCTGACCAAGATCGGCGGAGCCGCGGCCATTGCCGCGGCCCTCACGCTGACGGCCTGCGGCGGTGGAGGCTCGCCCACCGGACCGGAAACCGCTAAGGGTCAGGGGGCAGGCAGCGACCTCTCCAAGCTCATCAGCATTAACGAAAAGCCTGCAGCCGATCTCCAGCAGGGCGGCAAGGTCACCCTGCCGCTCGGCAGCATTGGGCCGGACTTCAACGGGTTCTCCAACAACGGCAACAGCTCGGATAACTCCGCATTGATGGCCCCGATAAATCCAGTCGCGGTCACGGGTGGAGGCATTGGCGGCTGCTGGAAGGTCGACTTCGTAGGCAAGGTCACGGCGAACAAGGATTTCTGCGAGTCTGTTGACAGCAAAGTGGTGGACGGCAAGCAGACCATCACCATCGAGGTCAATCCCAAGGCCACCTACAACGATGGCACGCCCATTGACGTGAAGGCCTTCCAGAACACCTGGAACATCCTTAAGGGCTCAGATCCTGCCTACGACATCGTGAGCTCCGGGGCCTACCAGTTCGTTGAATCGGTTGAAGCCGGCAGCAGCGACAAGGAGGTCATCGTCAAGACCTCCCAGCCGGTCTACCCCGTTGACTCACTCTTCTTCGGCCTGATCCACCCGGCCGTGAACACCCCCCAGATCTTCAATGAAGGTTTCACCGGCAACCTTCACCCCGAGTGGATGGCCGGTCCCTTCAAGCTGAACCAGTACGATGCTGCCGCGAAGACGGTCAGCCTGGTACCCAACGACAAGTGGTGGGGCACCAAGCCTGTCCTGGAAAGCGTGGTCTTCCGCCAGCTGGAGACGAGCGCCCAGGTTGCAGCCTTCAAGAACGGTGAAATCGACGGCATGTCGGCCAACACCATCGCCCTGTACAAGCAGCTCGACGGCACCAAGGACTCCGAGGTCCGCCGCGGCCAGCGCCTGTTTGCCGGTGGCATGAACATCAACGCCAAGAAGATCACCGACGTGGCCGTCCGCAAGGCGATCTTTGCCGCCGTTGACCGTGACGCCCTGCGCAAAGTCCGGTTCAACGGACTGAACTGGGAGGAGCCCAGCTCCGGTTCAATGATGCTCCTGCCCTTCTCCGAGTACTACCAGGACAACTACCCCGTCAAGGAGACCGGCCCGGACGCGGCCAAGAAGGTACTGACCGACGCCGGTTATGCCCCCAACGCCGCCGGAATCATGGAGAAGGACGGCAAGCCTGCAGCCTTCAAGGTCAGCAACTTCGGTGACGACCCCACCACCCTGGCCTTCACCCAGACCCTCCAGAAGCAGCTGCAGGCCGGCGGTATGGACGTCGGAATCGACCAGCGCGCCTCGGCCGACTTCGGCAAGGTCATCGGCGGCCGCGACTTCGACCTCAGCGTCTCGGGTTACACCGTTTCTGCTGATGCAACCGACGCGGTGAAGCAGTTCTACGATTCCAAGACCGACCAGAACGGCCTTGGCGACGCTGATCTGGACAAGAAGATCGCGGACCTGGCCTCCATCGAGGACAACGCCGCGCGCAACAAGGCAGCCATGGAGGTTGAAAGGGAGCACATGGCCAAGTACTTCTCCATGGGTGTTGTGATGAACGGTCCGCAGATCTCCTTCGTCCGCACCGGCCTGGCCAACTACGGCCCGTCCCTGTTCCAGAGCCTCTCCCAGGTCCCGGACTGGACCACCCTGGGCTGGGTCAAGAAGTAGCACCCCCGCCCCTGGGACGCTCTCTCAGTTTCTGCAGATTCTTCCGCAACGCTCTCTCACTTCCGGTCCATCGGCTTTCGGGAAGTGAGAGAGCGTCCGCGTGAAACATACAGGAAGTGAGAGAGCGTGCGGGTACCTTTTCCCTATGACCTGGACTGAACCTGACCGCCGTATCCGGACCGCCGTCGTCGGCTATGGCCTGTCCGGCAGCGTTTTTCACGCGCCGCTGATCGCGGCGGACCGCCGCTACTCGCTGGATGTCATCGCAACGTCCGACGCCGGCCGGCAGGCTGCTGCGACGCAGCGGTACCCGGGCACCAAAACAGTGCCCGACGGCGATGCTGTCCTTGCGCTCGCCGGTGACCTTGACCTCGTGGTGCTGGGGACACCGCCGGCCACCCACTTTCCGCTGGCGAAGGCCGCCCTGGAGGCTGGCCTCGACGTCGTCGTGGATAAGCCTTTCGCCATCAGCAGTGCGGAGGGGCAGGAGCTGATCGCACTGGCGGAAGGGCTGGGCCGCGTGCTCACCGTCTTCCACAACCGGCGCTGGGACGGGGACTTCCTGACCGTCCGGAAGCTTCTGGCCGGGGATGCGTTGGGGAACGTGAGCCGCTTCGAGTCCAGTTTTGAGCGCTGGTCCCCGGAGATTTCCAAGGCCTGGAAAGCAAGCGCCACGGCGGCTGCCGGCGGCGGTGTGCTGTTTGACCTCGGCACGCATCTAATCGACCAGGCCCTGCAGCTGTTCGGGCCCGCCACCGTCATCCACGCAGAACTCCGCGTCCGGCGTCCCGACGAGAAGGCGGACGATGACGCCTTCGTGGTCCTCCGGCACGAGTCCGGCGTCCTCAGCCACCTGACCATGAACCTGCTGTGTGCGCAGCAGGGGCCGCGTTTCCGCCTGCTGGGCTCAAGCGGGGGCTTCACCAAGCAGGGCGTGGACCCGCAGGAGCCGTACATCGTTGCCGGCGGTGGCCCCCTGGATGCGGAATACGGCGTCGAGGCGCCCGAATGGGCCGGCGTACTGGGCCGTGACGGCCACCTGGATGCACTGCCCACCGAACGCGGAGCCTACCCGGAGTTTTACAGGGGGCTGGCAGCCAAGATCGACGACGGCGGCGCCTCCTCAGGCCTGCCCCTCCCCGTGGACCCGGCAGACGCAGTGCAGGTGCTGGAGATCATTGAATCAGCCCGGGCTGTTGCTTCCGCCGGCTTGTGAAACCGGCGACCATTGAAATGTTGTGAAGTGAGTCACTAGGGTCTGTTGTTGCGGGCCACACCTCATTTGTTGGGCTGGTGTACCCGGAAGGATCCGTGGCAAACAGCCGTGCGGATCGTTGACAACCGACTCTTGCCCGGGGTGGCCTGCTATCGCGCGTTTGCCCGGGCTGGCAGAAATGGAGCAACACCATGCAAGGATTCACCAAGCTTGTGGCGCCGATCGGGGCCTTGGCGCTGGCCGTTGGCCTGTCGGCCGCCGCGGCTCCTGCGGCGGTATCGGCGGGAACCCAGGTCTTCAACCAGACCGGCACGGAGGCCTCCACGCAGGCCGGGACCCAGACGTACATGGTCCTTTACAAGGCCAATGGGGTGTCCGGCGCGTCCCTCGCGGCAGTGCAGGCCGCCGGGGGCACCGTGGTGCAGGCCTATCCGCAGATTGGTGTGGCTATCGTGAAGTCAGACCGCGGCGGCTTCGATGCGGCCCTGCGCGCCGCAGACTCTTCTGTTCAGGGGGCCGCTTCCACCGCGGGCTTCGCCGTAGCTGTCGAAGACGACAACTCCGGTGCAGCCGTGGCGGCTATTGAGCCCGGCACTCCCGCGCCCGGCAATGACAACCTGGCCGCGCTCCAGTGGGACATGGACCAGATCCAGGCTCCGGCAGCCCGCGCCATCAATGGTGGAAGCTCCGCCGTTGTGGTGGGTGACATCGATACCGGCCTGGACTACACGCACCCGGACCTTGCCCCGAATGTTGACTTCTCCAGGAGCGTTTCCTGCGTTGGCGGCGTCCCGGACCAGGACCCGGCGGCGTGGATGGATAACAACGGCCACGGGACCCACACTGCGGGCACCATCGCCGCAGCCAAGAACGGCATCGGCATGGTGGGTGTTGCCCCCAACGTGAAGATCGCCGGAATCAAGGCCGGCAACGATGACGGTTTCTTCTTCCCCGAGGCAGTGGTCTGCGCCTTCATGTGGGCAGGATCGAACGGTATCCAGGTCACCAACAACAGCTATTTCGCCGATCCCTGGCTCTTCAACTGCAAAAATGACCCCGGCCAGCGGGCGATCTGGGAGGCCGAGCGCAGGGCCATCAAGTTCGCTCAGCAGAACGGCACCACAGTAGTGGCAGCCGAGGGCAACCAGGCCGACGACCTGGCCCACCCCACCCAGGATGCCACCAGCCCCGATGACACCACTCCTGTCACGCGCGATATCACCAACGCGTGCGCGGTGGTTCCTACGGAGGTGCCCGGAGTGATTGGCGTGACTGCCAGCGGCAACAAGGGCTTCAAGTCCTTCTACTCAAGCTACGGTGCGGGCAGTGCGGATGTGATGGCTCCCGGCGGAGATTCGGTCCTGCAGTTGACGGCAGCCGCCCCTAACGGGCGCGTGTTGTCCGCGTATCCCTCGGCACTCATCGGTAATTGCGCGCGGCCCGTTGTTGATGCCGGTGCCACGTATTGCTACCTCCAGGGCACCTCAATGGCCTCGCCCCACGTCGCCGGTATCGCGGCCCTGGTGGTCAGCTCCGGTGTGAGCAACCCGGGCGCTGTCGCGGCCCGGATCACCGGCACGGCGGATGCGACACCATGCCCGGCGGACGTGAGTATTTACGACTTCTTCCCGGCGGTGGACGGTGGTGCGCCGCAGGTGTGCTCAGGCGGTGCGGGCTACAACAACTTCAGTGGCCACGGCCAGGTTAACGCCCTCCGCGCGATCGGCGGCTGACGCTCAGCCCTTGCATAACGGCTGAAGTACGACGACGGGTCCCCGGTTTCGCTCGGAAGCCGGGGACCCGTCGTCGTTCTCGCCTATTCTGAATCGGTTGCTCCCCACCGGCACCCTCACCTCGCAAGCTCGGCCAGGGAACCCTGCCGGCGTGGGCCCAGCGCCGTTCTGGGGCTTCAAAACGGCGCTTATGGAGCAACCGATGGGGTGGTTACGCGGAAACCAGCTCGTGCCAGTCCGCGACCAGGGGCAGGTTGTGTGCCTCGGAGACCGAGCGGTGGGTCACCTTGCCGGCGGCGATGTTGAGGCCGGCGGCGAGGGCCGGGTCGCGGTCGAAGGCGGCCTTGACGCCCAGGTTGGCGAGGGCCACGGCGTAGCGCAGGGTGACGTTGGTCAGGGCGTAGGTGGACGTGTTGGGTACGGCGCCGGGCATGTTGGCCACGCAGTAGAAGATGGTGTCGTGCACCTTGTACGTGGGCTCCTGGTGCGTGGTGGGGTGGGTGTCCTCGAAGCAGCCACCCTGGTCCACGGCGATGTCCACGAGTACGGAGCCGGGCTTCATACGGGCCACGAGTTCGTTGCTGACCAACTTGGGTGCCTTGGCGCCGGGGATCAGGACGGAACCGATCACCAGGTCCGCATCCACCACTGACTTTTCGATCTCGTATTTGTTTGAGGCCACGGTCTTCAGGCGGCCCTGGTACTGGGCGTCGAGTTCACGGAGGCGGTTGATGTTGATGTCCAGGATGGTCACGTCGGCGCCCAGGCCCAGGGCCATGGCGGCGGCATTGGTGCCTGCGACGCCGGCGCCGAGGACAACCACCTTGGCCGGGCGGACGCCGGGGACGCCGCCCAGGAGGACGCCCTTGCCGCCGGCGGGGGCCATCAGGGAGGTGGCGCCCACCTGCACGGACAGGCGGCCGGCAACCTCGGACATCGGTGCCAACAGGGGCAGGGTGCGGCCTTCCTGCACGGTCTCGTACGCGATGGCGGTGACGCCGGAGTTGATGAGTTCCTGCGTGAGCTCCGCTTCGGCGGCGAGGTGCAGGTAGGTGAAGAGGATCAGGTCCTTGCGGAAGCGGTGGTACTCGGCCTTGATGGGTTCCTTGACCTTCATGACCATGTCCGCGCGGGCCCAGACGTCATCGGCCTCGGCAACGATTTCGGCGCCGGCGACGGCGTATTCCTCGTCCGTGATCCCTGAGCCCAAGCCTGCGCCGCGCTCCACCAGGACCGCGTGGCCGTGGGTGCGGAACTCGTTAACGCCGGCGGCCGTGATGGCGACGCGGAATTCGTTGTTCTTGATCTCTTTCGGGACACCGATGATCATTTTTGGCTCCATATTCTCAGGCCGGGGAGGCCCTTGCATTGCGGGGAAGGTTGTGATTCCAGAATAAATCCGGTTGTGATGCAGCCAACAGGAAACCTGGACCGCGGGCGCGTGGGTTCCGCGTCATTCCGGGCATTTTGGATTACATGGATCGACAAATGTTCAGCGTGAAAGCGTCAGGTGTCGCCTGCCGTTCGTTCGTCGGGGCGGCTCGGGAAGCAGTAGTGTTACCCCATGCAGCCGGATGTGGAACAGCTTGTGGAGCAGGTGGCGCAGAAGCTTGGGCGGGGGCTTTCACTGGAGGACCTGGACGGACTGCTGCTCGCCTACAGTTCCAACCAATCCCATGCCGACAGGGTCCGGGTGAACTTCCTTCTGAGCAAGAGGGTCCCGGCCGATGTCAGCGCCTGGCAGCTTTCCCATGGCATTGCCACCGCAGTGCGCCCGGTGGTTATCCCTGCCAATACGGAGCTGGGAATGCTCGGCCGCGTGTGTGTTCCCCTGATGGTGCGGGGCTTCCGGGTCGGCTACCTGTGGGTGCAGCAGGAGTCGGCGGAGGAAAATCCGACGGCGATCCTCTCCCAGTTGCCGGACGTGACCTCCGAGATCGAGATGCTTTCCGGACTGCTGCTGGACTCCAACACCGCCGAGTCCGAGTTCAGGCGGGGCCGCGAACGCGAGTTCCTGGCCGCCTGTTCCGGCGAAGCCAACGCTGTGGCGGCCGTGGCGGGTTGGAAGGAAATCCAGGGCAGGGGACCGTGGCAGATGGTCACAGTGCTCGACTCCGACGGCTGGGCCGGCGGCCCGGACCCCATCGCCTCCACGCTGATCCACCGGTCAGCCGCGTTGCAGGCCACCGTGGGCGTGGACGTGGCACTGTTCAGTGCCGGCACGGAAACCCATTCGGTGGTGCTGTTCCGGGAATCCGTGGGCCGGGCCAACCATGCCCAGGTGCTGGTTCATTACCAGCTGGAGCTGGCCAAACGCTCGGGCCGGCCGGTGCACCGCATCATCCTGGGCATCAGCGAGGGCTTTGCCAGGCCCCGCGAACTCGCTGAGGCGTACCGGCAGTCCCGGCAGGCCGCGCAGGCGGCGGCGGTGGACCCCCAGTTGGGCGAACTGGTGGACTGCCGGGCCACTGGGGTTTACCAGCTGCTGGCATCGGCCGGCGGGGGAGCCGGCGCCTGGGCTGACTCCGGGTCTGTCTACGTGCGGATGCTGGAGGACCATGACCGCAATGGTGAGCTCCTCCCGGTACTTGAGCTCATCTACGACAACGACGGCTCAATCCAGGACGTGGCCACCAAACTCCACCTCCACCGCAGCAGCATTTACAACCGCCTGGGCCGGATCCGGCAGCTCCTGGGCGTGGATCCCCTCAAGGGCATGCCCCGCCTGGAACTCCATGCGGCCCTGAAAATGCGGCGCTGGGCGGCGCGCCCCCGGATCTAGCCTTTTCGGACTAGCTTCCCCGGGCCTAGGCCTGCGCTGGCTTCTTTTGCTGATCAAGCTTCTTTTGCTGGTCCAGCCAGGCCATGATGGCCGCCAGCCTGATCCGGCGGTGCGTGCCGCGGTATTCCACCGGGATCTCACCGCGATCGGTCATGTTGCGCAGGTACGTGTGCGAAATCCCGGCAAGCTCGGCGGCCCGGGACGTCGTGAGCATCTCCTCCACACTGCTGACGGTCACTGCTTCGCCGCGGCCGAACCGGCTGAGGAGATCCACGACGGCGTCCCTCGCCTGGGGCGTCAGGCGGTGGACGGTGCCGTCCACAAAAACGGTGATGTCGTGGCCGCCTTCCAGCGCCCGCTGCAGTTTCCCTGCGTCCTCGGCCGGCAGGCCGGCAGTCATCCTGGGAGCAATCAGTGCCATGCCAACAGCCTAGCCCGGCCAGCCCGCGCGGCCTGGAGCGCACCGCGTGAGGCGCGCTCCGGCGTCGTGCCTATTCGGAGTGCCTTATTCGGCGTCGAGATCCGTTTCCAGGAGCTTGACCAGCGAATCCAGTGCCGCGTCGGCGCCGTCACCTTCGGCACGGAGCACCACAACATCGCCCTTGGCGGCGCCCAGGGTCATCAGCGACAGGATGCTCGCAGCGTCCAGTGCGTCGTCCTCCGGGTCGCCCTGCATGGCAATGGTGACATCCACTCCCACCTCTCCGGCTGCTTCCGCAAAAAGCGCGGCGGGGCGCGCGTGCAGGCCGGAGCGGCTGGCGATGGTGGCGATGCGTTCGGGCATGATTCCTCCTGGTGGTGCTTCGTAAGCGGTGGTTGAGGGCGGGTGGTCAGAGGCCGAGTTGTTCGAGGACGGGCAGTTTTTCCCGTACCCAGGCCCGGGCCTCGGTGGCGCTGGGTGCGGACAGTGCCAGCTTGGCCAGCTGCTGCGCCTCGGCCAGCGTGACGGTCTTCAGCACCGCAGCCACCGCGGCCAGAGACCGTGCAGTCATGGACAGTGTGTTCACGCCCAGCCCGGTAAGTACGACGGCGAGGGCCGGGTCAGCTGCCGCCTCACCGCAGACGCCCACGGGTTTGTTATTGCCTTCCGCGCGGGAACCCTCCACGGTCAATCCCACCAGGCGCAGCACGGCCGGCTGCCACGGGGTGTTCAGGTTGGCCAGGGGGCCCAGCTGGCGGTCGGCCGCCATGGCGTACTGGGTGAGGTCGTTGGTGCCCAGGCTTGCGAAGCCCACCTCGCGCAGGATCGATTCGGCGGTGAGCGCCGCGGACGGCACCTCCACCATCACGCCAGGGTTGGTGATCCCGGCAGCGGTGCACATCGAGGCGAAATGGGCTGCTTCCTCCGCGGTGGAAATCATCGGGGCCATGACCCAGACGTCAGCCTCCGAGTCCTTCTCGGCCAGGGCGATTGCCTGCAGCTGGCGGTCCAGAACGCCCGGGCTGGTGAAGTCGGTGCGGTAGCCGCGGACGCCGAGGGCCGGGTTGGGTTCGGTGGCGTCTGTCAGGAACGGCAGGGGCTTGTCCGCCCCCGCATCCAGGGTGCGCAGGACAACTTTCTTGCCGGGGAAGGCGTCGAACACGCTCTTGTACGCGGCGGCCTGCTCTTCCACGGTGGGTTCAGTATCGCGTTCCAGGAAGCAGAACTCCGTGCGGAACAGCCCCACGCCCTGCGCGTTGAGGCCGGCAGCTGCCACGGCGTCCTTGCCGCCGCCCACATTGGCGAGCAGCGGCACCAGGTGGCCGTCCGCCGTCGCGCCCTTGCCGTCAAACACGGCCAGCAGGGACGCGTTGGTGGCCCAGGCTTCGGCGGCGGCACGCTGGGAGTCATCCGGGTCCGTGGTGATGGATCCTGCGGCACCGTCGACGTATACCTCGGTGCCGTCGGCCAGCTCGTCCACGCCGGCTGCTGCAACGACGGCGGGCAGGCCCAGGGAGCGGGCAATGATCGCGGTGTGGGACTGCGGTCCGCCGCCGGCAGTAACCAGGGCCAGCACCTTTTCGGGGTCCAGTGTGGCGGTGTCCGCCGGGGCCAGGTCTTCGGCCACGAGGATGAACGGGGTGCTGGCGGAGGGGATGCCCGGGGCGGGGACGCCCCGCAGCTCAGCGACGATCCGGGCACGGACGTCCAGGACGTCGGTGGCGCGTTCGGCCATGTAGCCGCCGAGGTTGTGGAGCATTTCGGAGACCGAGGCGCCTGCCTCCCAGATGGCGCGTTGCGCTGACGTGCCGCGGCCTATCAGCTTGGCGGCGTTCTTCAGGAGCATGGTGTCCTTGGCCATCAGCGCCGTGGCCTCCAGCACCGCCTTGCCGTCGCCGCTGGCCGTTTCCGCGCGGGTTTTGAGCTCGTCATGGACGGCGGCCGCTGCTGCCTTGAGCCCCGCGGTGGCCTCTTCGGCGGAGGTATCGCCAGCCAACTGCTCGCCTGCGGGGGGTTCGCTGATCGGTTTGGGCATCTGCCGGACGGTTCCGATGATGCGGCCGGGGCTGACGCCTACTCCTGGGAAGGTCTGCACTGAAGGTCCTCGTTCTCTGCCGGTAGCCAGGCCCGCCTAGGTTTATCCCGGCGCCATGCCGGGGCCGCCGCGACAACTATGTGCGAGGGCGGAAACGTGCCTGAAAAAATTGTATGTGATTCAGTTCATATAGCAATGCTATAGGTGATAGGGTAGCGGCTATGAGTTTGGATGGCCAGTTTCCCCCCAAAATGCGCCTGTTGCGTGCAGCGGCCGAGTTGCTGGCAAATTCCGCGGGAGCATCCGTGTCCACCCGCCAGATCACGCAGTTGGCGGGGGTCACGGCGCCCACGCTGTACCACCACTTCGGTGACAAGGAAGGTCTTTTCGACGCCGTCGTCGCCGCAGGTTTTGAGGAGTACGTTGCTGGCGAAAGGGACTTCGCCCCGTCCGGAAATCCGCTGGAGGACATCCGGCGGATGTGGGATAACCACGTGGAGTTCGGGCTCAAACAGCCGGAACTGTACCTGGTGATGTTCGGCAATATTCGCCCGGAAAGCCGCCCCGCCATCGTTGCTGATGCCGAGGCCCTGATGGAGGAGATGCTGAACAAGGCAGCGGCAGCGGGCCAGCTGAACGTCCAGCCGCGCGAAGCAGCCAGGTCCATCCTGGCCGCCAACGTGGGTGTGACCTTGATGCTGATTGCGGAATCCGCCGCCGAGCGGAACCTTGAACTGTCCACCATGACCCGGGACGCCATGATCTTCGCGGTGTCTGTGGCGCAAGCCGAAGGGGCCCCCCCGGAAGACTCCGGAAAGTCCTCGGTGGTGGTGGCAGCGATTGCCTTGAATGCCGCGCTTCAGGCATCGCACTCAGACCAGCTCTCAAGCTCGGAACTCAAACTGTTCCTCGAATGGCTTCACCGAATCTCCACCAGCACGTCGTCGTAAATATCGGACCCATCCTGCACAGCAGCAGGAATGACGGTTAGGAAATCACATGGCAACGCAGACAGTTGCAAAACCCCGCACCAGCCTGCGGGTCGGCGTCCAGAAGTTCGGGACGTTCCTGTCCGGAATGATCATGCCCAACATTGGCGCGTTCATCGCGTGGGGGCTCATCACGGCCCTCTTCATTGAGAAGGGCTGGATCCCGGTCCCGCAGCTCGGCGGCTTCGGCACCAACGCCGCGGGCGCACCCAACGGGGGCCTCGTCGGCCCCATGATCACCTATCTGCTGCCGCTCCTGATTGCCTACACCGGCGGCCGGATGGTCTACGACGTCCGCGGCGGCGTAGTGGGCGCCATCGGCACCATGGGCGTCATTGTGGGCGCCGGCATTCCGATGTTCATCGGCGCCATGATCATGGGCCCCCTCGGCGGCTGGACCATAAAGAAGATCGACACCCTGTGGGAGGGAAAAATCCGCCCGGGCTTCGAGATGCTGGTCAACAACTTCTCCGCCGGCATCTGGGGTGGGCTGCTCGCGATGCTGGGCTTCTACGGCATCTCCCCGCTGGTCCAGGCCTTCAGTACCGGCGCCGGCAACGTGGTCCAGTTCCTGGTCAACAACGGCCTGCTTCCCCTCACCAGTATTTTCATCGAGCCCGCCAAGGTGCTGTTCCTCAACAACGCCATCAACCACGGCGTGCTGACACCGCTGGGCATCCAGCAGTCACTGGCACAGGGCAAGTCCATCCTGTTCCTGCTCGAGGCCAACCCCGGCCCCGGCCTGGGCATCCTGCTGGCCTACATGTTCTTCGGGAAGGGCATAGCCAAGGCTTCGGCACCGGGCGCCGCGATCATCCACTTCCTCGGCGGCATCCACGAAATCTACTTCCCCTACGTCCTGATGCGCCCGCTGCTGATCCTCGCCTCAATCGCCGGCGGTATGACAGGGATTGCAACCCTGGCCTTGACCAACTCCGGCCTGGTCGCACCGGCGGCACCTGGCTCAATCATCGCGGTGCTCGCCCAGACCTCCCGTGACAGCTACGTCGGGGTGATCCTCTCGGTAGTGCTCGCCACCTCGGTCTCCTTCCTGGTGGCCTCCGTGATCCTGAAGACCACCAAGCACAGCGACGAGGTGGACCTGAACGACGCCACGTCCAAGATGGAGGAGATGAAGGGCAAAAAGAGCTCCGTCTCCTCAATGCTGACCGGCGCTGGTGCAGGCGGGGGTGGCGGCGTGGGAACGGCTGTCCTGGCCGGCCCCATCAGGAACATCGTGTTCGCGTGCGACGCCGGCATGGGCTCCAGCGCAATGGGCGCCTCGGTGCTGCGGAACAAGATCAAGGCTGCCGGGTTCCCGGAGGTCAAGGTCACCAATGCGGCGATCGCCAACCTCAGTGACACGTACGACGTCGTGATCACCCACCAGGACCTGACCGAACGCGCCAAACCTGCCACCTCCAGCGCCGCCCACTTCTCCGTGGACAACTTCATGAACAGCCCGCGGTACGACGAGATTGTGGAGCTGGTCAGGGAGCAGAACACCGAAGGTGCTCCCGACGCCGGTGCTCCCGCCGGCCACGGCGCCCACGTTGCCAGTGCCCCGGTTGACGCGGCTTCCGCCGCTGACAGCGGCGCGGAACCAGCCGCCGTCGGGCCTTCCGACATCCTGGTGGCCGGCAGCGTCATCCTGGCCGGCACCGCCACCACCCGCGACGCCGCGATCGACGAAGCCGGCCGGCTCCTGCTGGAACGCGGCGCCGTGGACCAGGACTACATCGCGGCCATGCACGAACGCGAGGAATCCGTGTCCACCTACATGGGCAGCTTCCTGGCGATCCCGCACGGAACCAACGCGGCCAAGGACCACATCATAAAGTCCGCGGTTACCGTGATCCGCTACCCGGACGGCATCGACTGGAACGGCAAGCAGGTCAAGTTCGTGGTGGGCGTGGCCGGAATCAACAACGAACACCTCCACATCCTCTCCTCCATCGCGAAGGTCTTCACCAACAAGGCCCAGGTTGCCCAGTTGGAAGAAGCCACGTCGGTTGAGGAAGTCCTGGCCCTGTTCGGAAAGGTGAACGCGTAGTGAAGGCAGTGCATTTCGGAGCCGGGAACATCGGCCGCGGGTTTGTTGGACTGCTGCTGCACCAGGCCGGCTATGAGGTGGTGTTCGCGGATGTCGCGGGCGCGCTCATCGACCAGCTGGCGGCAGCGGGCAGCTACAACGTCCACGAGGTGGGGGAGAACCCCACCGTCCGGACGGTGGACAACTTCCGCGCGCTGAATTCGGGCACGCAGGAGGCTGCCCTTGTTGCGGAGATCGCGACGGCGGACATCGTCACCACCGCCGTGGGGCCGCACATCCTGAAGTTCGTGGCGCCTGCCATTACCAAGGGCATCGCGGCGCGGCCTGCCGGGCTGGCGCCGCTGCAGGTTATGGCCTGCGAGAACGCCATCAACGCCACGGACATTCTCCGGGCCGAAGTGGCCGGGCTCTGGGACGACGCCGCCGGCGCTCTGGACGCCGCGGCGGTGTTTGCGAACACCGCGGTGGACCGGATCGTGCCCAACCAGGAGCGGGGGCAGGGCCTGGATGTCACGGTGGAGACCTTCTACGAGTGGGTCATCGACCGGACGCCTTTTGCCGGCGCGGCCCCGGTGATTCCTGGCGTAACCTTCGTGGACGAGCTCTCGCCGTACATTGAGCGGAAGCTCTTCACCGTGAACACGGGGCACGCTTCCGCCGCGTACTTCGGTTTTGAGGCCGGTCTGGAAAAAATCTCCGAGGCCATGGCCGACCAGGACGTGGCGGAGGATGTCCGCGCGGTCCTGGAGGAGACCAAACAACTGCTGGTCGCCAAACACGGCTTCAGCAACGACGATCAGGAAGCCTACGTCCAGAAGATCCTGGTCCGGTTCTCCAACCCGTACCTGCCGGACACCGTGAACCGGGTGGGCCGCGCCCCGATGCGCAAGCTCAGCCGGCACGAACGGTTTATCGGCCCGGCGGCTGAACTGGCCGAGCGGGGGATTGTGCCCGAGGCCCTGTTGGGTGCCATCGCCGCGGCCCTGCGTTTCAACGACCCGGCCGACGCCGAGGCGATCGAACTCGCGCAGATCCTGGCATCGTCGTCACCGGCCGATGCTACCGCCAGGATCACGGGGCTGGCTCCGGACCACCCGCTGTTCGCGGCCGTGTCCACCCTGGTGGAGGAGCGCCAGGCGGAAGGGGCTAAGGCCCCGGCCT
>DIZT01000009.1:0-147 GCA_002427975.1 Micrococcaceae bacterium UBA6021 | reverse complement strand
CACCAAACGTGAGAGAGCGTCCGGAGGATAGGCCCGCGCGCCGCTGTGGAATGCTGGTGGGATGACCCGGAACCCAGGTGCCCCGACCCTTTTGTTGACCGCCGACGTCGAGGGCGGAACCTTCCGTCTCCGGCACGCCGTGTCCGC
>DIZT01000285.1:3199-4213 GCA_002427975.1 Micrococcaceae bacterium UBA6021 | reverse complement strand
GGTCCTTGATGGAGTTGGCGAAGGTCTCGCCCTCGCTGCCGCGCTTGACGGCCACCGACTTGCCGGCCAGGTCGGCGTAGGACTTGACGGTGTTGTTGGACTTTGCCACGGCCATTTGGATGCCGGAATCGAAGTATGGGTCGCTGAAGTCGAAGATCAGCTTGCGCTTGTCCGTGATGGACATGCCGGCAATGACACCGTCAACCTGGTTGGACTGCAGTGCCTGCAGGGCCGCATCGAAGCCAAGGGACTTCACGTTGACGGTGAAGCCCTGGTTCTTGGCGATGGCCTGCAGCAGGTCCATGTCGATGCCCACCAAATCGCCGGAACCGTTGCGGAACTCGAACGGGGCGAAGGTGGTGTCGGTGCCGATGGTGAAGGTCTTGCCCTTCACATCTGCGGGGGCACTGGCGGGCAGTGCGGGCTGGTTTCCGGGGACCGCGGCGGAGGCTGTTGCCAGGCCGAGGAAAAGAGCCATGACGGTCAGCAGCGCGCCGAGGGCGGCCCGTCCGCGTCTCGTGGCCAAGCGATGTGCGTACAAGGTCAAAGACCGTCCTTTATATTGGTGTGGAGAGGTGTGGAGAGAGGTGCCATGGCACTGCTGCGGGCACGCCAAATGCCGGCACCACGCATGGCTCTCGTAGATTCTAGGCGTTGTGCCGGCTGACCCGGCCGCGGCGGCTGCTAGTCCGTCTCAGGGCCCCAGCAGTAGGGGCATTGGCTGGCGCGCAAAATGCCGGTGCACGGCTCGTCGTCAGCGTCCGGGGCGGCCGGGGCCTGGCCAGCCGGGCTGACGGCGTCGCCGGACGGCGCCAGGGTGGGGGAAAACGTTGGTGGCACGGCGGGGTCTCCTTTGACTCCTGGTCCGCGGGGACAGGGTCCGGCGCGGAAAAGCAATGATGTGATCGGACGGACCACGGCTGAGTCGGTGGATCCCCACCCCGCAATGCCATGGTTCCGCTTCCCCGCGCCGGCAGTGGTCGTTCCACCACCTGCCCGGGGTCTTTCAAACCT
>DIZT01000285.1:1968-3054 GCA_002427975.1 Micrococcaceae bacterium UBA6021 | reverse complement strand
AGAGCAAGGAACGCAACGATGCGACCCACCAGGGCAGGCGCCGCAGGGCACTGTCCTCGGCGGCGTCGGCCCCCGTCTGCATACGCCTGCGACGCAATTTGTTGCCCCTGCAACCATCGAC
Organism: Micrococcaceae bacterium UBA6021; assembly: GCA_002427975.1. GTDB lineage: Bacteria > Actinomycetota > Actinomycetes > Actinomycetales > Micrococcaceae > Arthrobacter. The sequence goes on along the minus strand of DIZT01000285.1, from coordinate 2,933 downwards.
ACATAGGCTCATCGTGTGAGCGGCAGGGACGGTATTCCGAGAAGCGGAACCGACCGGCGGCCCGTGAAGGAAATATCAAGCATGGCAACAGGTACCGTGAAGTGGTTCAACTCCGAAAAGGGCTTTGGTTTCATCGCCCCCGACGACGGAAGCGCTGACGTGTTCGCACACTATTCGGCAATCGCCTCCAGCGGTTACAAGTCCCTGGACGAGAACCAGAAGGTCCAGTTCGACATCACCCAGGGCCCCAAGGGCCCCCAGGCTGAAAACATCCAGCCGCTCTAATCAGTCCCGGGAGACTGGTCAGCCCGATGCGGCCGGCCGGTCTCTCCCTGTGTCCGGACCCTTCACGACCCTGCGGCCAGCGATGCTTCTCGCCTGCCCGCCTTCAGTGCCCGTGCCTCGGCTTTCTGCTTCTCCTGTTTGGCCCTCAGGATGACCGCCATTGCGGCCTTCTTCTCCTCCGACGCCGACTTACATGCCTGTATACCTCGCCCGATTAAGTGCCCGGTGGCGTGCCCCAACTGCAACACCCCTGGCGTCTCACAACCCATGGGTTGTGAGACGACAAGGTTGCGAGACACCACGATGCCAAGTTGAGCACCTGCAGACGGTAGAGGCTGTCATGGGAAAGCCCGAGATCCGCTCCTATCTAATACGCTGAGACGTAATTGGAAGACCGGCTATGCTGGCCCTGCTACGTTTCTAGCGCAGCGTACCTTTTACGTAGCTTCCGCAACGGGCACATCAAATTTGGGGGATTACGTGAAAGTCCAAGAACTCGCCGCGGCAATCCAGCCATCGCGAACGACTCTTCTGTTCGGTGCTGGAGCTTCAATGTCTTCAGGGGCACCCAGCGGGGCAGTGCTGGCCAACACATTGGCTAATCGGCTCGGCAGGGCACCCGGCGACGATCTCGCTGAAATTGCTCAGATCTTCGAGAACAAACGCGGCCGAGCAGATCT
>DIZT01000285.1:0-1872 GCA_002427975.1 Micrococcaceae bacterium UBA6021 | reverse complement strand
TACGCGGCCGAGCAGATCTGGTCGCCGTTGTGCGCGGATCTCTGGAAAATCTAAAGCCCACTGCGGGCCTCCTAACGTTGCCAAGCTTCAATTGGCTGTCTCTCTACTCAACAAACTTCGATACTTTAATTGAAGATTCATACCGGGCGGCAAGTCGAGATCTCGATGTCTACCGGTCAAATTTCGATGTATCAAAACCAAGGACCACCACGACTCCACTTTATAAGATTCACGGATGCGTAACCCAGGACTCCGCTAATGGACACCAGAGCCGGATGCTAATTACGGAGAGCGACTACGACGATTTTGACAAGTATCGCCAGACCCTATTCAACGCCCTGACAGCGGACATGTTCACCGCGGATACTATCGTGATCGGGCAGTCGTTAAACGATCGACATTTGAAAGAGCTAGTAAAAAAAGTCGTCGGACTACGTAATGAGGGTGTTCAGAGCAGGGTATTCCTCATGGTCCACACCTATGACGAGGATCGAGCAGGACTCTTCACCCGACTAGGCGTGGATGTTATTCCAGGCGATCTCGAAGACCTCTTGCTTGCCCTGGTCGGGGAAGGAAAAACCTCACAAGGAGCTGCATATTCGACTTCTACGTCCACGAATGACATTTTGACCCCAGACCTTGTGCTCACAACGCAGGACGTGGCCCATGCCTCTCAATTGCTGCCCGATCCCATCCGCCTTTTCAATGGAACTCCGGCAACATATGCTGACATTAGTCAAGGTAATACGATCACACGAGTGGCCCAGACTCGACTTCAGGAAGCGCAGAGAGGAGTCCGGGGCTTCTTTTTAGTCGTCAGCGGTGCACGTGGCGTTGGAAAAACCACGTTGGCCCGGTCTTTCATGCTCGACAAATCTAGGCAAGATATTTTGGCATGGGAACACCTCAGCGATCACCCCCTTGACGTCAACTCATGGCTAGCTGTTGAGACAAGGCTCCGCAGGGCTGGCAGAGAGGCGTTCCTACTCGTCGATGATTGTTCCAGACATCTACGATCCTTAAACAGGCTAGTGGACAAACTTTCCGCACTGGACCGCCCCCATCTTCGGGTGATAGCGACAGTCGAATCCGCAAAGTGGAAAGTTTCTCCCAAGTCGAATGGGTTCTTCTCTCGTGGGACCTTTGTCAGCCTCTCACTTTTGGAGAGGAGCGATATCGAAGCCCTCGTACACTTGGTGGAAACCCGGCCTCGAATCAGAGCCTTGGTAGAACAGCAATTTCTGGTGCTCGGCAGACTTGACCAAATCAAACGCCTTCGGGAAAAATGCAGTGCCGACATGTTCGTCTGCCTGAAGAACATTTTCGCGAACGATAACCTTGATAATATTCTGCTCCAAGAATATGCCGAACTTGGCGATGAGGCGAAGGATGTCTACCGTTATGTGGCCGCCATCCAATCTCTTGGTGGATTCGTCCACCGGCAGTTGATCATGCGGATTCAAGGTATCAGCGGGACGGGGCTGGACGCATTGTTGGGGCACCTCGACGGGATAGTCAGCGAGTACACGATCGACAACCGAAAGGGAATCTTCGGTTGGTGTACACGCCATGACGTGATCGCGGAAGTTATCGCCAAATGGAAGTTTTCTGATCAAGATGAGCTTTTTGCTCTCCTAGAAAACCTCATTGATGGGTTGAATCCGTCTGAAAGAATTGAGATGGAGACGGCCATCGCAATCGCGACTAATGATGGGGGCATCGCCCGCCTGACGGACTTGTCGCGTCAGATTGATCTCTTTCACCGGCTTATCGACACGATCCCTGCGCACCGAACACCACGGAGACGTTTGATTCGTCTATTTATTAAGAACGATCTCTTGCACGAGGCCGACAACGCAATCGCTCTCGCAG
>DIZT01000060.1 GCA_002427975.1 Micrococcaceae bacterium UBA6021 | reverse complement strand
GAACCGCCGACTCCGGTTCCAGAGCCGCTGGCCGGGCTACTGCGGGCATACCTCACAGACAGGGACAACATGACCACGGCCGCCAACCCGGCGTCCCGATGGCTCTTCCCGGGGCGCCGGGCCGGGCAAGCCATGGACCCGGGAAGCATCCGCGATCTGCTGCAGGAAATCGGGGTCCCGGCCCAGCCCGGCAGAACCGCAGCGATCCGACAACTCGTCCTCCAGACACCGCCACCGGTAGTCGCCCAGGCCCTCGGCTACCACCACACCAGCACCACCAGGATCGCAGCAGAAGCCGGATCACCCTGGAGCGGATACGCGCCCGGCGACCATAGCCGATAAAAACTCCCGCACCTCGCCAATCCCGACAGCGACAAAGCCGGACACTCCCATCGACAGACTCATGAGAAAATCCGGAGAATACCGACTACTCAGTCAACGGTCACTACCAGTCAGCCCGTCACACAACTCATCGAGAATCTGTTTCTTCGCAGCCCGGTCAACCCGGGCGTACCTGGTCCCGGTCGCCTTGGTAACGGCCTTGCGTTGGCTCATCGACAGCTCCATGGCTGACATTGCCGGACCGGCGGCCGCCAGACCGGCAGACGCGCCGCTACGCGGACACTGTCAAATGATTCTTCGATAGCAGCCGCGCGGGCATCTTTGATGAGTCAACGCGGCTCCTTGACCCGGAGGGCCACGGGCGCGCACTGTTGGGTTTGCAGTGCTCAGTCACCTAACACCGTTTGGAAATAACCGGTCACACCGGAAGGGATCCATCATGCTCTCCGACACCTCTTTCCCCATTATCAAGGCAACGCTGCCCGTGGTGGGCGAGCACATCCAGGAGATCGCGCAGCGGTTCTACGAACACATGTTTGAAGCCCGCCCGGACCTCCTCGACGGCCTCTTCAACCGCGGAAACCAGGCGGACGGGCGGCAGCAGCAGGCCCTCGCCGGGTCCATCGCCGCATTCGCAGGCTTTCTGGTGGACAAGCCGGATCAGCTGCCGGACCACCTGCTCTCACGGGTTGCCCACAAGCACGTTTCGCTGGGGCTGAGCCCGGACCAGTACCAGGTTGTCCATGATCACCTGATGTGGGCCATTGTTGACGTGCTTGGCGACGCCGTCACCCCGGAAGTCGCAGCGGCATGGGACGAGGTGTACTGGCTCATGGCCAACATGCTCATCAACAAGGAACGCGGGCTCTACAACGCCGTGCACCTCACACCCGAGACCATCTGGCGGACGTGGCGCGTGGCCCAGCGGATCCAGGAGACGGACGACGTCGTGACGTTCATTGTTGAACGCACCGACGAGCGTGAGGTCAAACCGTCATTGCCCGGGCAGTACGTGACCATCAAAATGCGCATGCACGACGGCGTGCACCAGCCCCGGCAATACAGCCTCACCAAGGCCGACGACGGCAAGCACCGTCAGTTCGCCGTCAAGAGGATTCACGGGCTCCCGACGCCGGACGGCGAGATGTCCAACCTCCTCCACAACGAGGTCCAGGTGGGCGACGAAGTGGTCCTCTCGGTCCCGTTCGGCGATGTCGTGCTCGAGTACACGGACAGGCCTGCGGTCCTGGCAAGTGCAGGAATTGGCATCACGCCGATGGCCGGAATGCTCTCCCACCTGGTGAAGTCCGGTTCCCAGCGGCAGGTGATGCTCCTGCACGCCGACGACAGCCCGGCATCATTCCCGCTGCGGGCACAGGTCACGGAGGACCTCGCGCAGATTCCGGACGGCTCCCTGTCCGTCTGGTTCCTCGAGCCGACGGCATCCGGGGCTGCCCCGGCGTCCGAGTTCTCGGGTTTCATGGACGTCACTGCCGTGGAACTCCCCGACGACGCCGAGTACTACCTCTGCGGCCCGCTCCCGTTCCTCCAGTCCGTGCGGAGCGCCCTTGTTGCCAAGGGCGTTCCAGCCAAGGACATCCAGTACGAGGTGTTTGGCCCGGACCTCTGGCTGGCAGACACCCAGTAGTCCGAGTCACCTGGTGGTCGAACCCGCTGTCGCATGTGACCGACGAATACAGACCACTTGAATAGCGGCCACTACCAGTACCAGAATCTGGCATCATGCCGGGAGATGAGTCTGTAGAGCTCTACTGGGATTCGGCATGTTGCGATACGTGCGATTACCAGTATTCCGCAGCACGTCCGCATGCGCTGCCACGAAGGCCGCAAGGATCTCGTTGTGCAGGCCGCGGCGCGCCTGGCGCGGCTGCTGCCGCTTGACGTTAAACCATTCCGGATTTTGGGTTGTCGCGTGCCGGGAGTTGGCCGTCAGCGGCCCGCCGTCAGCGCACAGGCGTTCCAGATGGGCACGGTGCGCTGCGGCCTGATCATCAGTAGTCACGCTCTACAGCGTAGTCACGGCACATCCGGAGCGTCCTCCGACGCGTCCAGGATGATGTCGTATGCCCCGCCGTCAATCAGCGCCTTATCGAAAGCCTCCCCCACCTCTTCGAATGTTCCGGGAGGGTCCGGGGGAAGGATCGCCTTCCACTCCATGGCCAGCTGTTCCGTGTGGTCCGGGGATTTCACATAGGGCCACGCGGACAGCTGCCGAATCATCTCGTTACGGTCAATGTCCCCGGCAGCGTAACGCTCCGCGATTTCGTAGGGGCTGGCTCCGCTGAACCCTTCCGGGATCGCCTTCACGCCCCTGGACTCAGCCTTCGTCAGCGCCTGGCTGATGGCGGACTGGGTGATGTGCAGGGCACGGGCTATCTCGCGCTGCGGCAACCCCTGCTGCACCGCTTCCCGCAAGGCCCTGAAATAGTCCAGACGGCCCAGGTCCTCACGGGCCAACGCACGCCGGGCCAGGTCAATTGCGTGGTCGGGGCTGGTAATCGTCATATCCACACCTCCTATATTAGTAAGCTTATCAGCCCGGACCGGTTAGCTGCCGGGCGGCTTATCAGGGTGAATTTCGGGGGCCCCCGGTTCAGTCCTTCTGCTTCCGGATCGAATCTCGCAACTCATCGCGCTCGGCCAGGAGGCGGTCACGTTCGGAGATGAGACGGTCACACTCCCCCTCGACGGCCTCAGCGCGGGCCTCCGACTTGTCGGCGCGGGAACGCTGCTCGGCCAGAGCCCCTGAAGCAGTAGCTAGGGCTGCAGCGGCCTGATCGCGTTCGGCGGCTGCCTGATCCCGCATGGCACAAACCTCCGCCCTGGCCTGATCGCGTTCGGCCCGGCACTGACCTTCGTCGTCATGCTCGCCCTGGCCTGGGGCAAGATCCGCACCGGGCGCGCCCTGGGCAATCCGGTGCTGC
>DIZT01000110.1:10547-10893 GCA_002427975.1 Micrococcaceae bacterium UBA6021 | reverse complement strand
TGTTCGGGCTGCCCTTCCCGGAAGAGCACGGCGGGATGGGCGGGGACTACTTCGCCCTGGCGCTTGCCCTCGAACAGCTGGGCCGCGTGGACCAGTCCGTGGCCATCACGCTGGAGGCAGGGGTCTCCCTCGGTGCGATGCCGGTGTACCGGTTCGGCACCGAGGCGCAGAAAGAGGAGTGGCTCCCGCTGCTCGCCTCGGGCAAGGCGCTCGCCGGCTTCGGACTCACAGAGCCGGAAGCCGGCTCCGACGCAGGCGGCACCAAGACCCACGCCCGGCGCGAGAATGGTGACTGGGTCATCAACGGCAACAAGGAATTCATCACCAACTCCGGGACCGACATCAC
>DIZT01000110.1:0-10331 GCA_002427975.1 Micrococcaceae bacterium UBA6021 | reverse complement strand
TGGGCTGGAACGCCTCCGACACCCATCCCCTCACGTTGAAGGATGTCCGGGTCCCGGAGGAAAACCTGCTCGGTGCGGAAGGCCGCGGCTACGCGAATTTCCTCTCCATCCTGGACGAAGGCCGGATCGCCATCGCCGCACTGGCGACGGGGGCCGCGCAGGGCTGCGTTGACCTCTCGGTGAAATACGCCAAGGAACGCAGCGCGTTCGGCCACCATATCGGCAAGTACCAGGCCATCTCCTTCAAGATCGCCCGCATGCAGGCACGGGCGCACACGGCACGCCTGGCCTACTACGACGCCGCCGCGAGAATGCTGGCCGGAAAGCCGTTCAAGACGCAGGCCGCCATCGCTAAGATGGTCGCAGGCGAGGCGGCCATGGACAACGCGCGGGATGCCACCCAGGTATTCGGCGGCTATGGCTTCATCAACGAATTCACCGTGGCACGCCACTACCGCGACTCCAAGATCCTTGAAGTGGGGGAGGGCACCACGGAAGTCCAGCTGATGCTGATCGCCCGCGAACTCGGACTGTAACAAGCCCTCTGGTCGGGATTGCCGCCCGGTGGTCGAGCCTGTCGAGACCCCTGAAAGGACCAACGATGATCAACAAGGTTGTTGCCAGCGCCGAGGAAGCCATTGCGGACATTCCCGACGGCGCCTCCCTCGCGGTGGGAGGGTTCGGCCTCTGCGGGATTCCCGTGGCCCTGATCGACGCCCTGCACCGGCACGGCACCAAGGACCTGGAGACCGTAAGCAACAACTGCGGTGTGGACGGCTGGGGACTGGGCGTCCTGCTCCGCGACGGCAGGATCCGCCGGACCATCAGCTCCTACGTCGGCGAAAACAAGGAGTTCGCACGGCAGTACCTTTCCGGCGAACTGGAGGTGGTGCTGACCCCCCAGGGAACGCTCGCGGAGAAACTCCGGGCCGGCGGCGCCGGGATCCCCGCCTTCTACACCAAGGCGGGAGTCGGCACGCAGGTGTCCGACGGCGGCCTGCCGCAGAAGTACGACGCCGACGGCGGCATCGCCATCGCCTCTGCCCCCAAGGAAGTGCGCACCTTCAACGGGGTCGATTACGTCCTGGAGGAGTCGCTGACACCCGATTTCGGTCTGGTCCATGCGTGGAAGGGCGACCGCCACGGCAACCTGGTCTTTCACGCCACCGCCATGAACTTCAATCCGCTCTGCGCCATGGCCGGCAGGATCACCATCGCCGAGGTAGAGGAGCTGGTGGAGCCCGGTGAGCTGGATCCCGAGCACGTCCACGTACCAGGCATCTTCGTCCAGCGCGTGGTCCTCGCACCTGACGGGGAGAAACGTATCGAAAAGCGGACCGTGGCCCTTAAACAGGCAGCCGCCACTGAACAGGCAGGAGCCTAGCCATGGAGTCCAACCGCGCGCAGGGAGCCCCGCCCCGCCCCGAAGCTGTCCGCGCAGAATACCGGCGTGCGGCCGTCGGCCATCCGGAAGGCACCAATCCGGAGGCGAAGGGGTGGACCCGCAACGAACTGGCCGCCCGGGTGGCCCGTGAGCTCAGCAACGGGCAGTACGTCAACCTGGGCATCGGCATGCCCACGCTCATTCCCAACTACATCCCGGCCGGCGTCGAAGTGGTGCTCCACTCGGAGAACGGGATCCTCGGCGTCGGACCCTATCCGGATGAGGACGCAGTCGATCCGGACCTCATTAACGCCGGCAAGGAAACCGTCACCGTCAACAAGGGTGCCGCGTTCTTCGACTCCGCCTCATCGTTCGGCATGATCCGCGGTGGCCATGTGGATGTGGCGGTGCTCGGCGCTATGGAAGTGGCGCAGAACGGGGACCTGGCCAACTGGATGATCCCGGGCAAGATGGTCAAAGGCATGGGCGGGGCCATGGACCTGGTCTTCGGCGCCAAGAAGGTGATCGTGATGATGGAACACGTGGACCGCAACGGCAACCCCAAAATCGTGGAGCAGTGCTCGCTGCCGCTGACCGGCAAGGCCTGCGTGGACCGGATCATCACGGACCTGGCCGTGATCGACGTCGTCACCGAAGGCGGGTCCTCCCGGCTGGTGCTCCGCGAGCTGGCCCCCAACGTGTCCGTGGAGGACGTGGCGGCGGCCACCGGAGCCGAACTCTTCGAAGAGGACCAGGAACTCACTGTATGACGGCGGACAGCCCCCGGGTCATCGAACAGCGCGGCCTGTACTTCGACGAGCTCGAAGAAGGCGTTGTCTACGCGCACCGGCCCGGCCGCACCGTGACCGAGGCGGACAACGTCCTGTTCACCACCCTCACCATGAACACCCAGGCCCTGCACCTGGACGCCGCCTGGAGCGCAGGGCAGCCGTTCGGCCAGCGGCTGGTCAACTCCATGTTCACGCTGTCCACCTTGGTGGGACAGTCCGTATCGCAGCTCACCCAGGGCACCATCGTCGCGCAACTGGGCCTCACGGACGTCTCCTTCCCGCACCCGCTGTACCACGGCGACACGCTCTACACCGAGACCGTCATCACCGGCAAGCGGCTCTCGGGATCGCGTGCGGGCCAGGGGATCGTGACCATGCAGCACACCGGCAGGAACCAGGACGGCACCGTGGTGGCGCTGGCCACACGGAGCTGTCTCATGTGGACGCGGGAGGCTCATGCCGGGCAGCAATCCGGGAGTCAAAAGGGGACAATGTCCGTATGACCTTTGTGATGGGACCTGCCCTCCTCTTCTGCCCTGCCGACCGTCCCGAGCGTTTCCCCAAAGCTGCCCAGCGCGCGGACGCTGTCATCGTGGACCTTGAGGACGCCGTGGCCCCTGCGGACAAGCAGCGGGCACGCGGCGCGATCCTGGCCCAGTTGGGCGCTGCCGGGGAGGGGCCGGAGCTCGATCCCAGCCGCACGATCGTCAGGATCAACCCGGCGGGCACCGAAGAGTTCGAGAAGGATCTGCACTGCCTGGCCCACACGCCGTACCGCACCGTGATGCTGGCCAAGGCAGAGAGCGCGGCGCAGCTCGAAGCCCTGGCGGACTTCCACGTGATCGCCCTGTGCGAGACCGCCGTCGGTATCCTCAACGCGCCCGCCATCGCGGCAGCCCCCAACGTGGTGGCCCTGATGTGGGGCGCCGAGGACCTCCTGGCTTCCCTCAGCGGCACGTCCAGCAGAACGGACGACGGCGGCTACCGCGCCGTGGCCCTGCACGCCAGGTCCGCGGTGCTGCTCGCCGCCCGGGCCTTCGGGAAGGAAGCCGTGGACGCCGTCTACGTCAACATCCCGGACCTTGACGGACTGGCGCTGGAGGCCGCCGACGCCGCAGCGTCAGGATTCGGCTCCAAAGCGTGTATCCACCCCACGCAGGCGGCCGTTGTCAGGGGAGCCTACGCCCCGTCCGAGGTTGACGTCGCCGCTGCCACGGAACTGCTGCGGGCGGCCGCGGCCGCCGGGTCCGGCGTTTTCCAATACGGGGGCAAGATGATCGACGGTCCCATCCTCAAGCACGCGGAAGCCACCATTCGCCGGGCCGGAGCGCACTCCTAAGGCCACCGGCCCCGAATCACTGCCGGCGACCCGGTGTCCGCCGGAGGGACAGCGGCGGGATGGCCTCGCCCAGTGGCATCCGGACCCAGCGCTCGCCGGTCTCCCGGAACTCAGCCCGGGTGGCGAAACGGTACAGATAGCTTTTGACGCGCACCCAGCGCGGCGGTTCGCCGTCGAACGGGTCAGCACGGAGGAGCCGAAGCGTCCGGGGGTCCGCCTCCAGCAGTTTCGCGAGGAAGGCGTAAAACCACTCCTCGTGGACCGTTCGCAACGGCAGGAACCACATCAGCCAGTCCAGCCGCAGGTGGTACGGCGCCCACTGCCGCGGCAGCCGGCGGACGTCGCCGGGCTTGCCCTTGAATGCATACTCGCGCCAGTCCGCCGAGTCCTCAAGTTCCTCGTCCAACGTGCCCTCCACCACGATCTCGACGCGCTGCCGGGTTACGGTGCCGAAGGCGCCGTACGTGTTGACCAGCTGCCAGCGGTTGAAGCTGGCATTCATCAGCTGTCCTTTGGAGAACAGGTTGCGCAGCGGCCAGTAGCTAAGGACCACCAGCAGCAGCGTCGCCGTGAGGGTGACGGCGAGCCAGTACGGGGGACTCCCGCGGCTGCCTTCCTGGGAGTCCCGCTCCAGCGGCAGGAACGGCAGCACGGCGTGTGCCACGGGGTCGCTGACCGCTGCGAAGGCCAGCACAATGGCCATCCAGTTCAGCCACGCGAAATTGCCGCTGGCCACCAGCCACAGCTGGGTGAAGATGATCATGCCGGCGGCGGCGCTCGCCAGGGGTTGCGGTGCAAAGAGGAAGAACGGCACCACCAGCTGGGCAAAGTGGTTCCCCAGGACCTCCAGCCGGTGGAAGGGTTTGGGCAGCAGATGCGCCTGGCGGCTCAGGGGCCCGGGCATTGGCTGCGTTTCGTGGTGGTAGTACAGGGCGGTCAAGTCCCGCCATTCCCGGCCGCCGCGGATCTTGATCATTCCGGCGCCGAACTCCAGCCGGAAAACGAGCCAGGCCAGCAGGATCAGGATGGTGCGGGGCGGCTCTGTCTGGTCAGAACCAAGGAACGCGACGGTAAAGCCTGCCTCCAGGAGCAGCATTTCCCAGCCGAAGCCGTAAAACGTCTGCCCCACATTCACGATCGACATGTAGAGCAGCCACAGCGCCAAAAACGCGATCAGCGGAACCCACGGCGGCCCGAGCTGGGCGACGCCGCCCACCAGCAGGGCGGAAATTGAAAGTCCGGTTGCGCAGACGCCACGCAGCAGCCGGTCCGAGTACCGCCAACGGAAGAGCGTCGGCCGCCGGCGCGCGCTGAACCCTTCCAGATAGTCAGGAACGGGCAGCAGACCGCGTTGGCCCAGCAGGGCCGGGAACTGGTTCAGGGAGGACAGGAACGCAACAAAGTACAGTGCCGCCACGCCTCGCTGCAGCACCTGCCGGGCGAATCCGTACTCCGGAGCTTCGAACCAGGAAACCCAGTCCACGCAATCCACGTTACGCCCGTCGTTGCGGTCCGCCCACTAGGATCGGATGGTGTTTGCTCTGGTGCTCATTGCCGTCGTTGCAGGGGCACTGGCCCAGCGGCTGGCCGGCCTTGGATTCGGCCTTCTCGTTTCCCCCGTCCTGGTGGTGCTTCTGGGACCTTTCGACGGCGTCATGATCATCAATCTGTGCGGCGCGGCCTCATCCCTCCTGATCCTCTCCAGGGTCTGGCGGCACGTGGACTGGAAGCGCTACTTCGGCCTGGCGCTCGCCGCCCTCGCGGGGGTATTGCCGGGCGCTTGGCTGGCCAGCAACGCCCCGGAGGCTCCGCTGGAGATCTGCATCGGGGTCCTGCTCATCATCGCCCTGCTGGCTTCGCAGCGGCTGACCCGCAGCTCATGGCGCGCCAGCGGTCCAGTCCCCATGGTGACCCTCGGCTTTTCCAGCGGGCTGATGAACGCGGCGGCCGGCGTCGGCGGACCGGCCATCACCGCCTACGCCATTGCCACCCGCTGGGAGCAGAAGAGTTTCAGCGCCACCCTCCAGCCCTACTTCGTGACCACCGGACTGACGTCCCTGGTGAGCAAGTACGTGTTATCCGGAGGGCACGTTCCCGGCCTGGACGGCTGGCAATGGCTCAGCATCCTTGCCGCCATGGTGGCCGGAATCATCGCGGGGGATCTGCTGTCCGGCAAGGTCAGGCCGGCCTCTGTCCGCAGGATCGTGGTGGCCATCGCCTACCTCGGAGCCGTGTCCACGGTGACCAAGGGTTTCCTGGAACTGGCGACCGGCTGACCGGACCGCGGGGCAGGTGCGGGATACTTAACCAATGCAGCCTCGCAGAATCGTCCTCCTCGGATCCACCGGTTCCATCGGCACCCAGGCGATTGACGTCGTCGACGGCGCTCCCCACCTTTTTGAGGTGGTGGCGCTCAGCGCCGGTGGCGGGAACCTGGAGCTCCTTGCCCGCCAGGCCGTCCACACCGGTGCGTCCGCCGTCGGTATCGCGGCGGGGGATCCGCGCCGGCTGCAGGACCTGATCAACGCGGCCGCCCGCCTCGCCGGACGGCAGGACTACCGCCCCGAAATCATCGCCGGCCCGGACGCCTCGGCCCGCATCGCCGCAGTAGAGGCGGATGTGGTGCTCAACGGCATTACCGGGTCCATCGGGCTGGCTCCGACCCTCGCCGCCCTGAAGTCAGGCGCAACGCTGGCGCTGGCCAACAAGGAATCGCTGATCGTCGGCGGAGCGCTCGTCAAGGCCGCCGCCCGTGAGGGACAGATCGTCCCGGTGGACTCCGAGCACTCGGCGATCGCGCAGTGCCTGCGTTCGGGCTCCGCGGCCGAAGTGGAGAAGCTCATCCTGACAGCGTCCGGAGGGCCGTTCCGTGGCCGGACGCGGGAGCAGCTCCACGACGTGACACCGAAAGAGGCCCTGGCGCACCCCACCTGGGAAATGGGGCTGATGGTCACCACCAACTCGGCCACGCTGGTCAACAAGGGGCTGGAGCTCATCGAAGCCCATCTGCTTTTCGACGTGCCGCTGGACCGGATCGACGTTGTGGTCCACCCGCAGTCGGTGGTCCATTCCATGGTCCAGTTCGTGGACGGGTCCGTCATCGCCCAGGCCTCCCCGCCGGACATGCGCCTGCCCATTGCCTTGGGGCTGGGCTGGCCGGACCGGGTGCCCAAGGCGGCCTCCCCTTGTGACTGGTCCAAGGCCACCAGCTGGACCTTTGAACCACTGGACACCGCGGCCTTCCCCGCTGTGGAGCTGGCCAAGGACGCTGCCAAGCAGGGCAGCACCTTTCCTGCCGTCTTTAATGCGGCGAACGAGGAGGCAGTGATGGCTTTCCACTCGGGGCGGATCCGCTTCACCGAAATCGTGGACACCATCGATGCTGTCCTCAGCGAACATTCAGGATCCTCCGGGCTGACGCTGGAGTCAGTGCTGGATGCTGAAAATTGGGCACGTACGCGCGCCCACGAACGTTTAGCAGTCAGCAGTCTCTAGGAAGCAGCAGATCCACGCATGAGTCCAGTCCTTCTTTTTATCCTCGGCGTCGTCTTCGTGGCGATCGGCATTGCCGTGTCCATTGCGCTGCACGAAGTGGGGCACCTGGTTCCCGCCAAGCTGTTCAAGGTGCGCGTCACCAAGTACATGATCGGCTTCGGCCCCACTCTGTGGTCCAAACGGAAGGGCGAAACTGAATACGGCGTGAAGGCGATTCCGCTCGGTGGCTACGTGTCCATGATCGGCATGTATCCGCCCAACAAGGTGGATGGAACCGTCAGACCCTCAAGCACGGGCATGTTCCAGACCCTGGCCACCGAAGCCCGGTCCATGGCCCATGAGGACGTGGGCCCGGAAGACGGAAACCGCGTCTTCTACCGGCTGCCGGTGTGGAAGAAGATCATCATCATGCTCGGCGGGCCGGCCATGAACCTGCTGATCGGTGTAGTGCTGACCGCCGTCCTGCTCATGGGCTTCGGCGTTGCTACGGCAACCACCACCATTTCAGACGTCTCCAAATGCCAGGTGGCGGCCGGCCAAACGGTTGATCCCGATTCTCCGGACTGCCAACTGACCCCCGCCGCCGCCGCCGGGCTCCTGCCCAACGACGTGGTCACCTCCTTTGACGGGAAAGCTGTGACGGGCTGGGACCAGCTGACCGAATGGATCCGTGCCTCCGCGGGCAGGGAAGTCAGCATCACCGTGGAGCGCGACGGCGCACCCGTCACCACCACCGTGACACCGGTGCTCTCCGCCCGCCCCGTCGTGGGCGTGGACGGACGGCAGGCAAAGGACGACGCCGGCAATCTCCGCTACCAGGACGTCGGCTTCCTGGGCATCGGCGCGCAGACCGAACTGGTGGCCCAGCCGGCGTCGTCCGTCCTGCCCATGGCGGGCGAAAATATCCGGCAGGGAGCCGGCGTCGTCTTCAACCTGCCCGCCCGGGTGGTGGGCGTTGCCAAGGCGGCCTTCAGTGAGGAACCGCGCGATCCCAACGGCCCCATCAGCGTGGTGGGCGTGGGGCGCGTGGCCGGTGAAGTGGCGGCTATGGAAGAAGTGCCGCTCCAGTCCAGGATTGGCGCGCTGGTGGGGCTGCTCGCCGGCCTGAATTTTGCGCTCGCGGTCTTCAACCTGATCCCGTTGCTTCCGCTCGACGGCGGCCATGTGGCCGGAGCCCTGTACGAGGGGGCGCGGCGACGGGTGGCCAAGCTGTTCGGCAAGCCGGATCCGGGCGCTTTCGACATCGCCAAACTGCTGCCTGTCACCTATGTGGTGGCCGCGTTGCTGATGGGTATGAGTGCGCTGCTGATCTATGCCGACATCGTCAAGCCGGTGAACCTGTTCGGCTGATTTTCCTCAATCATCCTATTTTGGCTGATATCTAACAATCAGCTATTTTTGATTGATTATTTGGAATCACCTGCGTACGGTTGAGGACATGTACGTATTGACCATCGACCAGCGCGGCAGCACTGCCGACATCGACCGCGTTCCCGATCTGATCGCTGCGCTGCGCAGCCTCACACCGGCACCCTTTGAGCGGTCGGTGGGCGATGAACTCCAGGGTGTGGTGGAACAAGCTGCGGACGTCGTGGAGATCGCTTTGTATGCACTCCGGAGCGGGCACTGGTATGTCGGGATCGGGATCGGCACCGTGCAGCTCACCCCCGGCGGAAGCCCCCGCGAAGGTTCCGGGAGCGGATTTGTGGCAGCGCGAAAGGCAGTGGAACTCGCCAAGGGCTCTGCCGGCCAGGTTCCGCTGTCGGTGGTCTCGGGCAGTATTGGCCGTGGACGGGAGATGCCTCCCGAGTCCAAGGAAGGAGCCATGACCAGTGCAAATGCCCAGGCGGTGCTTCGCCTGATCGGACGGCTGGTGCAGCAGCGAACACCAGCCCAGTGGCGGGTGGTGGACCGGCTACGCGCACTCCAGGGCGGCGACGGAAAGCATGGCAGCCAGAAACTGGTGGCCCGGGAGTTGGGAATCACTGAGCAGTCGGTGAGCCGTGCCATGCTCAGGTCCGGCTGGCAGGAAGAATGGGCAGCAAGGCCCGCCGCGGCAATGCTCCTGGAGTACGCCCATGCCCAGATTGAAGGAGACCGGTGAACGCACTCTGGATCACAGTCGCCCTGCTCGTGGCCGGATTCGCGGGGTGGCCCGTGACGGCCCTTGTTTTCCGGCTCGCCAGGACCATCGACGACAAAGCGGACGCGGCCAGGACAACGGGCCGGGACCCGTCAGCCCAGGACCCGTCAGCCGATGTCACAGTGGACACACTTCCGGCCGTCCCGCCTGCCGCTGCGGGACAAACCGTTGACGGCGAGCTGACGGCGGGTGGGGGCCAGCCGCCGTCGGACGTTCCTGCTCCGATACCGCCTGTTCCGGGGCAGCGGATCCTGCGCGGCGGGGCAATCATCGGAGTCCTGGAACGCCTGGGCGTCTGCCTGGCCATCCTGACCGGACAGCCGGTGGCCATTGCCTACATTGTGGCCATCAAGGGCCTGGGCAGGTTTGCCGAACTGAAGGAAACGCCGGTGGCCGCGGAGCGGTTCATCATCGGAACACTGACGTCCATGCTGTGGGCTGCGGGGACGGCGGCAGTGGTCAAGGTGGTGTTCATGCAGTGAGTCTTGCTGGCAGTACCCGGATCGGCGCCAGCCCGCCCCGGGGGATAGGGTGTCTTTATGACTGTTTTTGCCGTTGAGTACGTGTACGCCGCCGATTCCACCGCCACCCGTGATGAACAGCGTCCTGAGCACCGCGCCTGGCTGGCCGGCCTGGCCGAGGACGGCCGGCTGCTTACCAGCGGGCCCTATGGTGATGGCGCAGGCGCCCTGCTCATCTTCAAGGTTCAGGACGAAGCCCGGCTCAATGACCTGCTCAAGCAGGACCCCTTCGCCGTCGCCGGCACCATTGCCGGTATCCGGACTACCGAATGGACTCCCGTGATCGGCCTCCTGGCCGCTCACGCATCCTGATTCCTGGCCTCTTTCGCAACCGTAAATACCTACCCAAGGAGTCCACGTGACCTCGGTCAGCCTGGGAATGCCGTCAGCACCGCCGCCCGTTCTCGCCCCCCGCCGCAAGACGCGCCAGATCAAAGTGGGTTCCGTCGGGGTCGGCTCGGACTCGCCCATCAGCGTGCAGTCCATGACCACCACGCCCACCACGGACATCAATGCCACCCTGCAGCAGATCGCGGAGCTCACCGCGTCCGGTTGCGACATCGTGCGCGTCGCCTGCCCGTCGGCAGATGATGCAGAGGCCCTGCCCATCATCGCGCGCAAGTCCCAGATCCCGGTCATCGCCGACATCCACTTCCAG
>DIZT01000122.1:9623-10935 GCA_002427975.1 Micrococcaceae bacterium UBA6021 | reverse complement strand
TCTGCATGGGCCTGACCCTGACTCCGCCGGATTTTGCCTCGGTGGTAAAGCGCCCGTGGGCAGTGGTGCTGGGGATCGTGGCGCACTACCTGATCATGCCCGGCGCAGGCTGGCTGATTGCCGTGGCACTCCAGCTTCCGCCGGAGCTCGCGGTGGGACTGATCCTCGTGGGCTGCGCACCATCCGGCACAGCCTCGAACGTGATGGCATTCCTGGCCAAGGGGGACGTGGCCCTGTCCGTCGCCGTGGCCTCGGTGTCCACACTGATCGCGCCCGTCGTCACGCCGCTGCTCGTCCTGTTCCTGGCGGGATCATTCCTGGAAATCGACGCCGGAAGCATGGTTCTGGACATCGTCAANNCACGGCTGTTCCTCAAGAACCTCATCGCTAAACTGCTGCCGGCACTGCCTTGGGCATCCGCCGTCGTCATTTCCATGATTGTTGCGATTGTTGTGGCGGGCAGCGCCAGCAAGATCGTGGCCGCGGGCGGCATCGTATTCCTCGCAGTTGTCCTGCACAACGGCTTCGGCCTCACCCTGGGCTACCTGGCCGGCAAACTGGGCCGTCTCGACGACAAGGCACGCAGGGCCCTCGCCTTCGAGGTGGGCATGCAGAACTCGGGCTTGGCCGCCACGCTGGCCACCGCGCATTTCACCCCGCTGGCCGCGCTGCCGTCCGCCGTTTTCTCGCTCTGGCACAACATCTCGGGCGCGATCGTGGCAGCATGGCTGGCCCGGCGTCCGCTGCGGGACCACTAGCGAGGCGGCTTGACTGCAGCCCCGCCTCCCACGGCCTTGACCGCATGTGTAAATTTTCTTGCGGACCTGCCACGCCATGTGAATTCCGGTAGCCAACAATGCCCCCGGTCCCGCATGCTTAGCTCCATGAACTCATCGTCGAGCCCATACCGGATCATCACTGTGTGCACAGGCAATATCTGCCGGTCGCCGATGGCGGAGATGATGCTTGCCGCGGCCTTCCAAGCCGGAGGCCTGGGCTCTGAGGTGAGCGTGGACTCGGCGGGAACTACCGGTTATGAGGCCGGACGGCCCATCGATCCGCGCGCTGCCCGCCGGTTGGCAGTCACCAGGCTGAGCTCGGAGCATCACGTTGCCCGCGAATGGCAGGCGTCCTGGTTCCGGGAGCGCCACCTCATCCTGGCACTGGACATTGACCACTTCGCCTGGCTGCGCGACGCGGCGCCGGACACGGAGTCCATGAACAAGGTGCGTATGCTCCGCAGCTTCGACCCCGAAGTCGCCGGCAGCGACCTGCTGGACCAGGGCATCGAGGATCCCTGGTACGGCGGCCA
>DIZT01000122.1:7417-9593 GCA_002427975.1 Micrococcaceae bacterium UBA6021 | reverse complement strand
AACAACGGCTGATGCAGCAGCAGGTACGCTCTATTTCATGACCCCCGCACCTGTGATCATTGCCATTGACGGGCGATCCGGCGCAGGCAAAACTACTCTGGCGATCGAACTGGCCGCGCAGCTGCGGAACCACCACAAGGTCTCGCTCTTCCACCTCGAGGACATCTACCCGGGCTGGAACGGCCTCACCGCGGGAATCGAGCGCTACGTTTCCACCGTGCTCACGCCGTTGAGCCGCGCCGAGCCCGCCACCTGGACCAGCTGGGACTGGGAAAAACATTACGACGGCGACACCCGGGTCACGCTGCCCGCCGAGATCGTGATCATCGAGGGCGTCGGCGCGGCCGCGGCTGCCGCCAGGCCCCTGCTCTCCGCTGTCATCTGGGCCGACTCACCGGACGACGTCCGCCGGAAGCGGGCCCTGGACCGCGACGGCGGCACGTATGAGCCGTTTTGGGACCAGTGGGCTGAGCAGGAGGACGCCTGGCTCGCCGCCGACGCCGTCCCCCGCGAAGCCGACATCCGCGTACTCAACATGGCCGACGGGTCCGCCCCCGCCGACGTCATGCAGGCCCTCGCCTACCTGCCCGCCCTCGGACCTGCACTGGTTCCGGAGCTTGCCGCCCGCCGCGGCCTCAGGCTCCGGGCAGAACGGCTGGACTCCAGGCCGGACGCCGCCGCCCTCTTCGCGGACCTTTATGGCGGCTCAGCAAACGCCGTCTGGCTGGATTCCTCCAACGCAGGCAGCTCCAACGCAGACAGCTCCAACGCACCCGCCGGCCCACCAGCGGAGCAATCACCCGCCACCGAGCGCAGCCGCTTCAGCATCCTCGCGGACGACGGCGGGACGTACGGCCAGTCGGTCACGCACCGGTCCGGCGAAAGCGTCATCACCGCCGGCTCCGCCACGGCACGCGTGCGCGGACCCTTCTTCCGCTGGCTGGACGCAGTCTGGGGACGCCGGGCAGTCCGCACCCCGGATGGCTATCCCGGCGGCTTCACCCTGGGCTGGCTGGGCTGCCTGGGCTATGAGCTCAAGCGCGAGACCGGCGGAACGGACGTCGCGGCGCCCACCCCTGACGCGGTACTGATCTTCGCGGGCCGCGCCATCGTTTTGGACCATGTCGAGGGGACCGTCTGGCTCCTTGCCCTGGAAGCGTCCGACGCCGACCCCTGGCTGACCGACGCCCGCGCCGCCGTGGCCGCGGCCGCCGCAAACTCCCCAGTCACCCAGGACCCAGGCCTCCAGGACCCCGGCACCCCAAACCCCGGCGACCCAACCAAGCAAGCCGGCGGCAGCAACGGCGTCGTACTTTCCGCCGGTCCAGTGTTCAGCAGCCGGGATACGGAGCAGTCCTACCTGGCCAAAATCGCGGCCGCCCAGCACGAAATCCGTGAGGGAAACTCGTACGAGGTGTGCCTGACCACCACGCTCACGGCCCGGCTGCCGGCCGCCGCGGCGGCCCCCTGGCCCACGTACCTGGCGCTGCGGCGGAAGAACCCCGCGCCGTTCGCCAGCTACCTGCGGTTTGGCGCGCTGACCGTGGCCAGCACGTCGCCGGAGCGGTTCCTGAGGATCACGTCCGACGGCGGCATGCGCGCCGAGCCTATCAAGGGCACCCGCCGCCGGGGTGCTGATCCGGAGCGGGACAGCCGGCTGCGGGACGAGCTGGCGACCTCGCTGAAGGACCGCGCGGAGAACATCATGATCGTGGACCTGCTCCGGAACGACCTCAGCCACTTTGCCGAGCCCGGATCCGTGACGGTCAGCAGGCTGTGCGAGATCGAAAGCTACGCCACGGTGCACCAGATGGTGAGCACCATCGATGCGCGGCTGCTGCCCGGTTCGCCGCGGGCGGAGGCGGTGGCCGCGTGCTTCCCTGCCGGCTCCATGACCGGCGCTCCGAAAATCAGCACCATGGCCATCCTGGACCGGCTGGAGGGCGGGCCGCGCGGCCTGTACTCCGGCGCGATCGGCTATTTTTCGCTCAACGGAGCCGCCGACCTGGCGGTGGCCATCCGCACCCTGGTCACCACGGCGGAATCAGGGGACGGCACGGATGACGAGCCGGCGGCGGTACTGACTCTCGGCGTCGGCGGTGCCATCACCGCGGATTCGGTGCCCGCGGAGGAATACGACGAAGTCCGGGTCAAGGCCTTTGGCGTGCTGTCGGCC
>DIZT01000122.1:5525-7338 GCA_002427975.1 Micrococcaceae bacterium UBA6021 | reverse complement strand
ACCGTGGCGGTCAGCCTTGCCACGTTGTCGATATAGCGTGCCGCGAGGGGGCGCTGGACCCAGTCCTCGAGCTTGAGCTCCTTGGAAATGTCGCGGTAGGTGTCTTCCACCGCGCGCATGTTGTTCACAATCTCCCCGCCGAGCAGCATCACCGAGACCTCCATGTTCAGCGAGAAAGACCGCATGTCCATGTTGCTGGAGCCCAGGACGGCCACTTCGTCGTCGATGGTGAAGTGCTTGGCGTGCAGGACAAAGGGCGCTTTGTAGAGGTAGATCCGGACACCGGCCTCCAGCAGAGCCTCATAATAGGAGCGCTGGGCGTGGTGGACCAGGAACTGATCGCCCTTTTCGGAGACGAACAGCTCCACATCCACGCCACGCTGGGCCGCCGTGGTGATGGCGTAGAGCAGGGAATCGTCGGGCACAAAGTACGGGCTGCAGATGGAAATCCGGTGCTGGGCCGAGTAGATCAGGGTGTTGAACAGGCGCAGGTTGTTTTCGGTGATGAACCCGGGGCCGCTGGGCACCACCTGTGCGGTGACAGTGCCCGGTTCGGGGTTGGCCGGGAGCTGCAGCTGGGGCTCCAGGGACTCGTCCGTTTCGCTCAGCCAGTCCGTGGCGAAAACAACGTTCAAGGTGGTCACGATCGGCCCGCGCAAGCACGCCATCAGCTCCACCCATTCCCGGCCGGCCCTGCGGTGCCTGGGGTTGTTATAGGAGGGCTCGATCAGGTTCTGCGAGCCCGTGAAGGCCAGTTCGCCGTCGATCACCATGATCTTGCGGTGGTTCCGCAGGTCCGGACGGCGCCACTGGCCGTGGATGGGCAGCAGCGGGAGCATGCGCCTCCACTGGATCTTCCCGGCCTTGAGCCGTTTGAGGAGGTTGCGGTAGCCCTTGACCCGGAGCGTGCCGATGTGGTCAAACAGCACTCTCACTTCAACGCCCCGCCCGGCGGCCTCCTCGAGGGCGGTCAGGAGGTCGTTGGTGACATGGTCCGTACTCATGATGTAGAACTCGGCGTTGACGAATCTTTTGGCTTTGCGCACGGCCTGGGTCATGGCGAGGATCGAGTCCGGGTAGCCGGGTATGAGGTCCACGGAATTGCCGTCCACCATGGGGAGGGAGCCCAGCCTGCGGTTCAATTCCCCGGCGGACCTCACCCACTCGGGCCCCGGGTATTCACCGACGACGTCGGCGATCGCCGAGATGCCGGACCGCACCCGGGTGTTGATGATCTCCTGCTGCTCCCGTCGGCGGCTCGAGAGCTTGAAGTTGCCGAACAACAGGAAGAGCACCAGGCCCAGGAACGGGATGAAGAAGATGCCCAGCAGCCAGGCCATGGCAGTGGTGGGGCGCCTGTTGCCGGGAATAATGCCGATGGCCAGGACCCGGATCACCAGGTCCGCAATGCTGAGCAACACCACCACCCACGTCGGTGCGGTACCGGCAAGCGAAATTGGCCACAGCACTGGACTACCCCCCGGTTGTGCGCACCGGCGGACGGGTTCCGGCGGGGCAATGAGCACAGCTTAGCCGCGGCTGGCCCTACTAAGCTGGAGACATGACTTCTCCTGCGCCCGTGGTTCTCGCTTTCCTTGACCCCGCGTTCCCGGCCGGCCGGCTGGCCGACGCTTCGCGGCCCCAGCTGATGGCCACGGACCAGGGCGCCACGCGTGGCGACGGCGTATTCGAATCCATGCTCGCCGTGGGCGGGGCGGTCCGGAAGCTGCAGGCGCATCTGGACCGGCTGGGCGGGTCGGCGCTGGCCCTTGACCTGGTGATCCCGGACCAGGACCAGTGGCGGGGGGGGGGT
>DIZT01000122.1:0-5401 GCA_002427975.1 Micrococcaceae bacterium UBA6021 | reverse complement strand
CGTCAGATGTGTATAAGAGACAGCTCCTGGACCGCGGCTACGACAGCGATGCGGCCGAGCGCGCGCCGTGGCTGCTGCTCGGCGCCAAGACCCTGTCCTATGCCACGAACATGGCCGCCCTGCGGTACGCCCACAAACAGGGCGCCGACGACGTCATCTTCACCTCCTCCGACGGCCGGGTCCTGGAGGGCCCCACGTCCACGGTGCTGCTGGCGCACCTGGAAACGTCCGACGACGGCGCCGGCGCCACCCGCACGGTGCGCCGGCTCATCACCCCGCAGCTGGACAGCGGGATCCTCGCGGGCACGTCCCAGGGCGCACTTTTCACGGCAGCCAAGGCGGCCGGGTGGGAGCTCGGCTACGGGCCTTTGGAGCCGCAGGACCTGCTGGATGCCGACGCCGTGTGGCTGATTTCCAGCATCAGGCTGCTCGCGCCGGTCAACCACATTGACGGTAAGGAAATCGGGACGCCTGCCGTACAGAAGCAGCTGACGGCCGAACTCAACGTGTTGTTTGCCGGGATTCAGTAGACAGGCCGTTGGTCGCTGCCCAGCTGCTGAGGAGCTTCAGGGCGTCGTGGGTTGCGGAGCCGGGCTCGGCGCCGTAGACCACCAGCGAAAGACCGGGATCGGCCGGGAGGTCCATGGCCTCGAAGCTGAGCTCCAGGTCCCCGACCACCGGGTGGTGGATGGCTTTGAGTCCTGTGCGGTGATAGCCGACGTTGTGGGCAGCCCACCGGGTGCGGAATTCAGGGCTCTGTACTGAGAGCTCCCCCACGAGATCCGTGAGCGCCTTGTCGTACGGATTGCGCCCGGCTTCCTGGCGGAGGTTGGCCACAAGACCGCTCGCTGCGCCGGTCCAGTCCGGAAAGAAGTCCCGGGCGCGGGGGCTGAGGAACACAAACCGGGCCAGGTTCGCGGGCCGGGCCGGGTCCGCGTAAACCTCGGAGTAGAGGGCGTACCCCAGCGCGTTGGCGGAAAGGACGTCGCGGCGGCCGTTGCGGACGAACGCCGGGACATCGGTCATCGCGTCGAGGATCCGCTGGACCGGGGGACGCACGGGCTGCGGCGCCGGACGGCGGCGCTGGCGGGACGGCGTGCCGGCGGCCCGGGCGAGGTGCAGGAGATGCTCGCGCTCGGCTTCGTCGAGGTGAAGGGCCCGGGCCAGGGCTTCCAGTACGCTGTCCGAGACTCCTGACAGGTTCCCCCGCTCCAGGCGGATGTAGTAGTCGATGCTCACCCCGGCAAGCAGTGCCACCTCCTCGCGGCGCAGCCCCGGGACCCGCCGGTTCCCGCCGTAGGCCGGCAACCCCGCCTGGTCCGGGCTGATCCGGGCACGGCGGGTGGCAAGGAAATCACGGATCTGCGTGCGGTTGTCCATGCCGTCGGAGCTTGCTGGGGCGGGCATCGGGTGTCCCTACTTTCCGGGATATTCAGGGCCGGTCACGTGGTCGCCCCAGCCGGTCTCGGGTCCGTCCTGGTCCGTCCCCAGCGCTTCCCACATGGCCAGGTGGCTCATGAAGTGGTCCGGGGCCGCGCCGTGCCAGTGCCATTCGCCCGGGGGTGTGTAGATGGTGTCGCCGGGGCGGACTTCGATGACCTCGCCACCGCGGGACTGCACCAGGCCGCGGCCCTCGGTGACGTGCAGGGTCTGGCCGTTTGCGTGCTGGTGCCACGCGGTGTGGGCTCCGGGGGCGAAGCGGACCATGTTGACCCGCAGACGCGAGGGACTCTCGCCCTGGGCAACGACGTCGAACCAGACATCGCCGGTGAACATCTGCGCAGGCCCTTTGTTGCTGGCTTTCTTGGACTGGATTTCCATCGGTTCTCCTTCTCACCTGTGGCATCACAGGGCAGTTTGCGCACCGCCGACGCCGGGGCGCCGCGGCCAGATGCCTCACCTAACGCTAGCCCGCCGCGCTCCAGCCTGGGAGGCCCTGCCAATACCTGTATCGCCAGGCACTCCCCCCACGCCGGTTTTCGCTGTTTGCTGGATACCAGACCAACGAAAGGAATCATCATGCGGGCAACAGTTATGTACGGAGCCGGCGACGTACGCGTCGAGGACGTCCCGGACGCAGCCATCAAAGAACCCACCGACGCCGTGGTCCGGGTGGTCCTCTCCTGCGTGTGCGGCAGCGATCTGTGGCCGTACGCCTCCCTTCCGCCCTCCGTCCACGGCCGGCGGATGGGCCATGAGTTCCTGGGCGCCGTGGAAGAACTGGGGTCCGCCGTCAGGGGCCTCAAGCGCGGCGACCTGGTGGTGGCGCCCTTCGTCTGGGCGGACAACACCTGCGACTTCTGCCGGGAGGGGCTGCAGACGTCCTGCCGCCATGGCGGCGGCTGGGGCCACGCGCTCGACGGCGGCCAGGGCGAAGCCGTGCGGGTGCCGCAGGCGCAGGGCACCCTGGTCAAACTTCCGGTTGCCGAGGACTCCCCGCTGCTCCCCTCGCTGCTCACGCTGTCCGACGTTTACTGCACGGGGCACCATGCCGCCGTCACGGCGGGAGTGAACGCGCGGACCACCGTGACGGTGGTGGGCGACGGCGCCGTCGGACTTTCCGCGGTACTGGCAGCCAGGCGGCTGGGCGCCGAGCGCATCCTGCTGATGGGCAGCCACCGGGACCGGACGGACCTCGGGCGGGAGTTCGGTGCCACCGACGTCATCGCCGAACGCGGCGAGGAGGGCATCGAGCGGGTGCGCGAACTGACCGGCGGCGACGGGACCCACACCGTGCTGGAATGCGTGGGGACGCAGGCTGCCATCGACTCCGCCATCGCCATAGTCCGCGACGGCGGGGCCGTGGGCAGGGTGGGCGCCGCACAGTATCCTGCCGTGCCCATGGATTTCGGCACCGTGATGCGCAACATCACCCTGACCGGCGGCGTGGCCCCGGCGCGGGCCTACATCGACGAGCTCATGCCGGACATCCTGGACGGCAAGATCCAGCCCGGCCGCGTCTTTGACCGGACTGTCAGCCTGGCGGAGGTTGCCGACGGCTACCGGGCCATGGCAGACCGTACGGCGCTGAAGGTTCTCGTCCGGCCCTGAAAACCGCGGGTATAGCCTTGAGCCGGGAGGTCACCATGGTGGTTCGCAGTGCAGGAATCCTGCTGTACAAGCCGAGTGCAGCAGGCGGGCTGGACGTCTGGATAGCGCATATGGGCGGGCCGTTCTGGGCGCGGAAGGCCACCCAGTCCTGGTCGATTCCCAAAGGCGAGTACCTTCCCGGCCAAGATCCCCTCGGGGCCGCCCGGCGTGAGTTTGCCGAAGAGATCGGCACGCCGCCGCCGGCCGTTGACTACTTTGACCTGGGCGCGTTCCGGCAGCCCTCGGGAAAGATCATCACGGTCTTTGCAGCCGAGTCCGACTTCCAGCCCCGACAGATCGTGAGCAACACTTTTCCCTTGGAATGGCCCAAGGGCTCGGGCACCATCCAGGACTTTCCCGAAGTGGATGACGCCCGGTGGGTGACCGAGCCCGATGCCCGCAACAAGCTGGTCAAGGGCCAGCTTCCGATCCTTGATGCCCTGATCAAGCACCGCGACGTACCCTAAGCGGCGCAGCGCCGCGGTCCAGCCCTGACCGGCCGCAGCACACTGTCGGTCCGGCGGCAGGGGCCGTAAGGTATGGTGCATGAACTCGAATGCGCAGCCGACCACCAAATTGACGTTTGACGAATGCTGGGAATTGCTCGCAAACGACGCCGTAGGGCGCCTGGCCCTTGTCGTGGAGGGCCACCCGGAAATCTTTCCGGTCAACTACGTCCTGCACCGAAGGAGCATCGTTTTCCGCAGCGCCGGTGGCACCAAGCTGTGGGGCGCCGCAGCGGAGAGGCCGGCGGCGCTCGAGATTGATGGCTACGATCCCCGCAGCGAAGAGGCGTGGAGCGTGGTGGTGCGCGGCGACACCGAGGTGATCCAGGACCAGGCTGACAAGGACGCCGTGAATGGCCTGCACCTGGAGCCCTGGGAACACGGGGACAAGGACCACTACATCCGGCTCACCGCCAACGCCCTGACCGGGCGCCGCTTCAAAGTCACCAAACCGGACGTATGGAACACCAGGTTGTCCGACCGCCGCCGCGCCTCCTTCGAATAACGCCGGCAATCGAAAGGCAGACCATGAGCAATGACGCTCACGTCCCCGTCATCCTGGGCGGCGCCCGCACCCCCTTCGGCAGGTTCCGCGGTGGCCTCTCCGGGCTCACCTCCAGCGAACTGGGTGCCCACGCCATCCGGAACGCTCTGGAACGGTCCGGGGTGGCGCCGGAACAGATCCAGGCGGTCATCGTCGGCCAGGTCATCCAGGCGGGTGCAGGCCAGGGACCCGCCCGGCAGGCCAGCCTTGCGGCCGGTATCGGCTGGGATGTGCCCACCGTGACCATCAACAAATTGTGCCTTTCCGGCCTGACTGCCGTGATCGATGCCGCCCGGATGATCCGCGCCGGCGAGGCGGATTTTATTGTCGCCGCGGGCCAGGAATCCATGACTAATGCCCCGCACCTGCTGCCCCGGCTCCGCGGCGGCGTTGCGATGGGCGATACACCGTTGCTGGATTCACTGACCTTCGACGGCCTGCAGGACCCTGTCTCAGGCGAGCTGATGGGTTCCGCCACCGACGCCGGGAACGCCCGCCTTGGCATCAGCCGGCAGGATCAGGACGTCGTCGCGGCCCGGTCCCACCAGCGGGCGGAGGCCGCCCGGTCGGCAGGGATCCTAGCCGGGGAGATCGCTCCGGTGGAGGTCCCGCAACGCCGGGGACCCGCCGTCGTGATTGATACCGACGAGGGCATCCGCGCCGGCACCACCATCGAGACGCTCGCAGCGTTGAAGCCCGCGTTCTCCAAGGACCCGGCCGCCACCATCACCGCCGGTTCGTCCTCCCCGCTGTCCGACGGTGCGGCCGCCGTGGTGGTGGCCAGTAAGGCAGCGGCGGAAGCGGCGGGCCTGAGCTGGATTGCGGAGATCGGCAGCCACGGCCAGACCGCGGGACCGGACGGTTCCCTGCATTCCCAGCCGTCCCGCGCCATCGAGCGGGCCCTGAAACTTGAGGGGCTGACGGTGGCTGACCTGGACCTCATCGAGGTCAACGAAGCCTTCGCGTCGGTGGTGCTGCAGTCTGCCAAAGACCTGGGGATTGACGCTGACAGGATCAACGCCGACGGCGGCGCCATCGCCCTGGGTCATCCGGTGGGCGCATCCGGGGCCCGGCTCGTGCTGCATCAGGCACTCGCCCTGAAGCGGCGCGGCGGCGGGACAGGCGTGGTTGCCCTGTGTGGCGGCGGTGGCCAGGGCGACGCCCTGATCCTCAAAGCCTGATCCACACCCCTCCAAAGCAACGCGGGGTCACTTAGCGCCCATGCGGAGGCCCCGGATGGGCGCTAAGTGACCCCGCGTTG
>DIZT01000008.1 GCA_002427975.1 Micrococcaceae bacterium UBA6021 | reverse complement strand
GGGAGGCTCCGAGTCCAGCGCCTTGAGCCAGACCTGGCTGATGCTATCGCCCACGTAATCGGTGAAAAGACTCACGCTGTAGGCGCTGGACACAAGCTGCGTGAAATCCGCCAGTGCCCGTTCCCATGGGAGGTTTTCCAAGACACGCTGGCGCATGCTGAAGCTCGGCCGGACGGCAAGCTGGAGGCCGGTGACGATGCCCAGGGCGCCCAGGCCCACCACGCTGCCCAGGAATTCCTCCCCGTCCGCGCGGGACAGCGATACCTGCTCGCCGGAGGGCCGGACCAGATCAATGGCCTCCACCGCTCCGGCCAGGGAGGGGTTGTTCATGCCGGATCCATGCGTGCCCGTCTGGACTGCCCCTGCCACGGAAATGTGGGGGAGCGACGCCAGATTGTGGATGGCCAGGCCGGACTGCTGCAGCGTACGGCACAGGGCGCCGTAGCTCACTCCGCCGTTGACCCGGACGCTCTGCCGTTCCGAGTCCAGTTCGATGTGCTGCGGCAGTGCATCCAGCAGCACGTGCACGCCGTCTGTGTCCCCGATGCGGTTGAAAGAGTGCCGCGATCCCAGGGCCTTGACCCGGCTGGAGCGGGCCACCACCTGGGCGAGCTCAGCCACCGACTCCGGGCGCACGACGTCCGCTGATGAGTAGTTGAGATTTCCTGCCCAGTTCTTCATTTTGCTCGGCTTTCGGGTGAAGGTTAACTGTCGCTCCACCAACTGTGAGCGCTAACAATTTCCCTGTCAAGACGCTTCGGCCGCCTCCCGCCGAGGAGGGCGGTAACATCGTCAGCAGGTCATCCGCAGCGGCATTTACTGCCTGCCGGCTTTGGCCTAAGAGGCTTAGAAAGGGGAGCAGTGCGCGCAACGGTCAAGGATGTCGCGCGTCGTGCCGGCGTTTCACCCAAGACTGTCTCGAACGTCA
Source organism: Micrococcaceae bacterium UBA6021 (assembly GCA_002427975.1). GTDB lineage: Bacteria > Actinomycetota > Actinomycetes > Actinomycetales > Micrococcaceae > Arthrobacter. Next base: position 3,767 of record DIZT01000008.1, on the reverse strand, counting down.
TGAACGGCATCATTCCGGTCAGTGGAGCCACCAGGACCAAGGTGGAGCAGGCCATTCTCGAGCTGGATTACGTGCCCAACCTCTCCGCCCGCGGACTGCGCAACGGGAGGTCCGGTGTGATTGCGCTGGCCTTGCCCGATCTTGGCACGCCGTACTCGGCAGAAATTGCCCACCATGTTGTGGAAGTGGCACACGAGCAGGGCTGGATCGTGCAGATCGAGGAAACCGGCTCCGATCCCCAGCGCGAGCACGAACTCATGGTGCGCGCCCGCTCCAACCTGATCGACGGACTGATCCTTAACCCAGTGGTGCTGGACGAGAGCGCCGTCCGGGTGGGCGTTGCACTTCCGCCCGCGGTCCTGCTCGGGGAGGTCACGCAAAGCCTTGCCGACCGCGTCTTCGTGGACAGTGCCGCTGCCGCCCGCGACATGACTCTCGCCTTGGCGCAGCCTGGGCGCCGGCGGATCGCCGTCCTGGGAACCACCCAAGGCAGGGGATCGGCTGCGGCGATCCAGCGAACCCAGGGCTATGAAGAGGCGTTGGAGATCCTTGGCATCGAACGGGACGAGTCACTGCTGATTCCCTGCGAAAAGTGGACGCCACAGACTGCCGCCGATGCGCTCACTGCCTACCTGGACTCCCACCCCCTTCCCGAGGCGCTGTTCTGCTTCACGGATTCCATGGCCATCGGCGCCCTGAGTGTGCTGTGGAAGAGGGGCCTGCGCATCCCGGAGGACATTGCGGTGGCGGGTTTTGATGACATCGCCGACGGCCGCTACGCGGTTCCGTCGTTGACCACGGTCTCCTTCGACAAGCGTGCCATTGCCAGCGAAGCCCTGCGCCTGCTCACGGAGCGGATGGCCGACAGGGGCCACGAGCAGCGCGTGGTTTCCCTGGACTACACCATCGTGGAGCGGGACAGCAGCCGCATCTGAAACGAGAGCGGCCCACCAATTGTGGGCGCTAACAATTTTCTCTTGCCCTGTCCATTACATCGATGTAATGTGAGGCGTGCGTCACCCCCTGAAGGCATCGGCCCGGGAACAGGGACGCACCGGAACCGGAGTTTTGAGCAACAAGAAGTGACCTTTCCGCGGACCCATCCAAAGGAGTGACGGGTGAAGCAGTTTGAATTTTTCGGGAAGCAAGTGTCCCGACGGCAGTTACTGACAGGAACGGCAGCCCTAGGCAGTTTCCTGGTGGCAGGCGGCCTGACGGGCTGCGGCGGAAACGCCCAAGCCTCTGGCCTGCGGGACATCGGGTTCTGGCACCTGCTGTCCGGCGGTGACGGCATCAAGATGCAGGCAATGATCAACAGCGCCAACCAGGCCAACCCCGGCTTCAAGGTGCACCCCACGGTCCTGGCCTGGGGCCCGCCGTACTACACCAAACTGGCCATGGCATCGGCCGGCGGGCGGCCACCGGAAGTGGCGATCATGCATGCCAGCCGGGTTCCCGGATACGCCCCCGGCGGGCTCATTGACCCGTGGGACCTGGACCTGTTGGCCGAGCACGGCGTCACCGGCGAAAACTTTGCCCCGCGCATCTGGGAGAAGAGCCAGCAGAACGGCAAGGTGTTCTCCATCGCGCTGGATTCGCACCCGTTCGTCATGTTCTACAACACGGACATCGCCAGCAAAGCCGGCGTCCTCGGCGGCAACGGACAACTGCAGGAAGTAACGTCTCCGCAGGAGTTCATGGCCATGGCCAGGGAAATGCAGAAGGTCACCCAGGCCCATGGTCTGTCCTTCGGCTACCTCGGCAGTGGCTCCCAGATGTGGCGGCTCTTCTACACGCTCTACAAGCAGCATGGCGCGGACATGGAACTGATCCCGGGCCAGCCGATGAAAGTGGACCGCGACGCCGCGATTGAGTCCTTGGAATTCATGGCGTCGCTCTTTGATGACACCATCGCTGCTAAGGCCGGCGACATCAGCACGGGCATCGCGGAGTTCGCCCGCGGCGACTCGGGAATGCTGTTCAGCGGGGTGTGGGAATTGCCCACGCTCAAGAAAGCCGGACTTCCGGTGGACGCCGCCACCATTCCCACGCTGTACGGAACGCCGGCATCCTACGCAGACTCGCACTCGTTCGTCCTGCCGCGGCAGCTGAATGTGGATGAAGCGAAGCGGCGGGACGTCTACAAGTTCGTGAGCGATGTCCTCAAAGGATCAATCTCCTGGGCAGAAGCCGGGCACATTCCGGCCTACCAGCCTGTGGTCCAGTCGCAGGCATACCGCGACCTCACGCCGCAGATCCACTACGCCAACGCAGCGGACATCATCGCCTACGATCCCGAAGCCTGGTTCAGCGGCTCGGGCTCTGACTGGCAGACCTACTTTGCGGAGAACGTCCAGAACGTGTTCCTGGGCCGCGATAAGGCGGCCGCAGGTTGGGACGCCTTTGAGCACCGCACCAACACCCTTCTATCCCGGCCCAACCCGGTCTAACCGCACCGAGCGACAAAGGAGTCCTTCATGAGTTCTTCACTAGCGTCCCGGCGCCGCACCGGTCAGCCGGACATCGCCACAGCGACCCAATCCCAACCAACCCGCCGCCCCTCACAGAGCCGTACCAGGAGCAACCTGAGCGGCTGGGGATTCGCCACCCCGTTCCTGGTCTTCTTCCTGTTCTTCCTGGTGTGGCCCATTCTCTATGGCTTCTACATGAGCCTCACGGGCAAGTCCCTGACCGGCGCCAATGACAGCCTGATCGGCTTCGCGAACTACGCCGAGGCCCTGGCCGACGCTGACATGTGGCGCTCCCTGGGCAACACGCTCTACTTCACCGTCATCAGCACCGTCCCCCTGGTCCTCGTGGCACTGGTGATGGCGGCCCTGCTGAACGTCGGGCTGCCTGCCCAGTGGCTGTGGCGGCTTTCCTACTTTGCCCCGTACCTGCTGGCCTCCACCGTGGTCTCGCTGTTCTTCACCTGGATGTACAACCCGCAGCTTGGCCTGATCAATGACTTCCTGTCCAAGATGGGCCTCCCCAAAGTCGCCTGGCTCAACGATCCCAACGTGGCCATGTGGGCGATCGTCATCGCCACGCTGTGGTGGACCGTAGGGTTCAATTTCCTGCTGTACCTGGCCGCGATGCAGAACATCCCCGCACAGCACTACGAAGCAGCATCCCTGGACGGCGCCGGAGCCTGGCGGCAGTTCTTCTCGATCACCCTGCCGCAGCTGACCCCCACCACGGTGATGATCGTGCTCCTCCAGATCCTCGCGTCCCTGAAGATCTTCGATCAGGTGTACCAGATGACCGCCGGCGGGCCCGGAGGATCAACCCGCCCGGTGGTGCAGTACATCTTTGAAACCGGCTTCACCGGCTACCGGCTGGGGTACTCCGCAGCCATCTCCTACATTTTCTTCGGACTGATCGTGCTCATTTCGGTCATGCAGTTCGTCATCACCCGCCGCAGGAGTGCATAACCATGGCAACCCCTACCCTCACCCGTCCCACCCCACGCACAAGCACCAGCGAAGGGATCCGCCGCCCGCGCAAGAAGATGACCGCAGGCAAGATCGCCGCGCTCGTTGTCGCGGCCTTCATCGCAGTGCTGTGGCTCATTCCGTTTGCCTGGGCCACGGCCACCGCTTTCAAGTCCGAGACGGATGCCGCCTCTCCGAAGGTCAGTTGGATGCCGCCGTCGGGCTTTACCCCTGAAGCGTTCGTCGAGGTATTCCAGGACGGCAACATCCCGCTCTGGACCTGGAACTCGTTCTACACCTCGGCGGCCATCACGGCGATCACGCTGGTGATCT
>DIZT01000213.1:2036-5870 GCA_002427975.1 Micrococcaceae bacterium UBA6021 | reverse complement strand
CGGAAGAGCGTCCATTCATCGGGCTGCCGGTGTGCCGTGGTGAGTGCCCAGTGGCCCAGGAACGCGCGGGCCTCTTCCGGACCCTCGCTGAACCGGTGGTCCAGGAGCACTGCGTCGCGGGGAATAGTGTCGCCAGGACTGGTGTCGCCAGCAACAGCACTGTCAGCGGGGGCGTCGTCAGTAATCCGCAGCGAGGCGTACTCGGCCTGGCTGCGGGGACCCTGATGCAGGGCGAGCCGACCCTCGAACGTCGCGGGGAGCGGCTCGTTGACGGTGAGCAGCTCCGCGCCGTCGAGGCTAACGGTGATGGTGGTGCCGTCGTCGGAAACTGTTAGATCCTGCCATGTGCCGGGAACCAGGTCCTTGCCGGGCAGCCGCTCCTGGCTGGCTACGGCGTCGCGCTCCGGCTGGGCGCTGGCCACAACGTGGGTAGCCGGAGCAGCCGCTGCGGGGATTTCCCACTCCGGGGCGAGCCGGAGCACCACGTTGCCCGCCGTGTTCAGTTCCAACAGCAAACCCGTGCCGGGTCCGCTGCTGCGCAGGAGCAGTCCCGCCCATCCCATCACCGGCCGGAGGCGGGCCTCCATGGTGAAACGTCGCACGGGAGGACAGGGGATAGGCAGGAACGGCGAGCCCGCAACGCGAAGGGCGCCCCCGAGGACGTCCAGCGGAGCCCGGCCGCCCGGGGCCCGGTGGATCCAGTCGGCACCCCATCCGCTGTCCGAGAGCCCGGTACTGAAAACCACCGCTTCGGACCAGGGCCCGGGTTGGCCTCCGGAGTCAGCCACCCGGACCCGCCAGACGTAGTCCGCATCCTCGTCCAGTTCCGGACCGCCGTAGGGGATCCCGGATTGGCGTGGCGACGGGACGGGTCCGGAATACCAGACCTCAGCCCCGGCCGAATCCTCTAACGCGATTTCGAAACCGGTCTGCCGGGCGGCGGCGGGGTCGGCATCCTTCGGTTGGCTCAGTCTCCAGCCAAACACCGGGCGCAGCGACGCCGTGAGGCACGGGGCGAGGCCGTCGGTCAGCAGGCCGGCAGCCTGCAGTTCGCCGTGGCGGGTCAGTATGGGGGCTGCTTCCCGGGTGGGGGAGGCGCCCATCAGGACGCAGTTCCGTGTGCCTGGAGGGCCCAAGGCAGCCCAAGTTCCCTGAACGTGGCATGCTCCTCCGTGGCACGCGCCAACGCATCTTCGATCCCGACGACGACGGCGTGGGCTGCGTCTCCGTCACCGTCCCAGCGTACATAGGCAGTGTCGATCAGGGCCGGCAGCGGCGCGGTCCGGATGGCCTCCAGGACCAGCATGAAGGCCCCGCTGTCCAGGAGCGGGCTAATGAGTTCCTTGCCTTCGCGGCGGTGGGCAAGCAGGTTTTCCGTGAGGTCGTCCCGGCCGAAGACCTGCTCGGTATGCCCTGCTGCGGTCTTCACGGTCAACCGGTCTTCGGTGTAGTGGAACACGGCCTGCCCCTCGGAGCCCTGCAGCGTGACGTAGGGTTCGACGGATTCGGTGGCGCAGATAGTGAGTGCGCAGGTGACGGGAAGCCCCGCGGCGGTGCGGATCCGGATGACGGAAGTGTCGTCGGATTCGATGTCGTTGGCGCGGTAGAGATCCGTCTCCACCGAGGCGACATCGTCCATGGTGCGGGCGCCCGCGATCCGCAGTGCCGTGGCCACGGCGTGGGCCAGGGGATTGGTGGCCACGCCATCAACCACGTCGACGCCGTCGATGCTCCGCTTCCCCGCCCACCTGGAGCGCTTGTAGTAGGCCCTGTCGCGGACCCAGCGGCCGGTGGCCGAGATGCCCTGCAGCGTGCCAATGGCACCGCTGGCCAGCAGCTCTTCGATGGCCTGCAGCGCGTGGGACCCCAGGCTTTGGAACCCGATCTGGACACTCCGGCCGGATTTCTGGGCGGCCTCGCATAGCGTGTTGAAGTCGGCGAGGGACGCCACGGGAGGCTTCTCCAGGTAAAGGTCCGTATCCGTCTCGAGGGCGGCGAGCCCCAGCGGGGCGTGGGTCTGGATGGGCGTGGCCACGATGATCAGTTCCAGGTCCGGAGTGGCTGCCAGCAGTTCGGGGAGCCCGGGGAAAACGGCGGCCGTTTCCGGCACGGATTCCGGTGCCGGCGGCTGGGGGTCGGCCACGGCAACGAGTTCGACGACGCCGGCAGCGTGCAGGCGGTCAAGGTTGTGCAGGTGGTGCGTGCCGAAGCCGTGGACGCCTACCAGCGCCACGCGCGCCGCGCGGATCTGCTCCGGAACGGGTCCCAGGTCCTCGGCTGGATCTTGGGACTGAACGGGATGTTGGGACTGAACCTGGTCTTGAATCTGGACCGGGTCTTCGTTCCGGGACTGTGACTCGGCGGCGGTGCCGGCTGGCGTTCCCATTGGTCTCCCTTTCTGCCCGTAGGCACAAAAGCTAGGCGGCGGTGCCGCCGGGACGGCGCCGTAGCGGACGATGCGGCGTTGCGCCAGGCTGGCATGGCAGGCGTATACGGGGCGGACTTGCCCTCGGCGCGGACGGATATCTCATTCGGCAAGCGCTTTCCAAGATCCAGTGTGAGGCATGCTTGGGTGTCCAGTCCAGTAATGTAACGATTCAAAAATTAGCTTGACCTGCGGCCCGGTCGGGTCTAGATTTTCGAGAAACCGTTTACTTATGTGACGCTGGCCACTCATGGACGCGTTCTGCACCGATGGAGAACCGAAGGAGCCTCACCATGCTGGCTGGAAATTTCAGCGCTCGCGCCTATTCATTCTTTGACACGTTGTTGTGGATTGCTTGCCTCAATCTGCTGTGGATCCTTTTCACCCTGCTGGGCCTCGGTGTCCTGGGTGCAGGCCCGGCAACGGCTGCGGCTCAGATCCTGGTCCGGCGCAGGGCGCGCGGAGAAGCCGCGCCCCTGCTCAAATCCTTTACCCGTGAATACTTCGCCAACTTCGTACGAGCCAACGCATTGGCGTTGCCCGCCATGGCCGTGGCCGTGGCCTTGGTGATGAACTGGAATTATTCATCTGGCGCCGGGGGCTGGATCTCCCGGCTGATTGCAGCCGGCACGGTTGTTGCCGCCATCTTCCTTGCCGCGGTTCTCTGCTACCTCTTCCCCATGTACGCCCGCTATGAACTGCCGCTGGGCCAGTACCTGATGGCCTGCTCCCGTTTCGCGGTCCGCCACCTGGCAGGCACGGTCATCCTGCTGTTTGTGACGGCCGCAGCCGTTTACGCGAGCCGCGCGCTGCCTGGGCTCATCCCGTTTTTCAGCATAGGAGCCTGGCTGTACGTGACCGGCTGGCTGTGCGACCGGTTCTTCACCGCCAATGACGAGTCGGTTGCGGTTATGGCCGAGTTGCAAGCGAATGGCGGCGTCGCCGTCGGTCAACCTGCCCACGCGGTCGCCACAGCCACCACCGCCGGCACCGTCGCGGGCCTCAGCCACCAGGGGGCACCTGTTGGGTGAGCTGTTTGATGGCCGGCTCCTGTATGGCGCGGCCGTTTATCCCGAGGTCCTGGACGCGGCCACGTTCGCCGAAAACGCTGACCACATGCGCAGGCTCGGCATGAACACGGCCAGGCTGGGCGAGTTCATGTGGTCCGCGCTGGAGCCGGACGACGGGGAAATCCGGTTGGACGTCCTGACCCGCGCCCTTGATGTGCTCGGCGCCAATGGGCTCAAGGCCATCGTCTGCACCCCCACGGTCACGCCGCCGGTCTGGCTCACCCATGGTCACCCGGATCGGCTCCACCACACGGCCGACGGCGTTGCGCTGGGCCACGGTTCCCGGCAGCACATCTGCATTAACAACCCCGTTTTCCGGGACCGTGCCGAACGGATCGC
>DIZT01000213.1:450-1966 GCA_002427975.1 Micrococcaceae bacterium UBA6021 | reverse complement strand
TGGACAACGAGTTCAGGTCCCACGTGGGCGGCTGCCACTGCGAAACTTGCCGTGACCTCTGGGCGGCCTGGCTGGCTGAGCGCTACCAGGAGGTCGAGTTGCTCAACGAGGCCTGGCATTCCGCGGTATGGAGTGAAACGTATCAAAATTTTGCGCAGGTGCCCCTTCCCGGCCCCACACCCTTCCTTCACAACACCTCGCTGGTCAACGACTTCAGGCAGTTCAGCCAGCAGTGCATCAACAGGTTTGCCCACGAGCAGGCGGACATCATCCGTGCCCACAGCAACCATCCCGTGACCCACAACAGCGGCCTTGGCTTCGACCTGGATAATGCGGATCTCTTCGGGGCCCTGGACTTCTCCAGCTTCGACGCCTACCCGTCGGCGGACAACCACTCGGCGTTCCTGATGAACCTGGACTACTTTCCGCACCTGGCTAACGGCCGTACGGTCCTGATGGAAACCAGTCCCAGCCACGGCGGCTCGGTGCGGAACTACGGCGTGCCGCACCCGCGCGGGTTCGTCGAGGCGGAGGCCTTTGCCAATTACGCCTCAGGTTCCGCTGGATTTTTGTTCTGGCACTTCCGCCAGCACCGCGGCGGCAGCGAACAGGCGCACGGCTCCGTGATCAGTGCATGGGGCCAGCCCACCATCGGCTACTCCAGCGCCGAAGCAATCGGCCGGCTGCTTCCGGCCGTGAAGCCGCTGCTTGACTGCAGCAGCACGGCCCAACCCGCCGTCGCCGTCCACTACTCGGACCACGCCAAAGGATTCCTGGCGACAGAAGCGGGCGACGGTGCCGGCTACCGCGGCCTGATCTCCACGTTCCACGCAGGACTTGTGCGCGCCGGAATCCAGCGGTCCTTGCTTCCGGTGGAGGCCTCCCTCGCCGGCTTCCGCGTGCTCTTCACCCCCTTCGTCCACCACTTGTCGGGGCAGGACAGGGAACGGATCCTGCGCTGGGTGCACGACGGCGGCACCTGGGTGTGCGGTCCGGGCACCGGAGGGCGCACGGAGCACCACACCTGGCATGCCGACTCCGCCCTCGGCGGGCTGGAGGACGCCGCCGGCGTCGAGCCGGTCTTTCAGTTCCCGGCCACAGGATCAGGTTCCCGGGGCAGCATCCTGGGCCACAGCGCCGTGCTCTCCCGGATGAGCACCTTCTTCCGTTCGCGCGAAACTGACTCGCCGGGTGCCGCCACGGCCCTCGGAACGGTCGCCGCCGGTCCCGCGGAAGGCCTCGAATTTGCCACGGAACGCCGGATCGGCGCCGGCCGGATGATCCTGCTCGGCTCCTATCCAGGAACCGGGGATCCGGACGACGACGGCGCGGCGCTGGGTGCCGTCGTCGAATACGCCTGCGCCGGGGTGCTGCCGCCGGTCCGCACCGCGGGTGGCAACGTGGCCGATTATCCCCGCTGGCACAACGGCAGGCTGCAGCACTGGCTGGTCAACATGGGCGGCCAGCCGGGCGCCTTCACGCTGCTGCGCCCCGCACGGAAGCTGCTGGGCAAGCA
>DIZT01000213.1:0-361 GCA_002427975.1 Micrococcaceae bacterium UBA6021 | reverse complement strand
CGGCGCCTACACCCTGGGCGCCCATGACTACCTGATCCTGGAAGACATCAAAGAGGAGCACTCACTGTGAAATGGCTTGAGCAGGCACCACGCGTGGACACGGCTGTGCAGTTCGGCAGGCCGTGGGCCCAGGGAGAGTTGGACGCTGCGGAGGTCCCGAACGTCACGATTTCCGATCCCGTGCTGGCCCACGAGGCCAGGCCGCTGGCTTACTGGCCCGATGGCACCGTGAAGTGGACAGCCCACGCCGTTCTGGTTCCGGCCGGCACGGAGGCTGAGGTACTGGAGCCGAGTCTGGCCACGGACGTCACGGGGCTGCCGTCCCGGCTTCTGGCTGTCTCCGACGGCGGCACCATCCGCG
>DIZT01000332.1:18999-19928 GCA_002427975.1 Micrococcaceae bacterium UBA6021 | reverse complement strand
GCTGGTGAGCGCAGCGCTTAGGCGCGTGGCATCGGCCACCGAATACAACGGGTAGGCGTGCGCTTCCGCGCCCGGAGTGTTGAAGAAATTCGGGACGGCACCGGCGGCAATGACCAGGATCCGCGCCTCATAACGGGAGCCGTCGGCCGTCGTAACAGCACGGGCGGCGGCATCCACCGCCGTCACCTCCGCGGTGACCACACGCACGGCTTTGATGCCGCGGAACACCGAGCGCAGCGGCCGAGCCACCGCAGACACCCCGATCTGCGACGCCGCCACCTGGTACAGGAGCGGCTGGAACTGGTGATAGTTATTCACATCGATCAGCAGCACCCCGATGCCTTTTCTGCCGAGCTCCTCCGCGGCCGCCATGCCCGCAAACCCGCCGCCAACCACAAGGACCTGATATGAATCATCCATCCGAGCAACATACCGTGAGGGACGGTTGAACAACAGGGCAGCCTTTGGCGCTGGACGCTGCGACGGGGGCGGCGGAACAACCGTCGACGTGGTTGTCCGGGGCGGCGCCTATGATGGCGTGCATGGATGCCAAGGCGCTGGCGACGATCGCGTTCGAACTGTACGCCGTGCCTTTCGACGAATTTGTCACGGCACGGACCGCCGCTGCCAAAACCTCCTCCGGCTCCGGGAAAGAACTCCCTGCCGCCGTCAAGGCGCTGCCGAAACCGTCAGTGGCGGCCTGGGCCGTGAACATGATGGCCATCCATGAGCCGGAGGTGCTCGTGCAGCTTGCCGAGCTCGGCCAACGGATGCGGGCAGCCCAGGCATCCCTCGACGCCGCCGCCCTGAGGGAGCTGGCACGGGAGCGCCGCACCCTGCTGGGGGCCGCCGTCGACACCGCCCGATCCGTCGCCGAACGACAGGGGCGCAGCATCAGCGCAACCATCGCGGCCGACGTCGAACAGACC
>DIZT01000332.1:4064-18905 GCA_002427975.1 Micrococcaceae bacterium UBA6021 | reverse complement strand
GGTGCGGCGCACCGCACCCGACCGGAGCGCCGCGTCTGCGCAGGAAGAACAGATGGCGACGGCGGAACGCCCCTCCCGTTTCCCGGCGGACCGGCCGCGCCTCAAGGCAGTCCGGGAGACCCCGCGCCCGGCCTCCCCGTCAGCACTGGGTAAGGCCAAAGCCGCCCTGGCCGAAGCCAAAGCGGCTGCGGAGGAGTCCGCCCGCCTCACCGGGGAGCGTCAAGGTCACCTGGAGGAAGCAGAGGTTGCAGTGTCGGAACTGGTCCGGCAGACACGCGAGCTCCGCGACCGGCTCAAAGCCGCGGAGGAGCAGCTGGATCAGGCCCGGAAACTGGTGGGAACGGTCGCAGCCGAGGCCAAACAGTCGGCGAGGGCAGGCGACAAGGCACAACGCTCAGCCATGCTCGCGCAGGAGCGGGTCCTGCGGTTGGGCAACACGCGGGACTGATGAACGGTTATTGTCAGACCCCGGTTGCAGACTGGATTTATGGAAAAGCAACTTGCACAGGAATTTCACGTCACGTACGTCGACCGCGATTCGGGCCGGATCCGGAGCGAAAGCTTCGAGTCCCGGGCGGAAGCCGAACGTTTCGCCAGCCGGCAGTGCATTGGGGAGGAATCGTGGGCCGTTGTTGACGAGGTCGCCGTGGAGCGAGCCCGGATCGCCGCCTGATTGATTCAGGCGGCGATCCCGGCACCACAGGGATTTAGCCCCGCAGGGACTTAGGCGAAGTCGGAAACTGCCGGATCCGAGCCGATGCGGCCTTCGCCCCGGGCAGTCCCGTCCAGGCCGTTGATGGCGGAAATGTCGTCCTCGTCGAGGGCGACGTCAAGAGCCGCGAAGTTTTCCCGAATACGGGATTCCGTCACGGACTTGGGGATGACCACGTTGCCGATGGCGAGGTGCCAGGCGATGACCACCTGTGCCGACGTGGCCTGGTGCTTGGCAGCGATCGCAGCGATCACGGCGTCATCGAGAAGCTCACCGCCCTGGCCCAGCGGGGACCATGCCTGCGTCAGGATTCCCTGCGCGGCTCCGAATTCACGCAGTTCACGCTGGCTGAAGTACGGGTGAAGTTCAATCTGGTGGATGGCAGGCACCACTCCGGTTTCGTCGATGAGCCGCTGCAGCCCCTCGACCGTGAAGTTTGAGACGCCAATGGACCGGACGCGGCCGCGCTTCTGCAGTTCGATCAGCGCCTTCCACGTGTCCGCATACTTGTCCTGCTTGGGCTGCATCCAGTGGATCAGGTAAAGATCCAGCGTTTCCAGGCCCAGCCTGTCCATGGATTCCTCGAACGCGGCCAACGTGGCCTCGTAGCCCTGATCGGCGTTCCACAGCTTGGTGGTGATGAAGATTTCCTCCGGCCTGATGGCCGAGCTGGCAATCGCCCGTCCCACGCCCGCTTCGTTGCCATAGATCTTGGCGGTATCGATGTGCCGAAAACCGGCTTCGAAGGCCTGGCGGACCACCATTTCGGCGACGCCGTCCTCAACCTGCCACACACCATAGCCGATCTGGGGGATGGTGTTTCCGTCGTTGAAAGTGAGTGTAGGTGTAGAAGTCATCCACCCATCGTGCCAAAGGATCGGCCCGGTCGGACGGCCTTGGGCGACCGCTAAGCCAGGCGCTTAACTTGGAATACCCCCGGGCTGCCCATCGGCACCCTCCTCGTCGAGCCGGCGTTCAGCGTCAGCTACCTGCTCAAACACAGATTCCGCACGGCGGCGCACTGAAGCTGCCCCAACAGGAACAGGCCCGACGGCGAGGCGCAACATGGCAGCGGCCTCAGCCGTGGTGGCCAGCGAGTTGCCGGCCTTCGACAACGAACGGTGGACACCGGCCAAGGCCCCAGGAATGTCCAGCCCGTCGCTGGGCGAGCGTCGCTGGGCTTCCACGCAGACCACGCGGACGCGTTCCAGGAGCCCCGCCAGCTCATTGGCAACTTCAACCAGTTCGGCATAAAGCTGCTCGTCTTCGACACCTTCGACGACCTGGTGATAGCGGTCCAGGCCACGGTGGAAACGGTCATGGGCACGACGCCAGAGGCCCTTGCCGAGCTCAGTATCGTCCTTGCGCCCTTGGCAGGCGGCAGTAAAGAATCCCACGCAGGAACCTAAAGGTACTGGCCGGGGCTGTGGTCCGGGTCTTCCGGCCGGCCGGAGGGCACCGGACCGAAATGCTGGCCGGCGGTGGCCCTCTGCGGCTCGCCGTTCTCCCCGATGACCACGCCAGGCGCGATCACCGTGCCCGGCGGAAGCTGCCTCAGCTGCAGCTGCGCCGCGGCCTGATCACGGGCGGCATGCTGGGCGGCGATGGCCGTCTGGATGCCGTGGAAGAGCCCTTCCAGCCATCCCACCAGCTGCGCCTGGGCGATCCGAAGCTCGGCGTCCGACGGCGTGGCGTTATCCGGGAAGGGCAGGCTGATCCGTTCCAGCTCTTCAACGAGCTCCGGGGCCAGCCCGTCCTCCAGTTCCTTGATGGATCGCTCGTGGATCTCTGCCAGGCGTTCGCGCGCGGCGTCGTCCAGCGGAGCTGACTTCACCTCTGCCAGGAGCTGCCGGATCATGGTGCCGATGCGCATGACTTTCGCTGGCTCGTCCACGAGGTCCTGGAGGTTGCTGCCCTTGGCCTTGCTCCCGGCTGCCGGGCCGGCAGGCGCAGGGCCGGCTCCGGCCGCGCTGGGACCAGCCGGACCAGCCGGTCCCCCGTTATCCAGGGTCTTGCCCTCAACGGGGACGCCATCAGGCTGAGTGTCTGTCGGATCGCTCATGCGTTCATACTCTCACGAGCCGAGGACGCACCGTCCAGTCGATGAAGCCAGCCAGCCGATGGAAGCTGGCCGGCCGGCAAAGTCAACAGCACCGGCCCTGCGGGTTGGAGTCCTGGCGGTCCGTCCGGTCCCGCCAGAACTCGCGCTCGGTCAGGGGCGGCTCGCCGTGTCCGGCGGCTTGGTGGTGCTCCAGATACTTGGCGTACGCATCAGCACCGAGCACGCCGCCGAGGTACCGGGCGAAACCCCGGAACCCTGTTGCGACCGCGGCCAGACCGGAGCTCATCGGTGGTGCCCCGCCCTTTCAAACCGCAGTTCAGCTGGCAGCTTGTTCCATTCGGCCAGCAGTTCGCGTTCCGCGGCGGTGGGAATCAGCCCGGCGGGCGCGAAGACCTTCGACGGCCGGGCCTCATCCTCGTTGTCAGCATTTGGCATCCCGGCGGAATGATTGCGGAAGGCCTTGATGGTGGCCACCAACGCCATAACGATGACGATGATGCTCAGCACCACAAAAATGACGGACAGCCAACCCTGGATCGCGGTGTTGCGCACCACGGCTTCCATGGCAGCAACGCTCTTCGCTGTGCCGAACTCTGTCTTGCCGTCCGCGAGTGCCTTGCTGAAGGCGGCGTTGTTGGCGAAATAGCCGACGGCGGGGGTCGGCGAGAAGATCTTCTGGTAGCTCGCCGTGATGGTCACCACCGCAGCGAACGCCAGCGGCACGGCAACAATCCACAGGTACTTGAAGGTCCCCTGCTTGGCGACGATGGCCAGGCACACGGACAGTGCGATCGCGGCCAGCAGTTGGTTGGCGATGCCGAAGAGCGGGAACAGCGTGTTGATGCCGCCCAGTGGGTCAGTGACGCCCATGATCAGCACGGCGCCCCAGGCGGCCACCATAACGGCGGTGCACAGCCAGGCACCCGGCCGCCAGGAGGCTTCCTTGAACTTCGGAACGAAGTTGCCGATGGAGTCCTGCAACATGAAGCGCGCCACGCGGGTGCCGGCGTCCACCGCGGTGAGGATGAACAGCGCCTCGAACATGATGGCGAAGTGGTACCAGAACGCCATCATGGCCGTGCCGCCGATGAACTGCTGCATGATGTGGGCCAGGCCAACAGCAAGCGTGGGTGCACCTCCGGTCCGGGACACGATGCTGTGTTCGCCCACATTGGCTGCCGTCTCTGCGAGCAGGGCCGGGCTGATGTTGACCCCGGACAAGCCCAGGCCGTTGACCCAGGCAGCAGCAGTTTCGACCGTGCCGCCGGTCAGGGCGGCCGGCGCATTCATGGCGAAGTACAGCCCGCGGTCAATGGAGACGGCCGCAACCAGCGCCATGATGGCCACAAACGACTCCATGAGCATGCCGCCGTAGCCGATGAAGCGGGTCTGGCGTTCCTTTTCGATCAGTTTCGGCGTAGTCCCCGAGGAGATCAGGGCATGGAAGCCGGAAAGCGCCCCGCAGGCAATGGTCACAAACAGGAACGGGAACAAGGCACCGGGGAAGACCGGTCCGTTGTCGCGGCCGGCGAACTCGCTGAAGGCCGGAACTGTGATCTCGGGACGGACCACGATGATGGCCAGCGCGAGCATCACGATCACACCGATCTTCATGAACGTGGAGAGGTAATCGCGGGGAGCAAGGAGCAGCCACACCGGAAGGATGGCGGCGATGAAGCCGTAGACAATGAGGCCCCAGGCAATGGTCACCTTGTCCAGTGTGAAGAATGCGGAGCCCCACCCGGTCTGCGACACCAGGCCGCCGCCGATGATCGCGGCCATCAGCAGCACAAAACCAATCAGGGAGACTTCCATGATCTTGCCCGGCCGGATGTACCGAAGGTAGACGCCCATGAACAGCGCAATCGGGATGGTCATGCCTACCGAGAACACACCCCAAGGGCTTTCGCCCAGGGCATTGACGACGACGAGCGCAAGGATCGCCACAATGATCACCATGATGAGCAAGGTAGCCACGAGTGCTGCGGTACCGCCGATGACGCCCAGTTCTTCGCGGGCCATCTGGCCCAGGGAACGTCCGCCGCGGCGCATGGAGAAGAACATCACCAGGTAGTCCTGGACTGCGCCTGCGAGAACGACGCCGATGATGATCCAGATAGTGCCGGGGAGGTATCCCATCTGGGCCGCGATGATCGGCCCGACGAGGGGACCTGCGCCGGCGATGGCGGCGAAGTGGTGGCCAAACAGCACGTTGCGGTCCGTGCGGACGTAGTCCTTGCCGTCAGCTTTGTATTCCGCCGGGGTGGCCCGGCGGTCGTCCGGCTTGGTGATGAGGCGTTCGATCACCTTGGAGTAGAAGCGGTAGCCGATCAGGTACGTACAGACCGAGGCAAAGACGAACCAGATCGCGTTGACGGTCTCGCCCCGGACGATCGCCAGCATGAACCAGGCGACGCCACCGAGCAGTGCGATGGCTGCCCACAGGGCGATCTTGGCCGGGGTCCATTTCTTGTCTTCAGCCTCGCGGACGGCCTCGTCCACGGCCGTTGGCGGGAGCTCCGGATTGGCGGCCAAAGGGCCTCCTCGGTGCGCTGAACCTGCCGGTTCGTCAGGCCTGCTGGCCATGTCTCCTCCTTGAGATTTGGTGCTTCAGTAAGTTGCTTCAAGGCACCCTATCAACGCCGCACCAACGAGGACGCGGCATTGTGCCCGCGCCGCGTGTCAATGCAGTGAACGGCGTGCGGGAGACGCCGGGCGCACAAAGGCCTCCGACCAGGGATCCGAGTCGGAGGCCTTCAAGGCCGGTCGCGGGTGGGGCCGCGGTTAAGCGTGCGCGTAAGTGAGGCAGTCGGCGTTGTCAGCACCGGGGCCCACGTGGACTTCCGGGGCGTTGCACATCAGGTGGTCGTTGTGGACGCACTCGGCGCGCTGGCATGCTCCAACGTCTGCCAGGACCTTGGGCAGCCCACCGTGCAAGCCAGTGTCAATGAACGTAGCGCAACTGGCATGGTCCTGGCTCCCGCCCACGGTGATGGCGTGGGCTGTGCAGCCCTCGTGGTCATTAAAGGAGCAACGGGTAACACTGCAGTCGGCAACATGTGTTGTCATAAGAGGTTCCTCCGTACGTCGGCTGCCCTGGACGGACAGCGCCCTGAATCCCACGGTAGGCCTGTCCCGTCCGATCAAAAAGACCCATCTGTGTGACGTAATTCAGCCCCCGGCTCCACGCCGGGACATTGGAAGCCTTGCCTTTGTGAACATCCACGCCAGCGCGGCGCCCGTGAAAGGCACCGCGATCAGGAGGGCGAGCAGCTGTAGCCAGGGAATGGTGGCTCCGGCGTACATCCGCGTGGCCGCAACGGTCAAGGCCGCCGGGACAACCCCGGCCAATAGGCCCAACAGCGTGCCCAGACCCGCCGTCATCAGCGACTGCGCCCCCGCCAGCGATTTACGCAGTCCCGGCGCCGCCCCTACCGCGGCCAGGGTCATGTGGTCGTTCCGGGCATCGGCGAGAGCCAGTCCAGTGGTAATGCCGGCTGCGCTCAGGGTGATGAGGGCGCTGAGGCCAACGATGACCCACAGGAGGGCGGAACCTTCGGCGCCGATCCCGTGCTCCACGTTAAGGGACATGCCCGGCACTCCATAGAACGTTGAGAGCGCCGCTGAGACTGTGTCCTGCTCGGCATTCCCCGGAAGCCCGCTCAGCTGCACCACAAGCGCTGCCGGTTCCGCGGTGAGCCCAAGCCTGGCGGCAGTCTGAGTGGAAATAACGCCGTAATAGGGCACCGGCGCTACCGGCGCCTCGATAACGGCCGGCAACCGGGTGCCGCTGACTACTTCATAGCCTTGAAACGCGTGGCCGACGGCGGGCTTGGGCTTGCGCACGTCGGTGGCCTCCAGCGTTGCGAGCCCGTCCTGGACGTACACGGGGTTGCTGACCGCGATCCCCCCGTTGGCCAGCACGTCGAGGCTTTCCTCTCCAGGTTCCCGGCCGAGCACAGCCCGGAGTTCGTCGGTGCCGCCCACAATCAGCTGCGGGAGCTGCCCGGAAATTCCCGCGGGGAACATCGATCCCATGCAGCGCCAGTCCGAGGCATCCTTGATCCGTCCCTTCGGCGTGGCCGGGCATTCGTTGCCGGCCGGAATACCAAGGCCGTACTGCAGGCAGCCGGTGGAGTCATCGCCGGAGATAAACGCGCCGGTGGCCGTTGCCCTCATGTTGCACCGTGGGGCTGCGACGGCCGCCAGCGGCTGTGTCCATTCGACTGTTTCCAGTGACTGGCGCACCACCGCGGACAGAGCAGCCTGGTCCACCACCCGCGAAGCCGGGACAAACCGGCTTTGGGCGTCTTCAGCCACGGGCGGCCCAGCCATCGCCAGCGGCAGCACGGCCTGGAACTGGTGCGCTGACCAATAGTGGGTTCTCTTGGCGTCCTCCAGTTGGCTCGCTGCCAGCACCATGGCAACGCTGGCGAGAGTGGCTGCGGCCAGTACCGCCGCCACCGCCGGGACGGTGCGGGTGCGGTTCCGGGCAGAGTCGCGCGCCGCCATTCGTAGAGGAAGCGGCATCCAGCCAGTCCGCCTGGTCAGCACTGACACGAACCCTCCGGTCAGCAGTACCAACGCCACCACCGTCAGCACCGCGCCGCCGGTCAAAAGCGCGGCAACCAGCGGAACTCTGGCCATGAGCTCATCGAGGTCGTCCCCCACCAAGCCAAGGAAGCCTCCCCCACCGAGCATCAATGCCGCGAGAACCAGGAGCCCACCGCCGATCCGGGCCGGCCATTTTCCGGCCACCGCCGGGGCCCGTCCGGATTTGAGCGCACCCAAGGCCGCCTGGCGGGCCACCTGTCGCGCCGGAACCAGCGCCGCGAGCGCGCAGGCAAGCAGACCCATCAGCATCGCGGTGCCCGTGAGCAGCGTGTCAGGGTGGAACCCGGCCAGCCGCACGGAGCCCTGCGGCCGCACCCAGAACACCACTCCGGCAGCTCCGGCCAGCCCCAGCGCCGCACCGCCGAGGACCGCCACGGCGCCCAGCCATAACCCGGCGGCCGTCACAACCGACCGGATGGTTGGTGCTTCGGCTCCGGAGGCTGCCAGCAACGCCAGTTCGCGGACCTGCCCCTTGGCGCCGACGGCGAACGCGGCCCCCGCCAGCAAACCCACCTCCAGCAGGGCCAGTGATCCCACCAGTCCGCCGGTCAGGTACGTCGGCCAATCATTCCGGCTGCTGAAAGGGTCAGGATTTTGGGCTGGCGGCGGGTCCAGCACCACGCTGCGGGAGAGCACCGCAACGCCGCGCCTGTTCAGCTCCACGATCTGCGGCCACGCCACGGGGGCGCCGCCGGCAAGGTAGTAAAGCGTCCGATCGTCTGGCGGGCTGGCAGCTTGGGCTGCGGTCCCGGCAGCCGGGGCAAGGCTGCCCTGCCCCGGTTTCAGGAACAGGATGACGTTTCCGTCAGAGAAAGCTGCATCACGCAACCTGCCCACCGCGGCAAAGGTTCCGGCCGACGTCGTCAGTTTGTCCCCCAGCCGCAGGTTGAAGCGCTCCAAAAGCCCGCGGGACACCAGTACCTCGTCGGGTCCGGACGGCGCGCGCCCCTCCAGGAGAGTGAATTTTCCGACGAATGCCGGATTCATGGCATCCACAGCCTTCGTCATCAGATTGACGTCGGCCCCGCCGGATGTGGCCGTGACCGTCAATGCCGTCTCGGTCAGAACCTCGTAGCCGGGCGGCAAAACGTCCTGCGGGTCAGCGGGGCTGAACAGCGGGTCCCGTTCATATTCCGCGCTGGCAATGCGTTGGTCATCCACCGGGCTCTGGACAAACAGAGGGTTTTGGGCAGGCATGGACCGGAACCTGGCCTGGGTATTGCCGAGCTCGAATTGCACCTGCTCGGCGGGGGTCCGTTGCATGCTCTGGTAAAGCGTGGCCGCGCCGGTCATGCCGGCCACCGGGAGCATGATCAGCAGGATGATCAGCAGGGACCGCCCCTTATGCCGGCGGATGTCACGCCGCGCCATCCGCACGGCGACGCGGAACGCCTGCCGGCGCCCACCAGGCGCCGGGGCGAGGGTGAGTGCCACGTCAGTTGCCGGCCTGCGCGAGGAGCATGGCAGGATCATGCATGGCAGCCGCCTGGTCCACGATCCGGCCGTCCCGGAGGAAGACCACGCGGTCAGCCCAAGCCGCGTGCCGGGCCTCGTGGGTCACCAGCATCACAGCCGCTCCGGCATCCGCCCGTCCCCGGAGCACCTCCATCACACCGTGGCCGGTGGTGGAATCCAGCGCTCCGGTGGGTTCGTCGGCCAGGATCAGCCGGCGGTCCCCCACAATGGCACGCGCAATCGCCACCCGCTGCTGCTGTCCACCGGACATCTGGTCCATAAAGCGGGCCGCCAGTTCCGGGATGCCCACCTGCCGCAGCGCGTCCAGCGCCTGGCGCTGCGCCTTCCGGGTGGCCGTCCCGTCCAGCTCCAGCGGCAGCGCCACGTTCTCGGCCGCGGTCAGGGTGGGGACAAGGTTGAAGTCCTGGAAGACATAGCCGACGGCGCGGCGGCGCAACCGGGCGAGTTCGTTCAGTCCCAGCCCACCCAGGGGTGTTGACTCCACAAAGACACCCCCCGACGTCGGCCGGTCCAGTCCTCCTGCGAGCGCCAGGAGGGAGGATTTTCCGGAACCTGACGGCCCCATCACGGCGACGAACTCGCCCGCGCTGATGGTGAGGTCAACCTCCCGGAGCGCGGCGACCGCCGTCGCTCCTTCACCGAACGTCCTGCTGACCTTGGCGATTTCCAGGACCTGCGCCGGCCCCTGGACGCTCATCGGCGGTTATCCGCGATGAGCGGGGCAGCCTCTTCCACAGTGACCCCGTTGGACGATTTGCGTGCCGTGGCTTGGCCGTTCTGCGCCTGCTGCACCATCCGCGCCTCGCAGAGGTCCAGCCAGCGGACCTCCGCTTCCGTCTGGAAGATCAGCGAATCCAGCACCAGCAGCCAGGCGGTGTCCGCCGCCCGCTGATTGGAAGCGGTGTCGCGCCGGGCCTTGGTGTAATCCTGCAGCGCCCGGATGGATGCCACGCGCTGGGCCTGGATGATGGCCTGCACATCCACGCCGGGCAGCGTAACCGCGAGCGCCAATTTGATGGCCAGTTCGTTCCGGGGCGGGTTGTTGCGCTCCACGGGGGCGGCGAACCAGCCCTGCACCTCCGCTTTGCCGGCGTCGGTGATGGTGTAAACCACGTGGCCTTCGCCGTCACTGCCGTCGTTGCTGACCAGCCCGTCACGTTCCAGCCGGTCCAGGGTGGTGTACACCTGCCCGATATTCAGGGGCCAGGTGGACCCGGTGCGGTTTTCGAACTCAACCCTGAGCTGGTAGCCGTAACGCGGCTGGTCCTGCAGCAAGGCGAGGAGGCTGTGGCGGATGGACATGATGCTCCTAGCGGTGGCGTCGGCGTCGGTATGCACGGACCCCCAAGACCCGTGCATACCGCGTATAGAGTGAGACTAACGCAGTGCGCGTGGCGAAGCAATACTCAGTATCTATCCGCTACATGACCAACAGGATCTTGCCGACATGGTCGCCGCTGTCGAAGTACTCATGCGCGGCGGCGGCCTGGTCCAGCGGAAACGTTTTGGCCACCAGGGGGCGGATCCGGCCATCGGCAATGAGGGGCCACACGGATTCCCGCACCGCGTTCATGATGGCGCCCTTCTCCTGGACCGGACGGGGCCTCAGCGACGTTGCCACCACTGCCGCGCGCTTGCGCAGGAGCTGGCCGAGATCCAATTCACCCTTGACTCCGCCCTGCAGTCCGATCACGACGAGCCGGCCGTAGTCAGCCAGGGCCTCAACGTTCTGCGCCAGGTACTTGGCACCCACGACGTCGAGGATCACGTCGGCACCTTTGCCGCCGTTCTGCCGCTTCAGGCTTTCCGGAAAGTCTTCCTCGTTGTAATTGATGGCGATGTCCGCGCCCAGGAAAGCCTTGGCTGTGCCGACCTTTTCCGCCGTTCCGGCCGTGGTGGCCACCTTGGCGCCGAAGGCCTTTGCCAACTGGATGGCCATAGTGCCGATCCCGCCCGTGGCGCCGTGGATCAGGACGGTCTCGCCCGGCTGCAGCTGCGCCGTCATGATCAGGTTCGAGTACACGGTGGCTGCCACTTCCGGCAGCGACGCGGCGGTGACCACATCAACGCCGTCGGGAATCCGCAGGACCTGCTCCGCCGGCACCGCAACCTGCTCCGCGTAGCCGCCGCCGGCCAGCAGCGCTACCACCTTGTCACCTACGGAAAACGGCTTGGTGACGCCGGGGCCAAACCCGGCGATCCTGCCGGAAACTTCCAGGCCGGGGACCTCGGAAGCGCCCGGCGGCGGCGGATAGTAGCCCCTGCGCTGCTGCACGTCCGCCCTGTTCAGGCCGGCCGCGACGACGTCGATCAGTACCTCGCCCTGCCCTGGTACCGGCGCGTCCACCTCGCGGACCTCCAGCACCTCCGGACCGCCAGGCTTTGTTATATAGACGGCTTTCATGCAGAACTCCCGTTTCTAGCTGATTCGTTGCCCCAAAACCAGTGTGCACCGGACGCACTCCAGACTCTGTTTTGGTGCAGCCAACTGCCTATGAAACACTACTCGTTAGGGAAGGTTGTCCGAGCGGCCGAAGGAGCTAGTCTTGAAAACTAGTGTGCGGTAACCCCGTACCAAGAGTTCGAATCTCTTACCTTCCGCGAATGAAACCCCGGTACGCCAGTTATGGCGGACCGGGGTTCTTCGTTTTAACCGTCTGTTCCGTTGAAACTGTCAGGGTCCGGGCATAGTGTCATTCCTGTCTCTGCCGGCCCTTTGAGGCCGGGCATTCCGCCTGCACAACCAAGGAGCCCACCATGCCTTCACCCGAGATCACCCCCGGCGCACCCTGCTGGATCGACCTTATGACGTCAGACATCGCCAAAGCCCGACAGTTCTACGGCGAACTCTTCGGCTGGGAATACGAGACCGGAGACGAGGAGAAGTACGGCGGTTACACCACAGCCCGGAAGAACGGCAGGACCGTGGCCGGGCTCATGCAGAAGGACGAGGACCAGGCCGGCATGCCTGACGTCTGGTCCACGTACCTCCGCTCGGACGACGCCGAAGCCACCGCCGCCGCCGTCACGGCCAACGGCGGCCAGGTCTACATGCCGCCCATGGATGTTCCGGAACAGGGCCACATGGCCGTATTCGGCGACGCAGCCGGCGCGGCCATCGGCATCTGGCAGCCGCGCGAAATGCGCGGGTATGAGTTGGTGGGCGAGCCGGGCGCGGCCGCTTGGCACGAGCTCCACACCAAGGATTACGACGCCGCCGTGAAGTTCTACCAGGAGGTGTTTGGCTGGGACACGGATGTCATGAGCGATAAGCCGGAGTTCCGCTACACCACTTTGGGCGCGGGCTACGCGGCGAAAGCCGGCATTCTGGACGCCTCCGGCTTCCTGCCCGCCGACGTGCCTTCCAGCTGGCAAACGTACTTTGCCGTGGAAAGCGCCGACGCCTCCGTCGAGAAGGCCGTTTCCATGGGAGCGACTGTCATCGATGCTGCCCAGGATTCCCCGTTCGGACGCCTGGCCACGCTGACGGATCCGACGGGCGCCCTGTTCAAAATCATCCAGGCTGAACACACTTCCTGAGTCACCGGAGCCGGGCTCCGGCAACCGGAAGTGCCCCTCCCCGACCGAACCTGGCCAGGGAAGGGCACTTCCTTCTTCCCGTTTGGTGCGTCAGTTTTGGCTCATCACGCGGGCTGCGGGACCGGCTCAAACGAGTTGGCCGGGATGGCCAGTCCGTAGTGCTCGCGAAGGGTGCGGCCGGCATATTCACGCCGGAACAGCCCACGCTCCTGGAGGATGGGAACCACCTGGTCCACAAAGATGTCCAGGCCGGAGGGCAGCACCGGCGGCATGATGTTGAAGCCGTCGGCGGCGCCGGACTGGAACCAATGCTGGATGGCATCGGCCACCTGCTCCGGTGTCCCGGCGAACGTACGGTGCCCGCGGCCTCCTCCGAGCCGGCCGATGAGCTGCCGGACGGTCAGCCGTTCGTTGCGTGCGAGGTTCAGTATAAGGGTGTAGCGGCTCTTGGAACCCTCGATCTCATCCTCCGACGGCAGGTCGGCCGGCAGCTGGCCATCCAGTTTCAGGGAGTCCGGGGAGACCCGCAACAGGTTGGCCAGCTGCCCCACCGCGTGCTCCGGCAGGATCAGCTCGTCCAGCTCCCGCTCCAGCTTCAGCGCCTCGGCCTCCGTGGCGCCGATGACCGGAACGATTCCCGGCAGGATCTTGATGGACTGCGGGTCCCGGCCCGCCGCCGTCGTCCGCCTTTTCAGGTCGGCGTAAAAGTCCTGGGCATCCGCCAGGGTCTGGTGCGCCGTGAAGACCGCCTCCGCGTACCCGGCCGCGAAGTCCTTGCCGTTCTCCGAGGAACCTGCCTGGACAATCACCGGATGCCCCTGGACGGACCGGGGCACATCCAGGGCGCCCTCCACCTGGAAATGCTGCCCGTGGTGGTTGACCGGATGCACGCGCGAACTGTCCGCCCAGACCCCGGCATCCTTGTCCGCCACCACGGCGTCGTCCTGCCAGCTGTCCCAGAGTTTCCTGGTCACATCCAGGAATTCCGCGGCCCGCTCGTACCGTTGCGAGTGGGCGGGCTGGCCGGCGAGGGAGAAGTTCCTGGCGGCCGCGTCTCCCGCGGTGGTCACCACATTCCAGCCTGCCCTGCCGCCGCTAACGTGGTCCACGGAGGCAAAGCGCCGAGCCAGGTTGTAGGGCTCGTTGTAGGTGGTGGAGGCCGTGGCGATCAGCCCGATCCGTTCCGTGACGGCTGCGATGGCGGCGAGCAGCACGGTGGGTTCGAGGCTCGTGTAGGGCCGCTGGGCCACGTTTCCGTGCAGCACCGGAGAGTCGGCAAAGAAGATCGAATCCAGTTTGCCGCGCTCTGCGGTCTGGGCCAGCCGCTGGAAATGGGCCACGTCCGTCCCGGCGAAACTGTTGCTCTCCGGCAGCCGCCACGACGCCTCATGATGGCCGGTGCTCATCAGGAAGGCATTCAGGTGCAGCTGCCTGGCGCCGCCAACCTGCGCGGTCACGGCCGGACTCCTGCTGCTTCAGGGGCAGCCGCTTCGGGGACAACTACGGTCTCGGAGTAGGCGGACGAGTCGCCCTTGATGGACGTGCTGCTGCGGCCGTCCACGCCCCGGGGGAGGTCCCCGGCGATGGTCACGCGGTTGAGCTGGCGCGGTTGGCCGTCGTAGTTGTCCGGTGCATAGTGCTGGGTGATGCGGTTGTCGAACAGCACCAGCTGGTCCGGCTCCCAGTTCACACGCACCACGTTCTCCGGACGGGTGACGTAGGCCTGCAGGAGGCGCAGGATGTCCTTGGACTCGGTGTTGGACAGGCCAACGATCCTCAGCCGCTGCGCGAAACCGCCGATGAACAGTCCCCGCTCCCCGGTCAGCGGATGGACCCGGACCACGGGGTGGGCGGATTCGAAGTGGATCCGGGTAAACTCCTTGCGCCGTTCCTCAGAGTTGGCGTGTTCCAGGTTCTTGGGCACGGAGTAGTCGTAGTCGTTGGTATGGATGGCCCAGAGGGTATCGGCGAAGTTCCGCAGCTCCTCGGGGAGGTCCTGGTAGGCGCCGCCCGAGGACGCGATCAGGGTTTCACCACCATAGGCCGGCAGGGTGATGCTGCGCAGGGTGGAGGCCTGCGGCGGGTTCACCACAAACGTGACGTCCGTGTGCCAGTTATTGGCGCTGCCGTTTTCGCTGTCCACGGGCAGGACGGCCGGCTTGCCGTCCACGGAGGCCACTGTTGGGTGGGCCTTGGTGAGCGGGCCGAAGAGGCTGGCGAAACGCACCTGGTCCTCGTCGGTGCGGATGTTGGCTTCCCGGAACACCAGGGCCTTGTGGGTATTCAGGGCGGCGCGGATTTGGGCCACGGTGTCTGCGGACAGGTCGCCGCTGAGGTCCAGGCCGCGGATTTCGGCGCCGATGCGGGAGCTGAGCTTGGTGAACTGGAGCTTGGTTTCGGTGATGACGGTCATGGTGTTTCCTTTGCAGTTCAGAAG
>DIZT01000332.1:760-3896 GCA_002427975.1 Micrococcaceae bacterium UBA6021 | reverse complement strand
ACGGAGACGGTCAGGATGCCGGCGTACATGTCCGGGATCAGGAAGCTGCTCTGCGCGTTGACGATGAGGTAGCCGAGCCCGGCCTTCGCCCCGACCATTTCGGCGGCGATGAGCACCAGGATGGACGAGGTTCCGGCCATCCTGATGCCCGTAAAGATGGTGGGGACGGCGGAGGGCAGAATCACCTTCTGGAAGAGCCGGAAGCTGTTCAGTCCCAGGGATTTCGCGGCCCGGATCAGCAACGGGTCCACGGTCCGGACGCCGGCGATGGTGTTCAGCAGGACCGGGAAAAACGCGGCGTAGGCCACGATGGTGATTTTGGATTCCTCCCCGATGCCCAGCAGCAGCGTGAACACCGGCAGCAGGGCCAGCGTCGCCGTGTTGCGGAATAGCTCCAGCAGTGGGTTCAGGAACGAATTCAGCCAGCCGTACCAGGCGATCAGGAGCCCCAGGACGACGGCGGACACCACAGCGATGCCGAAACCGGACACCGAACGGGTCACGCTGGCCTGCAGATGGCTCTGCAGCTGGCCATTTTCCACCAGCCGGGCTCCCGCCGCCAGCACCTCATGCAGGGGCGGCAGGAACACCCGCGTAGCCGGGCTGGCCAGGTACAGCGGACCAACCTCCCACAGTGCCAGGAACAGGACAACGGCGAGCGAATTCCAGCCGGCCCGCCCCGTCTGGCGGGCTGCGGCACTCAGCCTGGCAGCCGCCGTCGGGCGTTGTCCGCGCTCCGGACCGGATGGTCCGGACTGCGGTATTGCGGACTGCGGTATTCCGGACTGCAGTGAAGGGTCGACGGCGGCAGCCGCCTCTTGCGGTCGGGCCAACACAGTGCTCATCAGGCGGCACTCCTTTCGAGGGGCTGTTCATCGGGGGCGGTGCCGTCCGGCAGGATTTTCCGGTGGCCGGAGTTCTGGGCCAGGCGGACTTCGTCGTGCAGCAGGGACCAAACCTGGTGCCGGTGTTCCACAAACGCCGGATGCGAGCGGATGTCCGCGTCGCCGTCGCGGTCGGGGATGGTGACGTCCACGATTTCCTTGAGCCTGCCGGGGCGGGCACTGAGGACTGCCACGCGCTGGCCGAGGTAGACGGCTTCGTCGATCCCGTGCGTGATGAACACGATGGTCTTGCCCGTGGCTTTCCAGATCCGCAGGAGCTCGTCCTGGAGCTGTTCGCGGGTCTGCGCATCGAGGGCGGCGAAGGGCTCGTCCATCAGCAGAACGTCCGGCTCATAGGCGAGGCTTCTGGCAATGGCCACGCGCTGCTTCATACCGCCGGACAGTTCATGCGGGTAGCGGTCTTCAAACCCGGCAAGGCCCACCAGGTCGAGGAACCCGCTGGCCTTCGCCGCCCTTTCCTTCTTGGACAGGCCCGTGTTCTCGAGGCCGATGGAGACGTTGGCCGACGCCGTTCGCCAGGGGAACAGCGCGTACTGCTGGAACACCACGGCCCTGTCCTGGCCGGGCCCAGTCACTTCCTTGCCGTCCACCAGGACCTGCCCCGAGGTTGGGCGGGAAAGGCCCGCCAGCAGATCCAGGAGCGTGGTTTTGCCGGAGCCGCTGGGGCCGACGAGGGTGAGGAATTCGCCGGCGGCCACGTCCAGGCTGAGGTCATCCAAGGCGGTAAGGACGGAGGGTTCCGATTGGCCTCCGGTGTTCTTACCCGCCCCTTTGCCCGGCCGGACGGTGAATTCCTTGGTAACGTTTCTGAGACTGATCTTGGGCGTCATCGTTTATCCTTTCGAGGTTGCTGCCGGTGCCGGGGTTTCCAGCAGGTTGAACTCATTGGTGTAAAGCTTCTTGGTGTCCAGGTCACCGGTGATGATTCCTGCGGACTTCAGGTAATCGGTCCAGCGGGTGAAGTCCTGGTCCTGGATCCGGCCGCCCGGGGATGCCACTCCCACGCTCTTCCAGTACTTCAGCGTCTCGGTGCTGTCGTTACGGCCGCGCTTGGCGATGATTTCGGCAAACCTGGCGATCACCTGCTCCCGCGGGGTGGTGCGTTCCCACTCGATCGCCTTGGCGATTCCGGTGACCACGGTGCGGCTGGTTTCCGGGTTCTTGGCCAGGAAGTCCTTCCGGAGGACGTACTGGCCGGCGTCGAAGGGGCCACCGATCACCCCGATGTCGGTGAACAGTGCACGGACGCCGCCCTGGGCCAGCGCCCTGTCCTGGAGCACTCCGCCGAGCGTCCCGACGTCGACCTGTTTCTTGCGGAGGGCCAGTTCGGTGTCGTTCGGCGGAACTACCACCAGCTGCACTTGCTTGATCTCCTCCGGAGTCAGCCCGCTGTTCTTCAGGTAGGTGGTGATGACCGCCTCGTGATGGGCGCCCAGGGTATTCACGGCGATCTTTTTGCCAATCAGGTCCCGGGCTGTCTTGATGGGGCTGCCGTCCTCCACGTAGTATCCGGTGAACGTATCCTTGTCCTCGCCGTAGTAGTTGATGACCGCCTGGACGGGAGCGCCGGCCTCGATGAGTTTGATGACCGCACCGGTGAAGGCTCCGCCGATGTCTGTCTGGTCAGTGGCCACGGACTGGATGCTCTGCGGGCCGCTGGTGGTGTTGCCGACCCACTGGAGTTTGACGTCGCCCAGGTAGCCGAGGTCCTGCGCCAATTCGGTCAGGTCCACGGTGTTGGGCGACCCCTGGTAACGCACTGTCTTCACTTCGGCGCCGGTGCCGCTGCTTCCGGACTGTGCTGTCGCTGCGCCGCCGCAACCCGTCAGCACCAGCGAGACTGCCACGGCTGCAGTCATGGCGGCTGCCAGGCCTGCGGCGGGGAGAGTTCGGGCGGGCAGGAGAGGGTTTTTCATGGTGGTGAGTCTTTCTGCTGTTCAGGTCTGGATCCGGGCCGGCTGGCTCGTGGGAACCACTAGAACAGAGAAAGGATCGGCGGCAAAAGGGCCGCGTTCATACGAGGAAACCGCGGGTCACCGCGGTCTACAGGGCGTAGTACGAAGCAATCCGGACGCAGGAGGCAACGCCGCGTCATCCACCGCAACAGGGCAAAACAATGCGTCAGGGACGGGGGCTGCGGGAAGTCATCAACCGCAACGCCAGGACGCGGCCGCTCAACATTTCCGAGTTTTTGTCCAGATAATCGGCTTTTCCGGGTGATTTGAGGCGAT
>DIZT01000332.1:389-703 GCA_002427975.1 Micrococcaceae bacterium UBA6021 | reverse complement strand
GCGCTGGGGTACGTGGGGCCGCCCGTCTGGAGCGCTTCGGCGGCGATGGCCGTGCCCCACTGGGTGGCCGAGAGCTGCAGGCCCAGTACATAGAGACCATCCGTGACTGAGCCGTTGGCCGCCACCGGCCGGTACGGGTGCGGCGTAACGTCCAGCCCGGTGGCCTGCACCGGAGCACCTTCCGCCGTCATCATCAGCCGGGGCCGCACCATCCCGTCGGCAAGGAGCTGTTCCAGCAGGGGTGAGTCGTTGACGGACACCCGGTTTGCGGGCGCAAGGGCCTCCACCATGGTCTTCGCCGCCACCGGCGGACC
>DIZT01000332.1:0-223 GCA_002427975.1 Micrococcaceae bacterium UBA6021 | reverse complement strand
TTCACCCAGGGTGAGGTGGCGGTGAACCGGCCTGACCGGCGGTCCACGCTGAACCGGGGGTCGGGGCCCACAAAGCTGACCACGCCGGCGCGCGCCAGGGCAGCCAGCTGTTCCGCACGAAGGGCAGGCGGCCCGCTGGCCAGGCCCTCCACAAACGACTCAAACCAACCACGCAGACCGGCCACCCAGGACTCATCGGTGATGCCGCCGTCGGCCACTGCCG
>DIZT01000037.1 GCA_002427975.1 Micrococcaceae bacterium UBA6021 | reverse complement strand
GCCGCGGGTGTTCTGCTCTTCGTTGCGCTCCTGCCGCGGCGTCCGCGGCAGGTACAGGGTCCGGAGCTTCTGCAGCGGTGCTGGGATCAGCGTGCCCACGGAGGCGGCGAAGACCTCCAGCACGCCGGCGAGCTCTGAGGCTTCCCAGTCCCCGGCCATAGACGATTCGCCCAGCCCGATCAGGCCGTTGACCCCGATCCGCACTTCGAACGCTTCCGGCCTGAGCCTGGTCATCACGGGCGCGTCCGGGCCGTGGTGGCCAAGGACCGTGAAAAGGTAGCGCGCCGGATAGGCCAGGGCCGTGGTGGGATCGCACGACCAGACGGCGCTTACCACCGGCGTCATGAAATGGGAGATGAAGTACTGGCTGAAGCGTTCCTTTGCCAGGAAGTCACCGAGGGTCAGCTCCGCACCGCCCGTCCCAGGGCCGTCGTCGGACGTTGGAGCGGCCTCAATCAGGGCGCGCGCCCTGCGGTAGAAACGCATGACCTCCAGCAGCATCAGCAGCTACCGTCCGCGCAGCAGGATGGAAGGGCGGGCGATGATCCCGCGACCGCCGCCCCGGGCCCCCGGCGTACTCCAGGCCGCAGCCGTCGCAGCGGACGGACATGCTCATCTCGGAGTCCTGCGTCTCCACGCCCAGCGCGGCGAACAGTCGCAGCAGGGTGGGGTAGGTCCGCTCGTTGTGGACGATGAAGCCGGTGTCAATGCCCAGGACGGGCCCATCCTGCTGCGCGACGTTGTGGGTATGGGCGTGCCCGCCCAGCCTGCCGTCCGCCTCGAAGAGGGTGACGTTGTCATGCCGGTTCAGGACGTACGCGGCCGTCAGTCCGGCCACTCCGCTGCCCACGACGGCGATGCGCCGCCCTTGGGGCCTATCCGCCGGGTTCCCTGCCAAAGACACTGTTCTGCTCCTCCGCTCGGACTCCGTGGTGCATTTGCCCGGTGCAAACTCTCTAGGGGCGGTTCGTCGCCGTGGGACCGGTGGATGACTGGGTTTTGCGTAAATCTTTGTGCCAGAATGAAGCGGGCCTTCCAGACCCGGCACATTGCGGTGCTGAGGCGGCCCTGACCAAAGGACTGCGTTGGTAAATCCCGTACATCTGAAGACCCTTCTCGAGGTCACCCGGCTGGGTTCGTTCGCGGCCGCCGCAGCACGCCTGGGGTACACGGCGTCGGCGGTCTCGCAACAGATGTCCGCCCTGGAACGCGAGACGGGCGTGGTCCTTTTCCAGCGTTCGGCCCGCAGCGTGGTCCCCACGGAAGCGGCGGTGGTGATGACCCGGCACGCCGCGAAAGTCCTGACGGATATCGAGGCCCTAATGGCGGCAGCCTCCAAAACGCACAGCACCAGCCAGGAGCTCAGGCTGGGAATCTTCCCCAGCCTGGCCACCTACGTCCTCCCGCGAATCCTGAAGAATCCGGCGTGGAAAGACCTGGGCATCGACCTCAAAGTCTCGGTGGCCGAGCCGGCACAAACCATCCAGGGACTTCGCACCGGCGGCGAGCTCGATGTGGCGTTGGTCTTCCAGGTGGGCCAGTCCGGGCTCGCGTGGCCGCACACGATTAACCGGCAGTGGATCGGCGACGACAACTTCCGCGTAGTGCTGCCCGCAGGCTGGGGTTTCCGCACGGATGCGAAGGTGGCGGCGGACCACCTGTCCGAGCTGCCGTGGATCATGCACCATCCCGGGAGCCCTGACGCTGTGGTGATCGAGCGGCTCTTTGCCAGCTGCAACCTGCATCCCCGCGTGGTGGCCCACAGCGACGACTTCCATGCGAGCCTCGAAATGGCGGCCGCCGGGCTGGGCGCCGCGTTGGTGCCTGAGCTGGCGTTGCGGAACCGGCCGGCCGGCGTTGTGGTGCTGGATGTTCCGGAGATCCGGCTGGCGCGGAACGTCTTTGCCCTGCTCATCAACGAGAAGAAGACTGCACGGGTGCAGCTGTTTGTGGACCTGTTGGCCGAAACGATGGCCGCTGCGGGGTCCTCAGGCAATTAGCCCGGAATGCTGGAAAGCACAGCACTTGGGGTCTATGTTGAAGGTATGAACAGGGTAGCGAGCCAGCACTTTGGAGAAATCGAGCTCAACCACGGCAGGGATCACAACATCGCCGCCAAACATGAGCTGGGTGGCCAGTTACTGGAACTCGACCTGAACATCAACGCGCACGACCACTTCGACGAGGCCGCCATGCACAAGGTGGACTACCGGTTGCGCTTCCTCCCCGAGCTCGTGGACGAGGTACGGGAAATGATTGCCGAGGAACTGGGCCAGGAAGGCACCAGCCCGCAGGAGTACCTCAATTTCCATTGCAGCGCCCTCAAGTCCGAGCAGCTGCAGAAAATCTTCGGCGTGGAGGACCGCAGCCAGCTCACCACCGACGTTTTCCTCAAGGCCCTTAAGCTCGGCCACGTGGGCATTTACCCCGGCCAGCCTGAACGCTACTTTGTCCTCGACTTCACGCTCGGCGCCCACTTCACGGACGAAGTGCTGGTGGCCTCCGCCGACGAAGACGGCGTAGTGGACGACGAAATCGTCTGGGAATCCTGAATCGAGTGCTCCAAAAGGGCCCTTTTGAGGCCTGAAAAGGGCGGTTGCTCAGCAATCGATGAGTAACGTACGACGGCGGCCGGGCACCCTTTTTGTGGCTGGGCGCCCGCGGCGGGGGGTGGGCGTTAT
>DIZT01000181.1:6914-7624 GCA_002427975.1 Micrococcaceae bacterium UBA6021 | reverse complement strand
AGGCCACGTAGACCTTGCCCGTGAGGAGGCTGGGTAGGACGTCCTCGCAGCGATTGATCTTGGTGGGGCCCACCTTGTCGGCGGCGAGGCGGGTGTAGACCAGGACCTCTTCCACGGTCATGCCCGGCACGGCGGAGGCGCCGTCAACCACCAGGGGCAGCCACTGGCCGGTGCCGTCGAAGGAACCGTCTGCCGGCGCGTTGCCAACCCCGGTGATCTCAGCCAAAGGCGAGTTGCCGGTGAACTTGGCCACGTAGAGGTTGCCCTCCGAGAGCAGCGTCATGTTGTGCGCGCGGTCGCCTTCGCGGTACGTGTCGGCGGAGACGAACTTGTAGAGGTAATCGAACTTCTCGTCGTCGCCCATGTATGCCACCACGTGCCCGGATTCGGCGACGATGACGTTGGCGCCCTCGTGCTTGAAGCGGCCCAGAGCGGAGTGCTTCTTCGGGGTGGACGTGGGATCGAACGGGTCAACTTCCACGATCCAGCCGAAGCGGTTGGTTTCGTTTTCGTAGCCGGCGTTGCGGGTGTCGAAGCGGGGATCGTCCAGTTCCCACTTGCGGGCAGTGGACGACGACGTCAGGCCGTACCGCTTATCGCTCGCGGACGTGCCCGGGGAGACAAAGTAGCCGTTGAAGTTTTCCTCGCCGGACAGGATGGTGCCCCACGGCGTGGTGCCGCCGGAGCAGTTGCCCAGCGTGCCCTTGATC
>DIZT01000181.1:1028-6869 GCA_002427975.1 Micrococcaceae bacterium UBA6021 | reverse complement strand
GTAGCGGCGGTTCAGCGGCGCGCCCTTGACGTAGGTCCACGGCTTGGTGGTGTTCTTGCGCTCCAGCTCGACGACGGACAGGCCGTGCGCTGCCTGGCCCACCGCGCGCACATCGGCGGCCGGCATGGTGGCGGGGAACATGATGTTCTCGTTGGTGTATTCGTGGTTGGCGAACAGCACGGCGCGGCGGCCCTTGGTCCCCGGGATTTCCACGATGTCCGTGTAGTCGTTGTTGTAGCCGAACTGCTGGGCCTGCGCGGCTGCAGTCTGGTTGTTCAGATCGAAGTCCGGCGCGTCCTTGAACATGGGGTCACCCCAGCGGATCACGGGCTGCCAGGTGAAGCCTTCCGGAACGGTGAGCGTGTCGACGGCGGGATCCACCGGGGCGATCGGCGTGAACTGCAGCTTCGACGTCGGGAAGCCCTCCTTGGCGGCCGGCGACAGCCCGGGGCCGCCGGCAACAGCCGGTTCCGCGGAGGAAATGGCGCTGCCAAGTACGACGGCGAGCGCACCGGCGGCGCCGAAGCCCAGGGCGGCGCGGCGGGACATGGTGGCGGACGCAATGTCCCGGAAGTAGCTGTTGGAGCTGGTGTTGCAGACGTCGCCGGCGCAGGCGTTGTCGCACTTCAAGGCGCAGGTTACGGGGCTGCGCTTGCCCTTCGTATGGCCAAGCATGGGGAGCAGGTTGAACTTGCGGGCAGTCGTTTCAGACAAAAGGTGCCTCCAAAATTACGATCGGGTCCCGCACACCCTGTCAGCCGGTTCCGACGCGAAGCCGTCCTTCAGGTGAACCTTGTGTTAACCCGTGAGCAACCTGGGAAAAGGCTGTGAATTCGGCCACTAATGGAGAAGGGCGTGGACGCGACGCAGACGGGCGAGCCACCAGTCGCGGCGTTCCGCGGTAGCCGCAAACTGCTCCAGCAGCCCGGCGTCGGCGGCGACGTCGCGGAGGCGGATGGCGCCGTCGTCGGCCACCAGCGGATCCAACGTGATGTCAGAGCCAAACAGCGACACCGTCCCCAGCCCGCACGCATACGGCAGTTCCGGCAGCGCGGCAGCGAGCGCAAGCCCCGCGCGGATGCCCACGGACGTATCCAATGCCGAACTGACGACGGCGGGGAGCCCGGCCTGCGCCACGATGTCCAGCGCGCGCCGCACTCCCCCGAGCGGTGCGACCTTAACAACCAGCAGATCGGCCGCGCCGGCGCGCGCCACGCGAAGGGGGTCGGATTCCTTGCGCACACTTTCGTCGGCGGCGATCAGCACGGGCGTTCCGGCAGCGCGCAGCCGGCTGCGCACCTCGGCGAGCCCCTCAATGGTGGGCACGGGCTGCTCGGCGTATTCCAGTCCGACGGCGGCGAGCCGGGTGAGTGCCTCGAGCGCGTCAGGCACGTCCCAGCCGCCGTTGGCGTCCACGCGGATGGCGGCGTCCGGCAGGGCCGAGCGGACGGCGGCGACCCGCGCGGCGTCGTCGTCGAGCGTCTGCCCGCGCTCGGCCACCTTGACCTTAACGGCGTCCACCCGGCCGAACCGGGCCAGGACTTCCGGCACGCGGTCCGCGGAAACGGCGGGCACGGTGGCGTTAACGGGAATCACCGAACGCACCGGTTCAGGGAAGCCCTGCCAGCCGGCCTCGATGGTGGCGGCGAGCCAGCGGGAGGCCTCGGCGTCGGCGTATTCAGGGAACGGGCAGAACTCGGCCCAGCCCGCCGGACCGCGCAGCAGGAGGGTCTCGCGTTCCATAATCCCGCGGAATTTCACGCGCATCGGCAGGCTCACCACATGCGCGTTAGCGAGGAGTTCGTCCAGGGGCGGGAAGGTGAGCGGCATGCCCTTCACTGTACCGGCGGCGCTAGATCCACTTGTTGTGCTTGAACGCGAGGTACAGGATGCCTCCCAGGACCACCATCAGGCCCATCGCATACGGGTAGCCGTACGCCCACTCGAGCTCGGGCATGATGTGGAAGTTCATGCCGTAGATCGAGGCCACCAGCGTAGGTGTGAAGAGAATGGCAGCCCACGATGAAATGCGCTTGACCTCCTCGTTCTGCGCATAGCTGGAGACCGTGAGGTTCTTCATCTCATCGTTCTGGCGCTGGGCCACCAGGGCCGCGTTGACGGCCAGGGCGTTCTGCAGCAGCGCGCGGAATGACGTCACCTTTTCGTTCAGCCGGATCGCGTGGTCCAGGACGTCGCGGAAGTGGTCCCGCAGCTCGGGTCCGGGCAGTCGCTCGGGTGTCCCTGCCATGAGCCCCTGCAGGATGCCGATCAGTGGGCTGATGGCACGCTGGAAGATGATGACCTGCCGTGAAAGATCGTAGATCCGGCGTGAGACCTCCGGATCCGCGCCGAAGAGGTCATCTTCGATCTCGTCGATATCGTTCTCCAGGCCCGCGGCGACGGGCTCGTACTCGTCCACCACCTGGTCCAGGATGCCGTACAGAATGGCGTCGGGTCCAAGAGCCAGGAACTCCGGCATGGCTTCCATCCGGCGGCGCACCCTGGCCAGGTCCGGCGACTCAGCGTGCCGGACCGTCACCACGTAGTCCTGGCCCACGAAGACGTGGATCTCGCCGAAGTCAACCTTCTCGACGTCGTCCAGGTAGCGGGCCGGGCGCAGCACCAGGAACACGCACTCGCCGTAGTGCTCCAGCTTGGCGCGCTGGTGCCCGGCCAACGCGTCCTCCACGGCCAGCGGGCTCAGGTCGAACTCCTCAGCCACGGACTGCAGCTCCTCGGCGTCGGGGCGGTACAGGCCGATCCACGCCATTCCTTCGCGCTGCCGCAGGAGGAAGTACGTCTCGTCAAGGTCTTCAGGGTCTGCCGTCCGGACCCCATTCACGTACACGGCGTTATCGATCATGGTCACGGGAGGGCTCCTTCGGTCAGGACTTCTTGGGAACGGCTGTCCCTTTCGTGCTCCCAATCGTCCAGGATTGCGGGCATTTTGGCGTCGAGGAACCGGTAGAACCGGCCCATCTCCGCCACCCGGGACCCGGCGGCCGATCCAGCCGGCAGCGCCTCCGCGATCGCATCGGTCAGTGCGGCGAGGCTCTGGTAGATGGGGCTGTTCCGCATGGAGGCGATGTACCACTCGTCGTCGTGGAGAGCGTACAGGTCGCGGCGGCTGCCGGGCTGAGAGACTCGCTGGACGTAGCCCACGGTCTGCAGATACCTGACGGCGCCGGACACCGCGGCGGCGCTGACCCCAAGTTTTTCGGCAAGCTCGGCTGCGGTGAGGCTGCCGTCCTCGGACGAGACCAGGGCCATCAGTGCCCGGGCCGGCATCTTGGGGAAGCCCGCCGCTGTGAGCCCTGCCGCGGCCCTTTCCGCTGCGGCGTTGACCTCAGTCCCGGTACTCACGCTGTCCCCGTTTCCCGC
Organism: Micrococcaceae bacterium UBA6021; assembly: GCA_002427975.1. GTDB lineage: Bacteria > Actinomycetota > Actinomycetes > Actinomycetales > Micrococcaceae > Arthrobacter. The sequence continues at coordinate 3,488 of DIZT01000181.1, read as the reverse complement.
CGCCGCATCACAACCATGGCCACGGCCCCGGTGAGAACGGCGATAGCGAGCATCCACCACGCACCGCTCCAGTCCGTCGTCGTGCCTTGGGGCACTGGGGTGTGGGAGAACGGCGAGATGTTGCGGACGTCCTGGCTCAGGCCCACCATGCCGCCAAAGATGCCCAGGATCACGCCGGCGGCCAGGAGTGCCCAGCCCAGACCGATGGTGGCCCGCGGCCAGAGGACGAACACCAGCGCGGGCACGGCAAGGTAGATCAGCGCCGCGGGAAGCTGGGCCGCGGCGGTCTGCCACACGGCCCCTCCGTCCAGGGAAGTGTCACCCGAACCCGCCATGGAGGCCCAGGCACCCAACGCCGTCAGGAACAAGACCAGCACCACTGAGGCCGCACCCAGAACCAGGTAGCCGGCCAGCCACCGGATCCGGCTGACCGGGGCGGCGAGCAGGAGTTCCGCGGTACCGGCCGCCTCTTCCTGGCGCATCCGGATGACTGCCTGCAGTGCGCACGTGGCGGCCAGGACCCCGGCGACTGAGAACAGGACGGAGATCAGGAGCTGGCTGAGGGATGTGCCCTGGGACTGGAGCATGGCCCGCAGCGCGGCGGTAACGTTGGTGTCGGCCGTGTTCGCGGCAGTTATGGCGCTCCCCAGCGAGCCTGCCAGCAGTCCGGTGGCCAGCCCGCCCAGGCCCCAGCCGATGATAGAACCGCTCTGCAGTCGTAGGGCCAGCGCGGCGGGGCTGTTCAACCCGCGGCGAGCGGAGGCCCGGCCGGGACGCACTCCCCAGACGCTCGCGCCGCTGTCTCGGCGGTCCAGGATGAGCCACGCCACGGCCACGCAGACGACGGCGAGCCCCACCGGCAGGAGCACCGGCCACCACCGGTCACCCGTGTAGGCAAACGTCTGCTGGCCCCAGCCGATCGGTGAAAACCAGCTGGCGGCCCCCGCTGTCATCATCGTGCCGTCGGCGTTCGGCGTGCCCGTGGCGTCGCCGATGCCACGCACCACGTACGCCAGCACCACCAGCGCCGAGGAAAACCCGTTCGCGCCGCGGGACGTGCCCATCAGCTGTGCGATGAGCAGACCCATCCCCAGGAAGGCCATCCCGACGGCGCCCGTGGCGGCTCCCGCAACCAGGGAACCGGCAGGTTCAAGCCCCTCCGCCGCAAACCCGGCGAAGACCGCCAGCGCCACCAGGACGTTGGCTGCTAGGCCGTGAAGCAACGTGGCCAGTGCGGGCGTCAGCCGGCCGGCCGGCGTGGCCGCGATCAGTTCGGCACTGCCGGTTTCCTCCTCGGCCCGAGAGTGGCGAACGGCCAGAAAGGTGCTCATCAGGCCGGCCAGCAAGGCAAGGAAGGCGTAGATCTCGAAGAACGTGAAGGCGCCCTGGCCAGCGCCGCGGGGCAGGCCGCGGAGCATCAGGATGGCGGGGGTGGCGATGGCCACCTGCAGGATGTCGGCCTGGCTGGACTGGTCGCCGTAGGTCTGGCGGATGGCGGCCGCAGAGAAGAGGGCCAGGGCGCCGATTCCCACCACCCAGATGGCCAGCTGCCAGCGGTCCCGCCGCAGGCGCTGGCCCCACAGGATCCGGAGCGTGTCCATCTCAGCCACGGCCCCTGGCGCCGAGCAGGTGCCGCCGGTGGGCGGGCCCTGTGTCCGGCCCACCCGGCAGGGACGTGTCGCCGTAGTGACGCAGGAAAAGCTCCTCGAGCGACGGCGGCGTGATGATCAGGCCCTGCACGCCCAGGGCACCGAGCAGCGGAAGCACCTCGGCGATCCTGTCGGAGTCGGCACCAAACTTGACCCTGCCGCCGTCGGCCGTCAGGTCATGCACGGCGTCCAGCTCCCCCAGGGCACGGGGATCCACGCCGTCCGCCGCGAAGGAAACCTCCGTGCGGGTGAGGTGGCGCAGCGAATCCAGGGTGCCGCCGTCCACGATTCTGCCCGCGCGGATGATGCTCACGCGGTGACAGAGCGCTTCCACCTCGGAGAGGATGTGGCTGGAGAGGAGGACGGTGGCGCCGCGTTCGACGGCGGCGAGCGTCTCCCGGCGGAAGACCGCCTCCATGAGCGGGTCAAGTCCGGACGTGGGCTCGTCGAAAAGGTACAGCTCCGCGTCGGTGGCGAGGGCGGCGATGAGTGCGACTTTCTGCCGGTTGCCTTTGGAGTAGGCGCGGCCCTTCTTGCCGGGGTCGAAGTCGAAGACCTCGCACAGGCGGGCCTTGCGCTGCTTGTAGTCGGCGCCGCCGGCGGGGGTTGCACCGAAGGTGCCGCCCCGCAGGCGCGAGAGAAGGTCGATGGTTTCGCCGCCGGAAAGGTTGGGCCACAGCCGGACGTCGCCGGGAACGTAGGCGAGGCGGCGGTGCAGCTCGACGGACTGCGTCCACGGGTCAAGCCCAAGGACGCTGGCGGTGCCGGACGTTGCCCGGGCCAGGCCCAGCAGGATGCGGAGGGTGGTGGA
>DIZT01000181.1:0-960 GCA_002427975.1 Micrococcaceae bacterium UBA6021 | reverse complement strand
GCGCCGTTGGGGCCGAGGAATCCATGGATTTCGCCGCGGTGGACTTCAAGGTTGAGGCCGTCAAGTGCCCGGACCCGGCCGAAGTGCTTGTGCAAATCAACGGTCTGGATGATGGTGTCCATAGGTGGAACTCTACTCAGTTTCACAAATTTGTGAAGACTCTAAATCCCATCCCCCTCCCCCAACTAACTCGCATTTAACGTCGTCATTCGGCGTTTTCACGACGTTAAGTGCCAGCCAGTTGGGCGGTTGTTACGCTGTGCGGTGTGACTTCCGTGACGCAGATGCCCTGGCTTGGGGTGCACCCGTGAACGCCCCTGGGCTGGCAGTCAACGCCCGGTCAGCCACTGTCCCCCTGTACGCGGCGGGATTCGTCACCGCGTTCGGGGCGCACAGCATCGCCGCCGGGCTGGGCGCCCAGAGCGAGAACATCGGCCTGACGCTGCTTAACCTGGGCATCCTTCTGGCTCTCTATGACGTGTCCGAGATCTTCCTCAAGCCAGTCTTCGGCGCGCTCAGCGACAGGATCGGCGCCAAGCCCGTCGTCGTCGGCGGTCTCTTGGCCTTCGCGGCACTGTCGCTGATCGGCCTGTGGGCGGCCGATCCCCTGATGCTCGGACTCGCCCGGCTCGGGCAGGGCGCCGCGGCTTCGGCGTTCTCGCCGGCATCGTCTGCGATGGTCGCGAGGCTGGCAGCCGGCGGGAAGGCCGGGACCTACTTCGGCCGCTATGGTTCCTGGAAAAGCCTGGGCTATGTGATCGGGCCGCTGCTCGGGGCATTCCTGATCCTGGCTGGCGGATTTGCCCTGTTGTTCGGCACGCTCTCCGTGTTGGCGGCGGCCACTGCCGTGTGGGTGTTGGTGTCCGTTCCCCGACTGGCACCGCTCCCACGGCAGCGCTACACCGTCGTCGACCTTTTCCGCCAGGTCACCGAGCGGCGCTTTCTGGTTCCCACGCTGGT
>DIZT01000170.1:12211-13309 GCA_002427975.1 Micrococcaceae bacterium UBA6021 | reverse complement strand
AGAGACAGGTTCTGCACTGCGCAGTTGGGTGAGTTCCGGAACGAAGACTGCCCCGCAGCCGGGGGGGAAAGGAGAAGGACCATGGGATTGCTGGACAAGGTCGAGCGCGGCATCGAAAAAGCCGTCCGCGGTGTCTTCTCCACCGGCTCGCGGGCCCAAGTGGAACCTGTGGAAATCGCCAGCCGGCTCCGCCGCGAGGTGGACAACAAGGCCATCACCATCTCCGCCGGCCGCACGCTTGCACCCAACGTCTTCGATGTCCAGCTCAGCGATGACGACTTCAGGAGGGCGCAGGACTGGGGCACACCGCTGGCCGAGGAACTCTGCGACGTCGTCATCAACCACGTCCGCAGCCAGGGCTACACCCTGCAGGGCTCGGTGCGGATCTCATTCCGCCGTTCCGAGGAGCTGCGGGCGGGCGACTTCGAGATCGTCTCGTCCACTGAGAAGTCCCAAGGCGGCCCAGGAGCCGCGGCGCCCCGGCCCAACCTGCCGGCAGTNNGCTGCAGCCCGTTCTGGACATCGATGGCCAGCGTTACTCCCTCAATGCCCCGTCCATCGTCCTGGGCCGGTCCTCCGAGGCCGACATCCTGGTTGACGACACCGGCGTCTCGCGCCGCCACCTTGAGATCCGCACCGCCAACGGGGTTACCAGCGCGGTGGACCTGGGATCCACCAACGGCAGCTACGTCAACGGCCACAAAGTGGCAGGCAGCACCGAACTGACCGACGGCTCCACCATCACGATGGGACGGACAAAGATTATTTTCCGACTGCTTCCCGCCAACCCTGGTGGCCGCCCATGAGCGACCTGACGATCACCGCCCTGCGGTTCGGCTTCCTGATCCTGCTCTGGGTCCTCATTTTCAGCATCGTTTCGGCGATGCGCCGGGATCTGATGGTGGGCCGCAAAGCCGCCGCCGGTACCCCGACCGCCCGTCAGGTCCGCAAAAATCCGGAACTCGCCGAGGCTCCGCCCCAGCCGCTCAAGCAGCAGGCCCACCGGTTGGTGGTCACCGAAGGCCCGCTGAAGGGAACCACCATTCCACTGGCCGCCAGCCCCATTCTGCTGGGCCGCGCGCAGGAAGCCACGCTGGT
>DIZT01000170.1:0-12118 GCA_002427975.1 Micrococcaceae bacterium UBA6021 | reverse complement strand
TATAAGAGACAGGGCCATAGCCATGGCTGCTGACCTTCCCGCCGGCGAGGCCACTCCCGTCCAGCGGCCCCTCATCATGCGCTATGCGGCGCGCTCGGATGTGGGACGCATCCGGGCCAAGAATGACGACTCAGCGTACGTCGGCCGTCATTTGGCTGTGGTTGCGGACGGAATGGGGGGCCACGCAGGCGGCGATGTCGCCTCCGCCGCCACCGTGCTGGACATGCTGCACCTGGACCACGGCGACTACGAGGGCGATGCCGGCACGGTTCTGGCCGATGAAATCCAGACCGCCAACTCCCTGCTCTCTGAGCTGGTGCACATCAACCCCAAGCTGGCCGGCATGGGCACCACCGTCACGTCCCTGCTGCTCGCGGAGGGCAAGCTGCACTTCGCGCACATCGGCGACTCCCGGGCCTACCGCCTGCGCGACGGCGAGTTTGAACAGATCAGCGTGGACCACACCTTCGTCCAGCGGCTCATCGATGAGGGCCGGCTCCGTCCCGAAGAAGCAGAAACGCACCCGCATAAGAACGTGCTGATGCGTGTCCTCGGCGATGTTGATGCCAGCCCCGAGTTGGATCTGGATACCCTGGACGTCAAGCTCGGGGAACGCTGGCTGCTGTGCTCGGACGGGCTGAACTATGTGGCCGGACACGTGGTGGAACGCACGGTCCGCGAGACAAAAGACCTGCGCGAGTGCGTCGAAACCCTGGTTGACCTGACGCTTGAGGCCGGCGCACCGGATAACGTCACCGTGGTCATGGTGGAAATTGCCGAGGAAACGCCCGACGACGTCAGTACCGCCGCCGTCGACATCATTCCCTCCGCGCTGGTCACCGGCGCCGCCGCCGAAGCCGCCGGCAACGACAACGCAGAGGCCGCACCGGCTGTCACGGCCAGCCCCGCTGAACCGGAATCCGGCGACGGGAAGAAACCCGTCGCCGAAGAGCCTGGCGTCGAAATACCCGCCGAACAGCCGCCTTCCACCGACCCCCATCTGGGCGAACACCTTTCGGCCGAAGTCCTGCGGCAGGAGCTCGCATCGCGCCCGCACGAACTTGTCGGTGCTGCGGCCACGGCGGCAGAGTCCGGTTCCATTCCCACCATCGCGGGCCGCACGGTGGCCCGGCGGGCCGCCACCGTCCTCACCCACAAGGCCGAAGCGCCCGTTTCGGAAGCCGATGACCTCCTGGAGCGGCCCAAGCCCCGCCGCTGGGTCACGATTTCCATCGCCGCGTCCGTGCTAGTGGTGCTGACGGTCGGCCTCTGGCTCGGCTATGCCTGGACCCAGACCCGCTACTACATCGGGGAGTTCGATTCCCACGTGGCCATTTACAACGGCGTATCCCAGCGGCTTGGCCCCATCCAGCTGTCAACCCTCGAAGCCGTTACAGAGATCCGGATGGATTCCTTGCCCCAGTTCTCCCAGCAGCGCGTACGGCAGACAGTTCCGGCCCGTGACCTCTACGATGCCCAACGGATCGTGAAGAATCTCGAAGGCACTGGCACCATTGCCCCGGCTGATGAGTGCCTCACCCCGTCGCCCACCCCTGTGGCCACGCCGGCCGCCACTCCCACTGCGCCTGCCCTATCGCCGGACCCGTCCGCTCCCGTGGCAGTTCCTGTTCCGTCCGTCTCACCCAGTCCCACCGCTGTCTGCGGGGGAGGCAAATGAGCCAGCTCAGTACCGTACCCAAACCCCGGCGCAACGTGGAACTGCTGCTGCTGATCCTCGCCCTCGCCGTCGGCATCGGCGCGAACATGATGGTGGGCGTTGACCAGCAGAAGGCATTCGACTCCGATTTCTGGTTCCAGTCCAGCCTCCTCGCGGTGGCAGCACTGGTCTTCCACATGGTTCTGCGGATCAGGGCTAAATATGCCGATCCGGTAATACTTCCTTTGGTGGTAGCCCTGAATGGCTTGGGTCTAGCCATGATCCACCGCCTTGACGCACCCGGGGACGACACCGGCAACAACCAGCTGCGGTGGACGCTCATCGCCATGGCCGTGGCAATCGCCGTGATCTGGTTCCTGAAGGATCACCGGGTACTCCGTCGATTCACGTACATCTCGCTGGCGGTGAGCGCGCTCCTGCTGATCCTTCCGCTGGTGCCCGGCATCTCGGCCGGTGAAATCCTGGGCGCCCGGGTCTGGATCAGGGTAGGTCCTATGACATTCCAGCCGGGCGAAATCGCCAAGATCACGCTGGCTATATTCTTCGCCGGTTATCTTTCCTCGAACCGGGACCTGATTCTGCTGGCCGGCCGCAAGATCGGCCCGCTGCAGTTTCCGCGGTTCAAGGACATGGGGCCCATGATCACGGCCTGGCTGGTGAGCATCGGCGTCCTGGTTTTCCAGCGCGACCTCGGGTCTTCAGTGCTTTTCTTTGGCCTGTTCATCGTGATGATCTATGTGGCCACCAGCCGCATCAGCTGGGTGGTGATCGGCGTCGCGCTGCTCCTCGGCGGCGGCTTCGTCGCGTCCAAGGTCTTCTCGCACGTCGGTCTCCGGATCGACGGCTGGCTGAACGCCTTTACCGAAGAGGTCTATGGGCGCCAGTTCGGCGGTAGCTTCCAGATCGTGGAAGGCCTGTTCGGTATGGCCAGCGGCGGCCTTGTGGGAACGGGACTGGGCCAGGGCAGGCCCAACCTCGTCCCCTTCGCCAACAGCGACATGATCATTGCATCGCTCGGCGAGGAACTTGGCCTGATCGGGCTCTTCGCCGTCGTCATGATGTACCTGCTGCTGTTCACCCGCGGCTTCCGGGCGGCCCTGGGCACCCGGGACGCTTTCGGAAAGCTGCTGGCCTGCGGGCTCTCCTTCGCTGTGGCGCTGCAGTGTTTCGTGGTCATCGGCGGTGTCACGCGGCTGATTCCGCTGACCGGGCTCACAACACCGTTTCTGGCGGCCGGCGGGTCCTCGCTCCTGGCCAACTGGATCATTGTGGGCCTGCTCCTGATGATTTCCCACACGGCCCGCGGCCCCGTTGACACCACGCCGCTGCCGCCGGCAAATGGCGCGGAACCCAAAGCCATCGACACACCTACTGAGGCGGTGAAAACCCTGTGAACCAGGCAATCCGCAGTTCATGGGTCGCCGCGATCGCCATGTTCGCGCTGATCTTCGGCGCCATCAGCTATGTCCAGGTAGTGGGCGCGGACGATCTCAAAGCCAACGCCTGGAACAACCGCGCCATCCTGCTGGACTACTGCAACGACCGCGGAGCCATCATTGTGGGCGGAACACCCGTGGCCGAATCCGTCGAAGGTTCGGAGCAGTGCAAGTTCCAACGGACCTACTCCCAGCCGGCACTCTATGCCGGCCTCACCGGTTACTTCTCGCAGAACTACGGCGCCACCGGTTTGGAGCGCGCCATGCGGGAACAGCTGGCAGGAAGCTCTGACCAGCAGTTCCTGGACCGGATCGGCCAGCTCTTCCTGGGTAACCAGCCGAAGGGGGCCTCGGTGGAGCTCACCATTGATCCCGCGATCCAGAAACTTGCGTACGACCTCATCCCGGACGGCCAGCGGGGATCCATTGTGGTCACCAATCCCAAGACGGGCGCCATCCTTGCCATGGTGTCCAAGCCGTCCTATGACCCCAACCTCATCGCCACCCAGGACCCCGGCGCCGAGGCCAGTAACATCAATGAGTTGCTCAAAGTTCCAGGGATTAACCTGAACCAGAATGTCAGCGGCCCCACTGGAGAGCTGCTCGCGCCGGGATCGGTTTTCAAGCTGGTGGATACTGCTGCCGCCCTGAACTCCGGGAAATACAACAAGGACAGCCAGCTCCCCAATCCGGCCAACATGCCGTTCCCGGGGATCCAGTACACACTTCCGAACTATGCCGGCGGCAACTGCTACACCCAGGACACGGCCAGCTTTGCTTTCGCCCTGCAGCAATCCTGCAATACACCGTTCGCCAGCATTGCCCTCGATCTCGGCCGGGACGCCATTGCCGACCAGGCGGCAAAATTCGGTTTCGGCGAGGACGTAGGCGACCAGCTCAAGCTCGCCTACGCCAAGGGCAACGGCTTCCCCAATGATCTGGACCGGCCAGGCCTGGCCCAGTCCGCGATCGGCCAGAAGGACGTGCGCGCCACTCCGCTGCAAATCGCCATGATGACCTCGGCCATCGCCAACGGTGGTGTCCAGATGAGCCCCAGCCTGGTCAAGACGGTGCGTTCCCCGGACCTGCGGGTCATTGACGAACCCCGGCCCGAAGCGTTGCGGACATCCACCACCCCGGAAATCGCCAAGCAGATCACCGAATGGATGACCAGCGTCGTGACCGACGGCATCGCCAAAGGCGCCGCCGTCCCCGGCGTTCAAGTGGCCGGCAAAACCGGCACCGCGGAACTGGGCAATGGCCTGAACAACTCATGGTTCACCGGGTTCGCCCCGGCGAACAACCCGCAAGTGCAGGTCACCATCGCCATGGAAGGCGTTGACATCTACACGGGCGCAAAGCTAACCAGTCCGAATGCAAAGAAGATTTTTGAGGCGGTGTTGAATAAGTGAGGCCTACAACGGGAATCACCCTCGGCGGCAGATTCCAGCTGACCACGCGGATTGCGATCGGCGGGATGGGAGAGGTCTGGAAAGCAAAGGACCAGGTCCTGGGCCGCATTGTCGCCATCAAGGTACTCAAGGAGGAATACACCGGGGACCCCGGATTCCTCCAGAGGTTCCGCGCCGAGGCACGCCACACTGCCCTGTTGAACCACGTAGGCATCGCCAATGTCTTTGACTACGGTGAGGAGGAGGGCTCCGCCTACCTGGTGATGGAACTCGTTCCCGGCCAGCCGCTGAGCAGCATCATCGAGCACGAGCAGGTACTGTCCCCGGACCGGACGCTGTCCATGATCGCGCAGACCGCCCGCGCGCTGTCGGCGGCCCACGCGCAGGGCCTGGTGCACCGCGACATCAAGCCGGGCAACCTGCTGATCACCCCGGACGGCCGGGTCAAGGTCACCGACTTCGGCATCGCCCGCCTGGCCGACCAGGTGCCGTTGACCCAGACAGGGCAGGTGATGGGGACCGCCCAGTACCTCGCCCCCGAACAGGCAACGGGCCAGACCGCCACCGGCGCCTCGGACATCTACGCACTCGGCGTGATCGGCTACGAGTGCCTCACCGGGCACCGGCCGTTCTCCGGCGAATCCCAGATCGCCATTGCCCTGGCCCAGGTCAACGACGCCCCGCCGCCGCTTCCGGAGACCCTGCCCAAACCGGTCCGGGCCCTCCTGATGTCCATGCTGGCCAAGGATCCCAAGAACCGCCCGGAAAATGCCATCAAGCTGTCCGAAGCCGCGGAAGCCATCCGCAACGGCGATGTGAACGCCGCGCACGCCGCCGTTCCGGGCATGCTGCTCTTCGAGGCAACCACCGGCCCCATCACCGCACCGGTGGATCTTGCCACTGCGCCCACCGGCGTCATCGCCCGGAAGGACGGCAGCACGACGTCGACGTCCGCCCTGCCCGTGCTCGGCGCCGCTGCAGGCGGTGCTGCAGCCTGGGCCGCTGCCGCGGGCGCTGCCACGGGGCCCGGAAGCACGCTTTCGCGTGCGGACGCGCTGGCCGCGGAGCGCAGCTGGGTGCAGGAGGAGGAAACGTACGACGACGAACCCACCGACGAGCCCGACCGTCGCGGCCGCAGCCCCTGGACCTGGCCGCTGATCGCCTTGATCGTGCTGGTTCTGTTCGCGCTGGTGGGGTTCTTCCTGACGCAGCAGGGGATTTTCTCCCCGGCGAAGGACACCGTCACCAGTTCGGCGGTCAGCAGCCCGCCGTCCACCAGCGCCAGCCCGTCAAGTACCTCGGCATCCGCCACGCCCACCCCGAGCCGGACCAGCGCCACGCCCACTCCGACGCCCACTACGGTCAATGTCATTTCCGCCGCGTACCTGGGCAAGGACTACCGCCAGGTTAAAGCCACCCTGGAATCGATGGGACTCTTCGTCCGGGTGCTGCCCGAACAAAGCCCGGAGACGGCAGGTACTGTACTGGGCATTGACCCCTCTGGAACCATGCCGAAGGGAACAGAAGTGACCATCACCTACGCCGTGCCGCTCCCGACCACCACGCCGTTAGCTCCGCCGTCCTCGGCCCCGGCGTCTTCTGCCACCACCCTGCCTGTCTGCAACCCGGGCCAGGTTCAGGGCTTGCCCCCTACCTGCAAGCCGTAGCTGCCAGGTTTGACAGTGAATGAGTCGCCCCGCACCCCGCTCCACCGGGAGGACAGCCTCCCGGTGGATAACCAACGTGTCCTGAGTGGCCGCTATGAACTCGGCGAAATCATCGGCCGTGGGGGGATGGCGGACGTCCACCGCGGGGTCGATACCCGGCTTGGCCGTACAGTCGCCGTCAAGCTGCTTCGCCCGGATATGGCCCGGGATCCGCAGTTCCAGGCGCGCTTCAAACGGGAAGCGCAGTCCGTAGCGGCGCTGAACCACCCGTCCATCGTCGCCATCTACGACACCGGCGAACACACGGTTCCGGACGGCTCGGAGGACAGCGTCCGGGTGCCCTACATCGTGATGGAGTTCGTCGAGGGCAAGACCATCCGTGACCTGATCCGGGCCAAGGAAGTCAGCATTGACCGGGGCATCGACTTCTGCCTGGGCGTGCTGTCCGCCCTTGAGTACAGCCACAAGGCCGGCATCGTCCACCGGGACATCAAACCCGCCAACGTGATGTACTGCGAGGGTTCCAATTCCGTGAAGGTCATGGACTTCGGGATTGCCCGGGCCATCGCCGATTCATCCGCCACCATGACCCAGACGCAGGCTGTGGTGGGAACCGCGCAGTACCTCTCACCCGAGCAGGCCCGGGGCGAAACCGTGGACGCACGCAGTGATCTTTACTCAGCTGCCTGCCTGCTGTACGAAATGCTCACCGGCCGCCCGCCCTTCGTCGGCGACAGCCCCGTCTCCGTGGCGTACCAGCACGTCCGGGAAATCCCGGAGCCAGCGAGCAGCGTTAACCCGGAGGTCTCGGCCGCCCTGGACAGTGTCCTGGCCAAGGCCTTGCAGAAGAACCGGGCGGACCGTTTCCAGGACGCAGCCGCCTTCCAGCGTGCCCTGCGCGCTGCCCGGGCAGGGGTTCCGGTTCCAGCTCTTGGCGCAACCGAGGCCCCCACCGATCCCAACGACCACGTCCCGACGCCCGAACACGCGCCTGCAACAGAAGCGTTCGCGCTCACCGGTGCCAGTTTCCTGGACGATGCCCCCACCGGCCGCCAGCCCTACGCTGACGACACCCGGGCTGACGGGAAAATACCTGCCATGGCTGCGGCCGTCCGGGAACCGTCCGATGCCGACGAACTGCCCCTGGGCTTCCCGCCGGAACGTGAGCGGACCGCGCGGCAGAAGGCCCGTCGTCGTACGTGGATAGCTACCCTGGTGATCTTCACGCTGTTGGTTCTGACTGGCGGTGGCCTGTGGCTGTACAACACCGTGAACCGACGCGCGGCGCCGCCGCCCAAGGTGGAGATCCCCGTAGTGGCGACCCTGACGGAGTCGGCGGCCCTGCAGGACCTTTATGGTGCCAACCTGCGTCCGCAGATCAAACGGAGCAAGAACGAGACCATACCCAGCGGGACGGCCATCGGCACTGACCCGGCGGCCGGAACCTCCGTGGATCTTAACGCAGAGGTGATCCTGAACATCTCCGAAGGCCCAAGCGCCGTCAGGATTCCGGAGAACCTGCCCGGCCAGACGGAGGCCGCCGCCCGGGACATCCTGCGCCAGAGCGGCCTGCAGGGGGCCTCGTCCACCACCACCGCCAACAGCTCCACCGTCCCTGCCGGCAGGGTCATCACCACCAGCCCCACACCGGGCCAGATGGTGGGCGTGGGCAGCACAGTGGAGATCGTCATTTCCACCGGCAAAGTCTCCATGCCTGAGCTCCGTGGCCGCACGCGCGCGGAGGCGGAAACGGCGCTGAAGGAACTGGGGCTGGTCCCCAACGTCCAGGAAGTGGAGAACTCCCAGGTGGAGGCTGGCCGCGTCACGGATCAGAGTGACCCTGTGAATGCCTCGGTCGATCAGGGCAAAACAATCAACATTGTGGTGGCGAAGGAACCGGCACCATCACCCTCGGCGACCCCCAGCGCCACCCCCACCAAAAAGGGCTGAGCCTTCACCCGCTCCGAAAAGCAACGCGGGGTCACTTCGCGCCCATGTTCCCCTCCGGGATGGGCGCGAAGTGACCCCGCGTTGTTGGCGGGTGGTGCCTGTCAGTGCTGGATAAGCGGGCTCAGCGTGGCCGCGCGGGCGGCCGCGCCGGTCATTCCCAGCGACTCCAGCCAGTTGCCCAGCATCTGGTAGCCGCCTTCGGTCAGGACCGACTCCGGGTGGAACTGCACACCGCACAGCGGCGCGGTGCGGTGCTGCAGGCCCATAACGACGCCGGTTGATGTTTCGGCGGTGATCTCCAGGACGTCAGGGATGGTGTCGCGGACCGCTGCCAGTGAGTGGTAGCGCGTGGCAGTTACGGGGGAGGGGAGTCCGGCGAAGACGCTGGTGCCGTTGTGCTCCACGAGTGACGTCTTGCCGTGCATGAGCTCCGGCGCGTGAGTCACTGTGCCGCCGTAGGCCTCAGCCAGGGCCTGGTGGCCCAGGCAAACCCCGAACATCGGCTTGTTGTTCGCCCCGCACCACTTGATCAGCTCGATGCACACGCCCGCCTCGGCAGGGTTACCCGGACCGGGTGAGACGAGGACGCCGTCGCGCGTTTCGGCCATCTCGATGGCTTCAGTGAGGGTCACGTCGTCGTTGCGGACAACAGTGGTCTCGGCGCCGAGCTCCTGGAGGTAGCCCACCAGGGTGTAGACAAAGCTGTCGTAGTTATCCACGACGAGGATCTTAGTTGTGGTCATGGCTGGCTTGCAGAACCAATCGTTGAGTCGGTGAATGCGGTGAACCCGGACATCCAAGGGAACAGGAACTGAACCATCAGGATCAGTGCGCCGGCTATGAGCACCAGCGAAGTGAGGATCCGGAGCCAAAAAGGGCCCGGCAGGTGGCGGAAAATCCAACCGTACATACTCAGTTTCCTCCCACCGCTGCCGCAACCTGGGCGGCGATCTCGGCCGGTGGCCCCGCCGAGGCAGGGCGCCAGCTGTCCAGCAGCGCGTAGGCGACGATGCGTTCCTCGGCGCCGAAACGCGGGTTGCAACTGGTCATGGTGAGGAAGCTTTCGGTGGGAGTGACGCCTGGGTGGGTGGGGACCGGTTCCAGGACATCGGTCCGGGACGGCATCACGATCTGGTTGTTGCGGAAGACATAGACGTAATAGCCGTCCTTGGTCTGGACGTATATTTTGTCGCCCGGGACAAGGGTGTGGATATTGTCCAGGACGGCCCCGTGCGTCTGTCGGTGACCGGCCACCGCGAAGTTGCCGACGGCGCCCGGCATGGCCGTGTTGGGGTAATGGCCCAACCCCAGCGTATCCAGGACGTCGGAGGAAGTTCCCTGCACGATGGGCCGCGTGTAGTTGTTGCCGAACCGGGGGATGTACATAATGCCGATGGTCCCGGCATGGCCTGGTGCCGCGGAAACGGCAGGGGTGCCGTAATCCACCGGACCGGCCGACGGCTCCGGCTGCGGAGCCGCAGGAGCCGTCGGCGCCGCGGGCGCCGCACCGCCCAGTTCCTGGGCAAATTCCTTGATGACGGCGCTCTGCTTCGCATCGGATTCCACGTTGGTCCACCACAACTGCCAGCCCACAAACAGCAGGAGAACAATGCCTGCTGTGATGAGCAGTTCGCCGAGCACCAGCACGGTCCCACGCAGAATAGCGGCACCGGCGCCCTTGACAACGGCGGGCCTCGCCTTCTCCTGCAATACCACGCGCTCTCCTCCGGGTGGCCGCAAAGGGCGTTTGGGTGCCCTGAACTACGGCTAGAATTGACTGCTAGTAAGAATCCAGATTTGACCAAGATCGCGCAGACCGCTGGCAACTTCCTTCTTGCAGGATATCAAGCCCGCGACGCCGAGCTTGCTCCAGTCCGCCAAGGAGAGCACGTGCCCGAGTCAAAGCCACGCAAGAAGACTTCCAGCGCCTCGCAGCCCGCTTCCGGGGCGCAGACGTATAAACCCAACGCTGTCTGGTTCAAGCCGGTGATGTTCGGCCTGATGATCATCGGACTCTTCTGGATCATCACGTTCTACATCAGCGAGGGCCGGTTCCCTGTCCAGGCCTGGGCATCGTGGAACATCGTGGCCGGCTTCGGCATTGCCATCATCGGCTTCCTCATGACCACCCGCTGGCGTTCCTGACCCTGGCTGCAGGACCCGTATGACTCCCGCGGCCGCCGCCCAACCCCGAAACGGGGATGCGGACGGAATCGTGGTGGGCGACGACGGGCTCGCCCGTCCGCCGTGGGCCACCGTGGATCCGCTGTTGCGCGAGTACTACGACACCGAATGGGGACTCCCCATCCGGGACGAACAAGGCCTCTACGAACGCATCTGCCTGGAGGGCTTCCAGGCCGGCCTCTCCTGGGCCACGATTCTCCGGAAGCGCCCCGCCTTCCGTCAGGCCTTCCACGACTTCCAGCCGGACATTGTTGCCGCCTTTACGGATGCGGATGTTGAGCGTCTGCTCCAGGACCCCGGCATTGTCCGTAACCGGCTCAAGGTCCGCGCCGCCATCACCAATGCCCAGGCCACCATTGCACTGCGCGAGCGGGGAGGCCTGGTTGACTTCGTGTGGCAGTTCCGGCCCCGGACCACTCCCCAGCCCGTCACGCACGTGGAGATCCCCACGCAGTCACCGGATTCGGTGGCATTGTCCAAAGCGCTGCGGAAGCAAGGATTCTCGTTCGTTGGCCCCACCACCATGTTCGCGCTGATGGAAGCCATCGGCATGGTGGACACGCACCTTCTGGACAGCCACCGCCGCGGATCCTCCGGGGTCTGGACCGACTGACGCGGCGTCTGTGCCGGAGCTGGCCGGCGGACCCGATGTCCGGGCCGGACGCCCGCCTGATAAGTTCTCCCCAGCTGTTGGCAAAGTTATCCACAATGTGCATAACTCTTCCCGGGCCCGAAGCGACAGCCGCCCGTGCGGGCCATGGCTCACGGGACAGGAGCCAGGCCCCTCGGCGGCACGGTTATTAACAGTGTGGATTAGCTGTGGATAATCCACACTGCCCGGCCCGCTCAGCGGTCCCGGCGTACCGGATGGTGGCTGGTGATGGACACGCGGTTAAAGGCGTTCATCGTGATGACCAGCCAGCTGACCACAGAAAATTCCTCTGCCGTCAGGTGTTGGCGGGCATATCCTTCCTCAAGCTCGCTTATCCGGTGGTCCGGCAACTCGGTGATGCATTCAGCCAGGGCCAGGGCCGCCCGCTCCTTTTCCGTGAACAGGGCTGTCTCCCGCCATGCCTGCAGGACAGCGAGCCGCTGCGGGCTCTCCCCGGCCTCCACGGCGTCACGCACATGCATGTCGAGGCAGAAGGCGCAGCCATTGATCTGGGAGATGCGCACGTTCAGCAGTTCAATGATCCTGCGGTCAATCCCGGCTGCGTCGGCGGCTTCGCGCGCTTTGAG
Organism: Micrococcaceae bacterium UBA6021; assembly: GCA_002427975.1. Lineage (GTDB taxonomy): Bacteria > Actinomycetota > Actinomycetes > Actinomycetales > Micrococcaceae > Arthrobacter. Next base: position 552 of record DIZT01000170.1, on the reverse strand, counting down.
CCCCAGCCCATTCAGGGCACGCCATACTGCGGGGTGCTCCTTGTCGAGGAAGATCTGCTGGGTGGTAGTGGTTGCGCTCAAGGCGGTCCTCCTGGCTGGGAGTTCGTGGGTGTGTCGGCCTGCGTAGGAACACTCTCCCATGGCCAGGGGTTTTCCACTTACTAACACTCGACTACCCACAAGTTATCCACAGTTGTGGATAACAATCCACAGGGGCGGACGAGGGATGGCGTGAGGAGCCCCAGTCAGGGAAACCCGACGCATGACTACATTTCTGTAAGTTATTAACACTGTGAATAACCCTGTTGATACGGGCAGCCCGGATCCACTCCTATGGGCCCTTTCCGTGGAAAACGGCCAGGATATCCACAATGAGCGCTCAATCACCGTATTTTTCCACTTAACCACAGGCACATCCCCAGGCGTTGTCCACAATTGTGGACAACGGAAGCAGCAAATCCGGGAAAAGGGCGGACGGGCGCGAACAGGAGCGTATCGCCGTCCTGAACTACACCCGTGTAAGTTACCAACAGTGTGGATAACCCCTGTGGA
>DIZT01000028.1:2095-6354 GCA_002427975.1 Micrococcaceae bacterium UBA6021 | reverse complement strand
GAACATCTGCACGATCGTGTCCCCGTCCGTGACCCCGCCGTAGTACATGAAGTACCGGTTGAAGGCGTTCGCCACGGAGTGGTACGGCTCAGGCAGGGCATCCAGCCGCGCCTTGGACTGCTTGTACTGCTTCTTCTGCTCGAGCGAGCCGGTCACCAGCTCGATCCACTTCGCTGCCATATCACTTTCCTCCCTTGCGGAGCTGTTCAAGCCGTTCGGACAAGAAGCTCCATGTGTTCCAAAATTCGTCCAGTTCTTTTTCGCCCCGTGCGTTGAGCGTGTACACCTTGCGTGGTGGCCCTTTTTCGGAGGGCCGCTTCTCGACGTCCACCAGGCCTTTTTGCTCGATTCTGACGAGCAGCGCGTACACGGTGCCCTCAGCGATTTCGGTGAAACCCTGCGCCCGGAGCAGCGTCGTGATTTCGTACCCATATGCCGGGCTCCCGGTCAGGAGAGCAAGAACAATGCCCTCCAGTGTCCCTTTTAGCATCTCCGTCATTTGCTTGCCCACCGGACACCCCTTCCAACTACTCAGTGTTACTAGCTACTAGTACATAGTAACGCTAAGTAGTAGAAGCGCAAGCCCCTCTGGTGATCACCGTCGACGGCGGCTCCCGCCGGCTCCGCCCCCACGACACCGCCGCCCCAACTCCGTGCAGCTGCCACTCTCACCGCTTCAGTGACTCGCTCACACCAATCCGGCATCACCGTCAACCGCAACGCCGTGCCGTTCGACGCCAAGTCCTACTTCGCGGCGCTGCTGGCCGACACCAACCGCAACCCGATCGCACGCCTTCACTTCAACCCCCCGCAGAAATACATCGGCATTCTTGACGCCGAGAAGGAAGAAGGCCTAGTGCCCATCAGCTCACTCGAGGAGATCTACGAGCACACCCACCTGGCGCTCCAGACCATCCGCAGCCACGACCGGCAGGCGGACAAGTTCCGTCTGGTGGCCTATCCGACGGCGAAGGGCTGCGCCGCCGCGTACTTCCCCGAGGCCAACGCCCTGGTCCACAAGGAGAACGTGGCGCGCGAATCCAACACCCCGGCTTCAAGGCCATGTTCGTCCGCTTCCTGCCGCATATCGAGGTGGCAGCGGCGAACTAGCCAACCTGAACCCGCCGCTCGCCCGCCGGCACCTGCCAACCCGACCCAGGGTAGGCGGAAACAAGTCACCCACCCACGGATCTCCGTGGGTGGGTGACTTTTCTAGGCCGGTAGGGTCGCGCTCAGCCGAGCCAGGCGTTCACAGCGTCCTGGTGTGCGTCCACCCACTTCTTGGCCGCGGCCTCGGGCGTCATGCCGCCCTGGATGTCAGTGGCTACGGCATTCTGGTCCTCGTTGGTCCATTTGAAGCCCTTGGCCAGCTTGGCAGCAGGTGAGCCGCTGTCCGCGAACTTCTTGGAGATGACCTTGTTGAGCGTGTAGGTCGGGTAGTCACAGGCCACCTTTTCCGCGTCCGTGTCGCAGCCCTCGGTCCAGGCCGGCAGGGAGACCTTCTTCAGCGGCACCTCGGACAGGAACCACTGCGGCTCGTAGAAGTAACCCAGCAGCGGCGTCTTATTCTGCTCCGCGGTCCGGAATGACTGGATCAGGGCGGCTTCCGAACCGGAGAACACCACCTTGTAGTCCAGGTTCAGGTTCTTCACCAGCGCCTCGTCGTTGGTGACGAAGGCGGGGTCGCCGTCGAGGACCTGGCCTTTTCCGCCCGACTCGGACGTGGTGAACATCGAGGCGTACTTGTTCAGGTTCTTCCCGTCCGTGATGTCCGGGTACTTTGCGGCCATCCATGGTGGTACGTACCAGCCGATGTGCCCTTCGTTGCCGGTTGGGCCGGCGTCGACGGCTACCTTCTGGTCTGTGATGTACTGCTTGGCCAGGTCGTCATGGCCCCAGTTTTCCATCACGACGTCCACCTCGCCGGAGCCGAAACCCTGCCAGGAGATCTGCTCGTTGAGGTCCTTCTGGACCACCGTGCAGCCAAGCTGGTTTTTCGCCACGTAGCTGTACACGGCAGCATTGGCCGTGTACCCCACCCAGGCGTTCATTGCGACATTGACAGCTCCGCAGGGCGCAGCCGAGGCACCGGCGGCGGCGGCCACCTGGTTCACGGAGGCGCCGCCGCAGCCTGAGAGCAGCAGGGCGGCGGCAGCGGCTCCTGCCACTGCCGGGACAGTTCGTTTCAACAGCAGTCCGGCTTTTTTCATCGTTAGGTCTCCTTGTTGGGGCGGGAGTGCATGGGGTTTTCCACGCCCGCGCCGGGGCGCGGGCGGCCGTGCTGCGCCGTTCGTGCAGCACGCCTGTTTGCGGGGCGGTTAGGTTGCTGGGGTCTTGGTTGAAGGGATTTTCCGCAGCGGGGCGGCTGCGGCTGCCTGGGTCATCCGGTCCAGCAGGATGCCGAGGAAGACGATGGCAAGGCCTGCGGCGAGGCCCTTGCCGAAGATGGAGCTTTGGACAAAGCCTGCGACGACGTCGTAGCCGAGGCCGCCTGCGCCCACGAGCGCGCCGACCACCACCATGGCCAGGACATAGATCAGGCCCTGGTTGGCGGCGAGGGCCAGGGATTGCCTGGCCATCGGCAACTGGACCTTGGTGATGACCTGCCATGGGGTGGAGCCGCTGGAGACGGCAGCTTCGACAACCGTCGGGGAGATTGCCGCGATGCCGTCTGCGGTGATCTTGATGGCCACGGGGGCGGCGTAGATGATGCCGGCGATGATCGCCGTGAAGCGGGTGGCGCCGAAGAGGCCCAGGAACGGAACCAGGTACACGAAGGCCGGCATGGTCTGGCCGGCGTCCAGCAGGGGCCGAAGGATCTGGTCCACCCGCTCGGACCGGCCCATGGCGACGCCGAAGATGACGCCCAGGATCATGACCACCACGGTGGCTACCAATGTTCCGGCCAGGGTGACCATGGAGTCGCTCCAGAGGCCGAGGTAGATGATCACACCCAGGCAGGCCGTGGTGAGGGCCGCGAGCTTCCAGCCGCCCAGTGCGTAGGCCGCAATGGCTATCACGGCCACGAGGACGTAGAAGGGCGTGTCCGTAAGCAGGGACTGGAAAGGGTTCAGGACTCCAGTGGTGACGGCTTCCCGGAAGGACACCGTGAACAGGGACAGGTTGGTCTGCATCCACTGGCTTGCGGAGCCCACGGCCTGGACGATCGCCGGGCCGATGTTGAGGTCTTTCGGGAAAGCCGCAGCCCACAGCATGCTCCGGGAGAGCTGCACCATGGCCAGGGCCAGCACCAGGGTGACGCCGAGGACGACGTACCTGGTCCTGCGGGAAACCCTGCGGTTCCGGGCCGCCCCGGGTTCGGCCCGGCGGCTGGCGGCGGTGGTCACCCGGTCCAGCACGATCGCGAGCAGGACGATGGAGAGCCCGGCGTTGACCGCCGTGCCCACGTCGAGGGACTGAAGGGCCCTGACCACCACCTGGCCAAGCCCGGGAGCCGCAATCAGCGCCGCGATGGTGACCATGGACAGGGCCGCCATGGTGCCCTGGTTGATTCCCAAGACAATGGTGCGGCGGGCCATGGGCAACTGCAGGGTAAGCAGCCGCTGCAGGCCCGTTGTGCCCAGCGAGTCGGAGGCTTCCCGGGTGTTCTCCGGAATGGCACGGATGCCGTGCGCCGTCAGGCGGATGACAGGCGGCGCTGCGTAGATCACCGTGGCGATCACGGCCGATGCCGGTCCGATGAGGAAGACCAGGGCCAAGGGGGCCAGGTAAACGAACGTTGGCAGTGTCTGCATGAAATCCAGAACCGGCGTGATCACCTTGGCAACCCGGCCGTAGACGCCGGCCAGGACACCGAGCGGGATCCCGACCAGGAGGGTCAGCAGTACTGCGGTAAGGACCAGGGCGAATGTGTACGTGGCCTCGACGAACAGGCCCTGGAGGCCGAAGAACGTGAACACGGCAACGGTCAGCAGGGCGACCCGCACGTTCCCGAACGCGAAGGCGATCCAGCCCAGGAGTCCGATGGTTCCGAGCCAGCCGATCTCTGGCAGGCGCAGGCCTGTGGAACTCGCGGCAAAGATGGTGATGAAGAGGTTGGCCACGCTGTCCACGGCTGCCCTCAGGGGCGTGAAGATGTACAGGAAGACCGGGTTGTCCGCACGGTTGGCTGCCACCCAGGCGTTGAACTGGTTCAGGGAGCGGTGCAGGTCCGTCAGTTCGGAGGCAGGCAGGGCCAGGGTGGACGTCCCGTGCAGGACCAGGAACCCGAGGATCCAGACGACGGCGGCGCCTGCCAG
>DIZT01000028.1:0-2001 GCA_002427975.1 Micrococcaceae bacterium UBA6021 | reverse complement strand
AGGACGGGGCAGGAGGAGTGCATGACCGCCGCGATGGCATCCCGGATGATCATCCGGGAACTGAGGACCGGCGCGTCCCCCGGCGTTCCGGCTGCCACGGGCCGCGTGATCCATTTCAGGGTCAGGACATCCGCGCGGGGAACTTCGGACACAAAATCCTCAATGTACTTGTCCGCCGGGGACCCCACCAGGTCATCGCCGGTGCCGCACTGGACCGTCTCGCCGTTGCGCATGATGAGGATGCGGTCTCCGAGCTTGAGCGCCTCGGAGAGGTCATGGGTCACGAACACCATGGTCTTGCCCATTTCCTTGTGCAGCCGGATGACCTCCGCCTGCATGTCGCGCCGGATGAGCGGATCCAGCGCGGAGAAGGGTTCATCGAAGAGGATGGTGTCCGGATCGCCGGCCAGGGCCCGGCCGAGGCCCACGCGCTGCTGCATTCCCCCGGACAGCTGGTCCGGGTAGTGCTGTTCGTAGCCCTTGAGGCCGACCAGCTCGATGATTTCCCGGGCCCTGGCGTAGCGTTCATTCTTGGCTGCGCCGCGGATCTGCAGCCCGTAGGAGACATTGTCCAGCACGGTGCGGTGAGGCAGGAGGCCGAAGTGCTGGAACACCATGGACATCTTCCGCCGGCGCAGTTCCCGCAGCTCCGCCAGGCCCGCCTGCAGGACGTCTTTGCCATCCACGAGTACCTGCCCGGACGTGGGTTCGATCAGCCGGGTCAGGCAGCGGACCAGGGTGGATTTGCCGGATCCGGAAAGCCCCATGACCACGAAAACCTCGCCCTTGGCGACGTCGAAGCTCAGGTTCCGGACGGCCGCCACGCAGCCGGTGCGTTCCAGCAGTTCTGCTGAGCTGAGGGCGGAGAGTTCCGGGTTGTCGGGGATCTTGTCGCCCCCGTGACCGAAGACCTTCCATAGGTTGCGCACTGAGATATCGGGACTGTTCATTGCTGTACTCCTGCCTGTGGAGGCTCGAACCAATGGCTGGGTTTCGGATTGACGTTTTGCCAGATGTGCTTGGTTTCGCGGTACTCCGCAAGTCCCTGGAGCCCGAGTTCGCGGCCGTTTCCGGACTTGCCGAATCCGCCCCACTCGGCCTGCGGGACGTAGGGGTGGTAGTCGTTGATCCATACGGTGCCGTGCCGGAGGGCCCCGGCCACGCGCTGCGCGCGCGACGCGTCGCTGGTCCAGACGGCGCCGGCCAGTCCGTAGGCGGTGTCGTTGGCGAGCGTTATGGCTTCCTGCTCCGTGCTGAAGGTCTCCACAGTCAGGACGGGTCCGAACGACTCGTCCTGGACCGCCTTCATCGAGGTGTGGCAACCGTCCAGGATGGTCGGAGGGTAGTAGCTGCCCAGCGCCGCCGCGCCGCTGTCGGGAATGTAGCCGCCGCACAGCAGCGTGGCTCCTTCCGCGATGCCCGCCTGGACGTAGGCGTGGACCTTCTCACGGTGCGCGGCCGAGATGAGCGGACCGGTTTCCGCGAGCTCGTCGAAGGGCCCGCCAAGCCGGATGGCCCGGGCACGGCGCACCAGTTCCGCCACGAACCCGTCGTGGATCGATTCTTCGATGATGAGCCTTGTGCCTGCCGAGCACACCTGCCCGGAATGCAGGAACACCGCGGTGAGGGCGTTGTCCAGGGCCGCCTCACGGTCGGCATCGGCGAAGACGATGTTCGGATTCTTCCCGCCCAGTTCGAGGGCAACCCGCTTCACGGTCTCAGCCGCGGTCTTCATGATGCTGATCCCGGTTGCCAGGCCGCCGGTGAAGGAGACCAGGTCTACGTCCGGGCTTTCGCTCAGGACAGCGCCCACCTCGGGGCCGGTGCCCGTGACGAGGTTGGCCACACCGGCGGGCAGCCCTGCCTCCAGGAGGGTGTCCATCAGCAGGATGGAGGTGGAGGGAGTCAGTTCGCTGGGTTTGAGGATGAAGGTGTTGCCGGCCAGCAGGGCCGGGGCCACCTTCCACGATGCCTGCAGCAGCGGGTAGTTCCACGGCGTGA
>DIZT01000125.1:5831-6530 GCA_002427975.1 Micrococcaceae bacterium UBA6021 | reverse complement strand
CCCCGACGAAGTCTTCGGAGAAACGGTCCGTAGCCTTAACACCCCCAAAGCTCCCCAAGAAAGCCGCGTGGCGTTGACTGGCGGCGCGGAGCCAAAACCGCACCGAGACCGTTTGTCACTGATCACCGTCTAAAGGAACACGAAAATAATGGTCCATAAAGTTCAAGCAGTCATTGCCAGGGAGAAAAACGCCCCGGTTTCGCTGGAGACCATCCTGGTGCCGGATCCGGGGCCGGGGGAGGCTCTGGTGGACATTCTCACCTGCGGTGTCTGCCACACGGACCTGCACTACAAGCAGGGCGGGATCGGTGATGAGTTCCCCTATCTGCTCGGCCACGAGGCCACCGGAGTGGTCAGCGCCGTGGGCCCCGACGTCACGCAGGTGGCACCGGGCGACCGTGTCATCCTCAATTGGCGCGCCGTCTGCGGGGAGTGCCGGGCCTGCGCCAAGGGCCAGCCGCAGTACTGTTTCAACACGCACAACGCCACCCAGAAGATGACCCTTGAGGACGGCACCGAGCTGTCTCCGGCACTGGGGATCGGCGCCTTCGCCGAGAAGACCCTGGTGGCGGCAGGGCAGTGCACGAAGGTCGATCCCGAGGCGGATGCTGCCGCCGTGGGCCTGCTCGGCTGCGGCGTGATGGCCGGGATTGGTGCGGCGATCAACACCGGCGAGGTCAAGCGCGGCGAGTCCGTGGC
>DIZT01000125.1:4356-5676 GCA_002427975.1 Micrococcaceae bacterium UBA6021 | reverse complement strand
GGCCGTCCCGAAACGTACAAGCAGGCGTTCTACGCCCGCGACCTCGCCGGCCGCATGGTCCTGGTGGGCGTCCCGACGCCGGACATGAAGCTGGAGCTGCCGCTGCTGGACATCTTCGGCCGCGGCGGTTCACTGAAGTCCTCCTGGTACGGCGACTGCCTGCCCGCCCGCGACTTCCCCATGCTGGTTGCGCAATATAAACAGGGCAACCTGGACCTGGACGCCTTCGTCTCAGAGCGCATCACCATCGACCAAGTGGAGGAAGCCTTCGAGAAGATGCACGAGGGCAAGGTTCTGCGCTCAGTCGTTGAAATACAGTCTGTGAAGGAGCTCTAATGGCGGTTACCATCGAAAATCTGGTCACCTCGGGCACGTTTTCGCTCGACGGCGGCACCTGGGACGTGGACAACAACGTCTGGATCGTGGGCAACGACGAGGAATGCGTGATCATCGATTCGCCGCACGACGCCGCGGCGATCATCAACCAGGTCCGGGGCCGGAAGGTCCTCGCGATCCTGCTGACGCACGCGCACAACGACCACATCGGCGCCGCGCGCGAGGTCGCGGACGCCGTGGGCGCTCCGATCTACCTGAACCCGGCAGACCTTGTCCTCTGGGACCAGGTCTACCCCGACGCCGGCCCGGACCGGCACCACTCCGACGGTGACGTGTTCCAGGTGGGCGGCGCTGCGCTCCGGACAATCCACGCACCCGGCCACTCTCCAGGGTCCACCTGCTTCTACCTGGAAACCGAAGGAACGGTCTTCACCGGGGACACCCTGTTCAGCGGCGGCCCGGGCGCCACCGGGCGGTCCTACAGCGACTACCCAACCATCCTGGCCTCCATCCGGGAACGGCTGCTGACCCTGCCTGCCAACACCGTGGTCCGCACCGGCCACGGGGACAACACCACTATCGGAGCCGAGCAGGAAACGCTGGCGAAAATTTCGCGGTAGTCAGCGAATTCAATAGAGTGTGCCAGTGAGGCGCGCCGGGAATACCCGGCGCGCCTCAGTAGCGCAAACAAGCAGGCAACAGAACAAGCAGGACGTATGCCGGTCAGGAAGTTGGAACAATGAAGTTCGGGAAACAGCCCGCCCCCATCGCGGACATCAACGAGGACGAGCTCTCCGTCCACAAGCCCAAGACCGAGGCGGCCGGGGTCAAGGCCGTGTTGGTGGCGCTGGAGCGCGCGATCGCCCAGGCCGGGGTGACCCGGACGGCCCAGTCCCTGTTGAGACTGAACCAGCGTGGCGGGTTTGACTGCCCCGGCTGTGCGTGGCCTGAATCGGACAAGAAGCGTAAGGCGGCGGAGTTCTG
>DIZT01000125.1:3416-4307 GCA_002427975.1 Micrococcaceae bacterium UBA6021 | reverse complement strand
GAAGACCGAGTACTGGCTGGGCAACCAGGGCCGGATCAGCGAACCGGTAGTGATCCGCGAAGGCGACACCCACTACTCGCCGATTTCCTGGGCGGACGCTTTCGGGTTAATCGGCGAGCACATCCGGGCCTCCGCACCGGACCGCTGCGTCTTCTACACGTCCGGCCGCACCGCGAACGAGACGGCGTTTATGTACCAGCTGTTCGCCCGGGCCCTGGGCACGAACAACCTGCCGGACTGCTCCAACATGTGCCACGAATCCTCGGGATCGGCCCTGAATCCCACCATCGGCATCGGCAAGGGAACCGTGTCGCTGGAGGACATCCACGACTCTGAGCTGATCTTCGTGGTCGGGCAGAATCCCGGCACTAACCATCCCCGGATGCTGTCCGCGCTGAAAGAGTGCAAGGACAAGGGCGGCAAGGTGGTGGCCGTGAACCCGCTGCCGGAGGCCGGCCTGTTCAACTTCAAGGATCCACAGACTGTCTCGGGGGTGGTGGGCGGCGGCACGCCGCTGGCTGACGAGTACCTGCAGATCAAGGTGGGCGGGGACCTGGCACTATTCCAGGCCCTGGGCCACCTCCTCCTGGCGGAGGAGGCACGCAACCCGGGCACCGTCGTCGACCTTTCCTTCGTAGAGGCGCAGACGGACGGCTTCGACGCCTACCGTGAAGCCCGCGGGGAGCTGGATTGGGCCGAGACCGAGAAGGCCACCGGCTTGGACCGGCAGCAGATCGAGGACGTGGCCGGCATGCTGATCCGGTCCAAGGCCACCATCTTCTGCTGGGCGCTGGGCGTCACGCAGCAGCCGCACTCGGTGGACACCATCAAGGAAATGGTCAACGTCCTGCTCCTGCAGGGCAACTTCGGCAAGCCCGGCGCCGGCGCCTG
>DIZT01000125.1:2334-3396 GCA_002427975.1 Micrococcaceae bacterium UBA6021 | reverse complement strand
AAACCGAAGGAGTGGCTGCTGGAGTCCCTCGACAAAGAGTTCGGCATCGAGTCCCCGCGACACCACGGCTACGACGCCGTGGAAGCCATGGAGGCCTTCGAGCGCAACGAAGTGGACGTTTTTGTATCCATGGGCGGCAATTTCTCGCTCGCCTGCTCGGACACGGAAACCCTGGAAGCGGGCATGCAGCGGATCGGCCTGACCGTGCACATCTCCACCAAACCCAACCGGTCCCATGTGGTCCACGGCCGCACGTCGCTGATCCTCCCCACCCTGGGGCGGACGGACAAAGACGACAAACACTCCAAGGGCGCGCAGTTCCTGTCCGTGGAGGATTCCATGTCCGTGGTCCACTCGACCCAGGGCAGGCTGGCGCCGGTCTCCGATCACTTGCTCGCCGAGCCAGTGATCGTGGCCAGGATGGCCGAGGCGACCTTCGGCCCCGACCACCCCGTGGACTGGAAGGCTATGGCCGAGGATTACGACGTGGTGCGGGACCACATCTCGCGGGTCCTTCCGGGGTTCGAGGATTTCAACACCCGTGTCCGGACCAAAAACGGTTTTGTCCTGCCCAACCCGCCGCGGGACACCCGGTCCTTCAAGACAGACATCGGCCGTGGCCGGTTCACGGTCAGCCCGCTGGAGTACCTGAGCCCGCCGAAGGGGCACCTGGTGCTGCAGACCATCCGCAGCCATGACCAGTACAACACCACGTTCTACGGCCTGGATGACCGGTACCGCGGCATCTCGGGCGGCCGCCGCGTGATCCTGGTGCACCCCGAGGACCTGGCCGAGTTGGGCTTCCAAGACCGCGACCTGGTGGATGTGGTCAGCACCTTCCGCGGCCAGGACCGGCAAGCGGACAAGTTCCGCCTGGTGGCCTACCCCACGGCGAAGGGCTGCGCCGCCGCGTACTTCCCCGAAGCCAACGCCCTGGTCCACAAGGAAAACGTGGCCCGCGAATCCAACACCCCCGGCTTCAAGGCCATGTTCGTCCGCTTCGAGCCGCACACGGGTCAAGCCGCACTGGCCGTTGAACAGGCTTCCCTTGAGGCTGCCACT
>DIZT01000125.1:0-2222 GCA_002427975.1 Micrococcaceae bacterium UBA6021 | reverse complement strand
TCCTTCTACTGCGCTACCGGGTAACAAAACCCACACTCGCCAACACGAGAGCTCCGAAGCTCGCCCTCCGCACAGGACACCTACTCGAGGCCCTCGGTGCTGCCGTCATGGCCCTCATGGTTGCCACCATGTCGACATGATCCCCGACGACACCAGCCGTATCCCAAGGACTAAGCTGACACCGCCGTCCCGACCGCCCACTCCCGCTTACGAAGGAATTTAGGGAGACTCAATAACGTCCAACCGGCGTCGAGGATCCGCGATGCGATTACGCATCTGCCTAAGGAAAATCGCCGGTTCCCGCCGAGGGCTAAGAGCTGCTCGCGTCCAAAGGACGTCTGTCATCAGCGACCTGCCCGGGGCCGGCCCACCCCAACAAGCCGTCACAGCGATGGCCAAGTCCACGATAACGCCACTGACCTGGACCCGTGTCAGCCTTGCCGCACGTCATACCCGAGGCAGGAATCTTCGACTGACAGAGCCCTTGGTGCCGGTTTCTTACACCGTCACCGGAATCCGTGGCTGTGTGCCAGGGCGATGGCCTCGGTGCGTGAGCCAACGTTGAGCTTCCTGAACAGGTTCCGCACATGGAACTTGACCGTATTCTCGCTGATGCCCAGGGTTGAGGCGATGGTGCGGTTGCGTTGTCCGGCGACAAGGTGTTGGAGCACTTCGAGTTCCCGGGCGGCAAGGTCCCATCCGTCCACATTGCCGGCCGGTCGTGCCGGCGGGTCCAGGGGGAGCGTGACGAAGACGTCTGCACCCCAACCTGGCATGACCTCGATCTGAAGATTTCCGGTGAGCGCCTGGACGCGGCGGTCCAGGCGGGTGATGCTCGGCGAGTCGGCGGCGAGCGAGCCGCGGCCATCGTCGCGTACGTTGATCAGCAGGTTCTCGCCGTCGCAGTCCCACTGCGTCCGGACTCTGCTGACGTTGGGTTGTTCCATCATGGCCAGCAGAAGTCCGCGGACGATGGCCCGTGCAGCGTGCGCAACTTCGCCGGGGAGGGCTCTTCCATTCAGTGGCGGTTCGATGAACTCGACCTCAATTCCGCTGAAGCGGGTGAGCGGTCGCAGGTCCTCCCGCAGCCGCTCGAAGGCTGTGGCGACGGGCTCCTTGACCAGGTCCGTCGTGCGGTCGCTGAGGGTGCGGAGCCCGACGAGGGCTTTGGCACTGAGGTCAGTGACAGTTGTGCGGGCCGTTGCGTCGTCCAGGGAGGATGAGCGCAGGGCTGCCAGGAGGGTCTCCAGAGTGGTGGACTGCATATCGGTCAGTTCCGCCGTCACGCGGATGCGTTCGGCTGATGCCGCACGCGATTCGAGCAGGTACGACGGCGGCGCGTCTGCCACTTTCTCCCGGATCCGCCGGGCAGCAATGCGCCACAGATACGTCACCCAGTCCAGTCCGGCGCTGTTTTCTGGCTCGGCCGGGTGGGGATCCGTGATCACGAGGAGGGCATTGCTGGAGGCGTGTTTCAGGGCGAGCACAGGGCGGGACCGGCCGGCGAGCTCGGCTTCCCCGGACCAGGGTGTCCCATCCGAAAGGGTAGCGCGAAGCGTGTCGAGCTCGGCGATGGAGACCCGGGAAATGATTTCTTCGTCGCCCGCCTTCTTCTGCGGCCGCCCCGTGCAGTCTTCAGTGAAGATCACCAGCGCGCTGCTTCCCAGATAGGGGAGTGTGGCATCACGTAAGCGCTCCGCTATCTGGGTCAGGGGGGCGTCAGCCAATGCTGCGACGCTCTGCAAAAGAGGCCATGGGAGGTCTGGAAGGGGCATGGTGAATTCCTTGAGGGGCTGTTCGTTGGCTGGGCGCGTGTGGACAGTCTACCGGGGCGAAAACGTCCACCCAACCCTAAAGTGTAGTCAGAACCGTCAGAAAACAGTGTTACACCTACCCGTTTGTTTCGTGATGATGGATATCAACCGGAAGGCACCAATGCGGCCGCTATAGGCCGATGACCGAAATCGAAGGGGATTAATCGTGAATTCGACAGCAAATGCGACGCTGACCAGCACTACTGAATCAGCAACACTCAACTGGACGTCCGAGGACCAGCGAGCCGTGGACACAGCCCGTGTCCTGGCTGCTGATGCTGTGGAGAAGGTCGGCAACGGCCACCCCGGCACGGCCATGAGCCTGGCCCCACTGGCCTACCTGCTCTACCAGAACGTCATGCGCCATGACCCGGCCGATCCGCTGTGGCTGGGCCGTGACCGGTTCGT
>DIZT01000187.1:16777-24399 GCA_002427975.1 Micrococcaceae bacterium UBA6021 | reverse complement strand
TTCCTTACACAACCGAACAGCACTAGGTTAGGTCCGGGCGAAAGCCCGGACCGTACTCCTCCCCGCTCCGCGGAGGAGGTCGGCTCCCGTCCTACGGGGCCCCCGCGTCGTGGTCGCGGGGCGAGGCGCCCGGGGGGGGGGGGCCCGGGGGGCGGGGGCCCCCGCCGGATACTTCGACGGTCTCCTAGACCGCGACCGCCACGCGCGCCGGGGTCTTGCCCGCCGCGGGCTTCGGCGCTTGACGACCGGGTGCGGGGGACGGCGCGGGCTCGCTTGCGCCGCCGCCGGGCAGCGCGTAGCGGGCGATCTTGGCCAGCACCTGCGCGTACTGCTTGTAGAGCGGGCCGCTGGTGTACGGCAGGCCGTAGCGCTCGCAGACGTCGCGGACCTTCGGCGACATCTCGCGGTAGCGGTTGGACGGCAGGTCCGGGAAGAGGTGGTGCTCGATCTGGTGCGACAGGTTGCCGGTCATCAGGTGCATGAACTTGGATCCGGAGATGTTGGCGGAACCGATCATCTGGCGGACGTACCAGTCGCCGCGGGTTTCGCCTTCCACCATTTCTTCCGTGAAGGTGTCCGCGCCTTCCGGGAAGTGGCCGCAGAAGATCACGGCGTGCGCCCACACGTTGCGGACGGCATTGGCGGTCAGGGTGCCGTAGAGGGCCTGCTTGCCGGAACCGGTGAGCATGGCGACGGCGGGCGTGGCCGCGTAGTCCTTGGTGAACTGGGTGACCACCTTGCGGCCCAGCGCCTTGAGGTCCTTGAGCAGTGCTTCCTTGGACTTCTTGCCTTCCTGGTACTCGACGAGCTCCAGGTCGTAAATGGCGATGCCCCATTCGAAGACAGGAGCCAGGATGGCGTTGTACAGCGGGTTGCCCAGGTTATGGGGCTTCCACGGCTGGCTCTCGTCCATCCGCAGGAGGTTGTATCCGACGTCGTTGTCCCTGCCCACCACGTTGGTCCAGCGGTGGTGAAGGTCATTGTGGCTGTGCTGCCAGGAGCGCGCCGGGGTAACGAAGTCCCATTCCCAGGTGGTGGAGTGGATGTCCGGGTCACGCATCCAGTCCCACTGGCCGTGGAGGATGTTGTGGCCGAGCTCCATGTTTTCAAGGATCTTGGCAAAGCTCAGCAGCGTGGTGCCGGCCACCCAGGCGGCCTTGTTCTTGCTGACCAGCAGTGCAGCACGGCCGGAGATCTCGAGTCCGCGCTGGATCTTGATCATGCGGCGGATGTAGGCGGCGTCGGAGGCGCCGCGCTTGGCGAGGATTTCGTCGCGGATCGCGTCGAGTTCCCGGCCCAGCTCAGCTACCTGTTCGTCGGAAAGGTGCGCGGCAGCGGGCGGGCGGACAGAGGGGCCGCCGGACTCGGCGAGCGCTCCGGGGCGCGTCTTTGCCGCTCCGGTCGGGGCGGCCTTGCTTTCTGAAACTGATTTGTTTTCTGAAACTACTGACATGCGTTAATGCTCCTCAGAGTTCGAGGTTGACGGGTCCGGCGGCTGCCGAGACACACGTTTGGATCAGTTGGCCGGGCTCGCCGTGGACCTCGTTGGTGCGAAGGTCACGGACCTGTCCGGCCAGGAGCGGAGTCAGGCAGCTGTGGCAGATTCCCATCCTGCAGCCGCTGGGCATCAGCACCCCGGCGTCCTCGCCGACGTCGAGCAGCGGAGTATCGCCGTCGGCGTCCACTTCCCGGTCCGACGCCTCAAAGGTGACCAGGCCGCCGTCGTGCCCCACACCCCCGGCGAAGGTGGTGTTGAACCGTTCGATCATCAGGTTGCCGGGATCTCCGGCGAGCGCAACATCGGAACCGGGGGCGCCGGCGGTGAGGGACGCCTGCTTCCAGAGGGCCTCGGCGTCGTCCAGGAAACTGTCCGGACCGCAGGCGTAGGCGGCCCGCTCTTTCCAGTCCGGGCAGATCTCGTCGAGCTCGGCCGTGGTGGTCAGGTCCATCCGGCCCAGCTCGCCGGTGTACCAGTGGGCCAGCCGGAAGTTGGGGAACTGGTCCGCCAGTTCGGCGAGTTCCTCGCGGAAAAGGCTGTCGCCGGGGGTGCGGGCGGAGTGGACAAGGACGACGTCGGCATCCGGGCGGCGGGGAACAAGCGTGCGGATCATGGACATCACCGGAGTGATACCGCTGCCGGCGGTGACCATCAGGAGCGGCCGGGGGTGCTCGGGGAGCACGAAGTCGCCTTGCGGGGGTGCCAGGAAAAGGACGTCACCAGGTCTGGTGGTGCGGACCAGGGTTCCGGAAACGGCGCCGACGTCGGTGACGGTGATGGCGGGGTCCTTGCCGGCGGGGGCGCTCAGTGAATAGGAGCGCCAGTGGCGGACGCCGTCCAGCTCAACGCCGATGCGTGCCCACTGGCCGGCGAGGTGCGAATGCCAGCCGCGGCCGGGCCGGAAGAAGATGGTGGCCGACTGCGCCGTTTCCTGGACCACACGGGTGACCACACCGCGCAGCTGGCGCGCGGAGAACACAGGGTTGAAAAGCGCCAGAATATCTTCCGGCGCCAAGGGCGTGGTCAGGACGGAAGCCGCCTGGGCCAGCTGACGTAGCCGGATCATGCAGTAAAACCTAAAGCGGCGCGAGCCATATTTCTCTCTCCTGACCGTTCCGCAGTCACGCTGTAATAATTGAGCACTGAACCCCAAGCCCGCTACAAGCCTAACGGCTGGAACCCATGGATGGTTCCCGGCTCAGCGGCTGTCCCGTTCCTCGAATTCCTCGTCGAGGTCATGGTGCCGGAACTCGGTCTCGGGATTCGGCTCGCCGTCGGCCACGTACTCGTAGTCCAGTTGGCGCTGTACTTGACTGTCCAGAATCTGCAGCTCCTTGTCCGGAATCGCGGAAAGATCGTCCGGGAATGCGTCTTCCGGTGTCAGGTGGAGCTTCTCCGACATACTGAGCCTCTCTAGGCAGTGAGAATGGCCGGACCGCAATGGCCCGCACCTTCTCAGGATATTCCCTTCCGGGCGGATCACCCAGCGGAATTTGCCCCGGATCAGGAACGGGCCGGGCTCCAGCCGACGGCGGGCGCAATGTACCGGGCGATGTTGCCCAGCATTTTGGCATTGAAGTCAACGCCCAACTGGTTCGGCACTGTCACCAGCAGTGTGTCCGCGGCCTGGACGGCGGCGTCCGCTGCCAGCTGTTCGGCCAGGACATCCGGGGCGCCCGCGTAGGTTTTGCCAAACCGGGCCGTCAGGCCGTCGATGATCCCCACCTGGTCCCGGCTGTCGCGCAGGGCGCTGCCGGCAAAATACCTGTTGTCCTCTTCGTCCACGATCGGCAGGATGCTCCGGCTGACGGAGACCCGCGGCTGGTGGCTGTGTCCTGCCGCGGCCCAGGCCTCGCGGAAGAGCTCGATCTGCTCTGCCTGCAGCTGGTCGAAGGGGACGCCGGTGTCCTCGGTGAGCAGCGTGGAGCTCATCAGGTTCATCCCCAGTCCGGCCGCCCACACAGCCGTGTTGCGGCTTCCGGCTCCCCACCAGATCCGGTCCGCGAGGCCCGGCGCCTGTGGCTGGACGGGCAGCAGGCCAATGGCGCCGCCGGCATAGCGCGGGTCCGCCTCAGCCACTCCGGCGCCGCTGATGGCATGCCGGAATTGGGCAGTATGCCGGTGGGCCATGTCCGCGTCCGTTTCCCCAGCAGCTGGGTTGTGGCCGAAGGTGGCGGCTCCGTTGCGGGCGGTCTCGGGTGAACCACGGCTGATGCCGAGCTGAAGCCGGCCACCGCTGATCAGGTCCGTGGCCGCGGCCTCCTCAGCCATGTACAGCGGATTCTCGTACCGCATGTCGATCACGCCCGTGCCGATCTCTATCCTGCTGGTCCGGGCCGCGATGGCGGCCAGGAGCGGGAACGGGGACGCCTGCTGCCGGGCGAAGTGGTGCACGCGGAAGAAGGCACCGTCGATTCCGAGTTCCTCAGCGGCGACCGCCAGCTCAATGCCTTGGAGCAGGGCCTCGCCCGCGGTTCTGGTCTGTGAACCCTGGCCGGGGCCCCAGTGGCCGAAAGAAAGGAATCCGATGCGTTGCATGTACGGCCCAACCGCCCTGCGGCGGGTCTCATTCCCGGCTGGCATGATGAGCCTGTGAATATTCCCGCTGAAGCCGTGGCGACCGCCAAAACGATACTGCTCTTCGTCCTGGCCGCGGCGGCTGAGATCGGCGGCGCGTGGCTAGTCTGGCAGTCCGTCCGGGAGGGCAGGGACTGGTGGTGGGCCGGGCTGGGTGTCATTGCCCTGGGCCTCTACGGGTTTGTGGCCACCCTGCAGCCCGACGCCCATTTCGGCCGGATCCTGGCGGCCTACGGCGGGGTTTTTGTGGCGGGTTCGCTCGCGTGGGGAATGATCTTCGACGGCTTCCGGCCGGACCGGTGGGATATTGCCGGCTCCGTCATCTGTCTGGTCGGCGTAGCCGTGATCATGTTTGGGCCGAGGAACGCCGGCTGACCCGCTGATGCGTCCTGGGCCGGCGGTTGCCCGCGGCTAAACTGGCCCCATGCCCAGCAACCAAACGCCGCCGAGCGATCCAGTGCCGGCCTCGCGCGGGAAGATCGCCGAACGGCTGTTGCCCGGCGGTACCGAACCGGACCCGCGCTTCACACTCGCCAATGAGCGCACGTTCCTTGCCTGGATCAGGACCGCGCTGGCGCTCCTGGCAGGAGGCATCGCCATTGAGGCCTTCACCTCGGACCTGTTCCTGGAACCTGTCCGCAAGAGCCTGGCGGTACTGCTCCTGCTCCTGGGCATGGTGCTGAGCGCCGGCGCCGCAGTGCGCTGGATCCGCGTCGAACGGAGCATGCGCAACAAAACTCCGCTCCCGCTGCCGCTCGTCGTGCCGCTGCTGTCAGGCGCCGGGGCGCTGGCTGCCGCCGTCGTCCTCGTCTTTATCCTCTGGCGTTAGCCCCGTGGTCCGCACCAGCCTTCCGGACCCCGGGCCGCACGGGGATCCCGGGCTACAGCCCGAACGGACCACGCTGGCGTGGGGGCGGACCATGATGGCGCTGGTGACGGTCAGCGCCATCTTCCTGCGCTGGCTGCCCCGCCACGGCTTCCCCATCCTGCTTTTGTTCGGCGTTTCGGCGGGCACCGCGGCCGCGATTTACCTGACCCAGCGCCGGAGGTACAGCGCCAGGGCGCGGGGAATCTCCCAGGAAAGGGTTGAGGCTGACATGTCCGCGGTGCTCTGGACTGCCTTTGCCGGACTTGCGCTGGGCGCGCTCGGCATCGGTGTGGTGCTGGCCGGTTAGGCCTTCACCACGTGGACAGTTTTTGCCGGACCCCGCAGGGCCACTGCGGTGAAACCCAAAGCCACCAGGGCGGTGGCAACCAGCAGAAGCAGGCCGATCGAGTAGCTGCGGGTCGCGGCGTCGTAGGTTGCACCCATCACCAAGGGTGGGAAGTAGCCGCCCAGGCCGCCGGCGGCGCTGACCACTCCACTGATGCTGCCCACCTTGCCGGGAGGGGCGAGCACGCCCACCCAGGCGAACACGCCTCCGGTCCCCAATCCCAGAGCCGCCGCCATGGCCACGAACGTCAGTCCAGCGGGGACTTCGCCGTCGGGCTGCAGGTTCACCACCCACGCGAGGACAGCAACGGCGGCGAGCGAGACGATCACCACGGGTCTGGGCCCGAGCTTGTCGGCGAGCACACCGCCCACCGGCCGTGCCAGCACGGCCGCGAGGGCGAACCCCGCGGTGCGGGCGCCGGCTCCAGCTGGGTCGAAGCTGTAAACATCCCGCAGGTAGGTGGGCAGGTAGGTGGCGAAGGAAACGAAGCCTCCGAAGACGACGGCGTACAGGAAGCACATCTTCCATGTGACCGGAGTCTTGGCGGCGTCCATGAGCTTGGGAATGACGGGCGTGTTATTACGGGTCCAGCCCGGAGACTCCTTCATGAGGAACCAGACGAGCGCAGCCATGATGGCCAGGAGCCCCGCGATCAGCAGGTGTGTGGGGAAGTATCCGATTCCGGCGACGAGGCGGGGGTTCAGGAAGGCGGCCAGCGCCGTCCCGCCCATCCCGGCGCCAAAGATACCGGTCGCGAAGCCCCTCCGGGAAGGCTCGTACCAGCCGCTGACAAAAGGGATTCCGACGGCGAAGACAGTTCCGGCGACTCCCAGCAGCAGGCCGGCGCCCAGCACCACCGCGAAGGAGCTCAAGGTGCCGCCGAGCGCCACAAGGAGTATTGGGAGGATTGTGGCCAAGAGGACAAACGTGAACATGGCGCGGCCGCCGTACCTGTCCGTCAGGGTCCCGACGACGATCCGCCCCAGCGATCCGACGAACACGGGCATGGCCACGAGCACGCCGGTTGTGGCCGGGTTGAGATGGAGGTTCTGCGTGTAGAAGGCGCCGAGCGTGGCCACGGAGTTCCAGGCCCAGAAGCACACAACGGAGGCACAGGTGGCGAGGACCAGGTTCAGCGTCCGGCCGGCGGGTGCGGACATGGTCTGCGGCTCAGTTCCGGCCACGGCTTGCTCCTTGATATTGTTCAGCGGCCCGGTTCACACTCCGGCGGCGCTTGCGGGTGCGGGTCAGCGGTTCCGGGTGTCCCGGTCGCGGGTTCCGACCGCGGACCAACCGCGGCGCGCGGCTGTCCTTGAGGTCCGCGCGGCGGCGGCCCCAGCGCTGCCGCCGCGGTCCCTGTCCCGCGAGCGGTAGACGATGTAGGGGCGGAAGAGGTAATGCAGCGGTGCCGTGAAGGCGTGGACCAGCCGGGTAAATGGCCAGATGACGAACAGCGCCATACCCACCAGGGTGTGCAGGTGGAACGAAAACGGCGCAGCCGCCATGGCCGTGATGTCCGGCTGGAAGACAAAGAGCGAGCGGAACCAAGGGGCCACGGTGTCGCGGTAGTTGTGCCCCTGCTCACCCTCAAAAACGCTCGCGAGGGTGGTCCAGAGCCCGAACACGATGGCCGCTGTGAGGACGACGTACATGGTCTTGTCATTCTTGGTGGTGGCCATAAACACAGGCCCGGTGGTGCGGCGGCGGTAGATGAGCAGAAGAATGCCGCCCAGCGTTCCCACGCCCGCGATCCCGCCCACCAGAAGGGCGTTGAAGTGGTAGAACTCCTGGCTCATGCCTACTGCCTCGGTCCACGCCTTGGGAATGACGAGGCCAAAGAAATGGCCGGCGATAACGGCGAGCAGCCCAAAATGGAACAACGGCGACGCGATGCGCAGCAGTTTGGACTCATAAAGCTGCGAGGACCTGGTGGTCCAGCCGAACTGATCGTACTTGTAGCGCCACACGAGCCCGCCCACCAGGACCACCACCATGATGTAGGGAAGAGCTCCCCAGAGCAGGATGTCCGGTGCGGAGAGTTCGACGGCGGAGCCGGGCGCCGTTTCGGCTGGGAGCATGGTCAGGCCCCTTTCACGGGCAGCAGGCGCGGATCGTAGGGGTCCAGGCCCACAGCTTCAGTGGGCGGGCCGTATCCGGCCATCCGCATCACGGCCTGTTCGTCCGCCGGGGACTTCCCCGGCAACGTGGTGCAGATGGCCTGCAGGATACGTGCATGCGGAAGCTCGTCCCGGAGCAGTCCGAAGCGGAGCATCTCCAGGCTCGCCCGGTAACGGGTCAGCAGCTCGCGGCCGGCCTTCAGGTCCACCAAGGCG
>DIZT01000187.1:16169-16642 GCA_002427975.1 Micrococcaceae bacterium UBA6021 | reverse complement strand
CTCCATGGGTATCCACCAGGATGTCGCTTTGCCGGTAGGTCTTTTTGAAGGTGCCCAGGACTTCTCCGCGCCGCCGGGTGTCGCCGTCTGTCCAGTAACTCAGGTGCAGCGCGTGACGCCGGCCGAGGTCGAACTCGCGCACATAGTATGCCTGGATCTCCATCGGCTCCGAGGATTCGAGCAGCTCCAGCACGTCATCGAAGTCCTGGCTTGCGCCGGGAAACTCAGCCAACCCTGCACGCATCAGAGGGACCCGGCCGACGATTTCTTCATCCGGGTAGGACAGGCACCACGCCGCCGCGAGGTAGACGACCTTCTCGCGCCGGGTCATTTCTCCTGCCCCGCCGGTTCGGCCACGGGGGTTGCGCAGGCTCACGTCCCCTCCCCCGCAGGTTCGGCTTCCGGTGTTGCCCCGCCGGCTGTTTCCGGCAATCGCTGTTTTTCCGGAAACAGCCCCGAGGGGGCCCCTGTTC
>DIZT01000187.1:15182-16103 GCA_002427975.1 Micrococcaceae bacterium UBA6021 | reverse complement strand
CCGCCCCGAGGGGGCCCCTGTTCCGTCCCAGTTGAGCAGATTCACCCTGCCGCGCAGGGTCATTTCGCCTGGTGCGGAGTCCGAGGTCTGCCGGTCCCGGAGGGCGTTGAAGGTTTCCACCGCCACGGGGACGGGCCTGCCGCTGGCTTCGCCAAACGGGGAGGAGTCCTGCATGCCCGGCCCGCCGTCGAAGTCAAGTGAGCAGCCCATCTCCTCAAGGTCGTGGGCTTGTTCCACGTGCGCCTTGGGGATGACGTAGCGCTCCTCGTACTTGGCGATCGCCATCAGCCGGTACATCTCGTACATGGTCTGTCCATCCATGCCCACGGCTTCCGGGATGGAGTCGTCGGGGTCGTTGCCCATGCTGATGCCGCGCATGTAGGAGCGCATGGCCGCGAGTTTCTTCAGCACCGCGGTGACCCGGTCGGCGTCGCCGGCGGTGAAGAGCTCAGCGAGGTATTCCACCGGGATGCGCAGCGCATCGATGGCGCCAAAGAGGTTGCCGGCATCCTCGCCGTCGTGCCCCTGGTCGCGTAGCAGGTCCACGACGGGCGAGAGGGGTGGAACGTACCAGACCATCGGCATGGTCCGGTATTCAGGGTGCAGCGGCAGTGCCACCTTATAGACCTTGGCCAGGGCGTAGACCGGCGAGCGCCGCGCGGCGTCGATCCAGTCCTCAGGGATGTTCTGGGCCCGGGCCTCGGCCTGGATGGCGGGATCGTTCGGGTCCAGCAGCACGTCCATCTGGGCGTCATAGAGTTCCTGGGGGTCGGTGACGGACGCCGCCGCGGTGACGGCGTCGGCGTCGTACAGGAACAACCCCAGGTACCGCAACCGCCCCACGCAGGTTTCCGAGCAGACGGTCGGCAGCCCCACCTCCACCCGCGGGTAGCAGAACGTGCACTTCTCGGCCTTGCCGGT
>DIZT01000187.1:14616-15161 GCA_002427975.1 Micrococcaceae bacterium UBA6021 | reverse complement strand
CCGCGGCACTTGTCCTGGTCCACCAGCACAATGCCGTCCTCCACCCGCTTGTAGATCGCGCCGGAGGGGCAGGATGCCATGCAGGAAGGGTTCAGGCAGTGCTCGCAGATGCGGGGCAGGTAGAACATGAAGGTCTGCTCGTACGCGAACTTGATTTTGTCCTCGGACTCGCGACGGACCTTCTCCACGATGGGATCCAGATGGCCCATTTCGGGGGCTCCGCCGAGGTCATCGTCCCAGTTCGCGGACCAGGTGATCTTGGTGTCCTCGCCGGTGATCAGGGACTTGGGCCGCGCCACCGGGAAATCGTCGCCCAGCGGCGCGTCCACCAGGGTCTTGTAGTCGTAGGTCCATGGCTCGTAGTAGTCCTTGAGCTCAGGCTGGACCGGACTGGCGAAGATCCCCAGGAGTTTCTTCACCCGGCCGCCGGCCTTCAGCACCAGCTTGCCGCGCTTGTTCAGCTCCCAGCCGCCCTGCCACTTCTCCTGATCCTCGTAGCGGCGCGGGTATCCCTGCCCCGGGCGGGTTTCGACGTTGTTGAACCA
>DIZT01000187.1:12205-14528 GCA_002427975.1 Micrococcaceae bacterium UBA6021 | reverse complement strand
GAACAGGTGTGGCAGCCGATGCATTTGTCCAGGTTCATGACCATGCCCATTTGGGCCATAACACGCATCAGTACCGCACCTCCTGTGAACGACGGCGGACGGTGGCAACCATGTCACGCTGGTTCCCGGTGGGGCCAAGGTAGTTGAACGCGTAGGTCAGTTGGGCGTAGCCGCCGATCAGGTGCGAGGGCTTGACCAGCAGGCGGGTTACCGAGTTGTGGATGCCGCCGCGCCGTCCCGTTGCCTCGGACTTCGGTACGTCGATGGTGCGTTCCTGCGCGTGGTGGACGTAGACCACCCCTGCGGGCATTCGATGGCTGACCACAGCCCGGGCCACCAGGACCCCGTTGGTGTTGACGCATTCCACCCAGTCGTTGTCCTTGACCTCGATGGCGCCGGCGTCCGAAGGGCTCATCCACACCGTGGGGCCGCCGCGGGAGAGCGAGAGCATCAACAGGTTGTCCTGGTATTCGGAGTGGATGGACCATTTGGAGTGCGGCGTCAGGTACCGTACCACCACCTCCATGGCCCCGTTCTGGCCAAGCCGTGGTTCGCCGAAGAGGCGGTGCA
Organism: Micrococcaceae bacterium UBA6021; assembly: GCA_002427975.1. Classification (GTDB taxonomy): domain Bacteria; phylum Actinomycetota; class Actinomycetes; order Actinomycetales; family Micrococcaceae; genus Arthrobacter. Next base: position 13,958 of record DIZT01000187.1, on the reverse strand, counting down.
TGTCAAGAGGCGGCCGGAAGATCGGCAGGGCCTCGCCGATGTCGATCATCCAGTCGTGGTCCAGGAAGAAATGCATCCTCCCGGTCAGCGTGTGCCAAGGCTTGAGCCGCTCGACGTTGATGGTGAACGGGGCGTAGCGCCGGCCGCCGGTCTCGGAGCCGGACCATTCCGGCGAGGTGATCACCGGGACCGGGCCGGCCTGGGTCTGGGCGAAGGTGATGAACTTCTCCTCGGAGCCTTCGGAAAGGTCCGCCAGTTTCCGTCCGGTGCGGATTTCCAGGTCTCGGAAGCCCTGCACGGAGAGCGCGCCGTTGGTGGTGCCGGAGAAGGCAAGGATCGCCTCGGCCATTTTCGCGTCCGTGTCGATTGCCGGGCGGCCGTCCGCGGCCCCGCCTAGCATCACGCCGTTGGAGCGGCTGAGCCGCTCCAACGGACCGGCGAGTTTGTAGGTGACGTTCTTGACCGTGAATCCCAGTTTGTCGGCCAGCGGCCCGACGGCGGCCAGCTTGTCCGCGATGGCGGTGTAGTCCCGCTCCACCACGGAGAAGACGGGCATGTTCTGCCCCGGCACCGCGGGGATGGACGTGACCCGCCAGTCCCGCACGATCCCGCCGGGCTGGGCGAGCTGGCCGGGGGTGTCGTGCTGCAGCGGAACGCTGACCAGGTCCCGGCGGACGCCAAGGTGCGTTTTGGCCAGCCGGGAGAACTCCTGGGCCAGCAGGTGGAACGTGTCGAAGTCCGTCTTGGTCTCCCACGGCGGGTCGATCGCGGGGGTGAACGCGTGCACGAAGGGGTGCATGTCCGTGGAGGACAGGTCGTGCTTCTCGTACCACGTGGCGGCCGGGAACACGACGTCGGACAACAGCGTGGTGGAGGTCATCCGGAAGTCCGCGGACACAAGCAGATCCAGTTTTCCTTCCGGCGCGTGCTCGTGCCATTTCACGTCCTTGGGCTTGAGCCCTTCGGCGTGATCTTTTCCCAGCACGTTGTTGTGGGTTCCCAGCAGGTTCCGCAGGAAGTACTCGTTGCCCTTGGCGGAGGAGCCGAACAGGTTTGAGCGCCACAGCACGAGGGTCCGCGGCCAGTTCTCCGGGGCATCCACGTCCTCAATCGCCGGGTTCAGGGTGCGGTTCTTGAGCGCGTCCGCGATGTAGCCGGGGGTGTCCTTCGCGGTGCCGGCGGCGACGGCGGCCTCCGCCTCGTCGGCGAGGTCCAGCGGATTCCGGTCGAACTGCGGATAGAACGGCATCCAGCCGAGCCGTGCGGACTGGGCCAGCGCGTCTGCAGTGTGCATGCCGTCGAGGGCTCCGGTGGAGAGCGGGGATTTCAGCGCGTCCGCGGAGTAGCCATCCTGGCGCCACTGGTCCGTATGCATGTACCAGTAGCCGGTGCCGATCATGGTCCGCGGCGGCCGGGACCAGTCCAGGGCGTTCGCTAGAGACACCCAGCCGGTGGCCGGCCGGGTCTTTTCCTGGCCAACGTAATGTGCCCAGCCGCCACCGTTGCGGCCCATGCAGCCGGTAAGCATCACGAGGGCAAGCACTGCGCGGTAGGTCGTGTCACCGTGGAACCACTGGCAGATCCCGGCGCCCATGATGATCATCGAACGGCCCTTGGACTCTTCCGCGTTGCGTGCAAACTCACGGGCCACCCGGATGCAGGCCTGCGCCGGGACGGACGTGATCTCCTCCTGCCAGGCCGGGGTGTAGGGCGTCGAGGCGTCGTCGTAGCCCGCTGCCCACTCTCCCGGGAG
>DIZT01000187.1:10208-12005 GCA_002427975.1 Micrococcaceae bacterium UBA6021 | reverse complement strand
GTGCCGTCAGCCTGTTCGAAACAGGGCAGCAGGATCTCGGCGCTCTCACCGGACACTTCACGCAGCGACAGCGCTGGTTCGATCCCCTCGAGGTCCAGGTTCCATTTGCCCTCGCCGCTGCCGGAATAGCGGAAACCGATGGAGCCGTTCGGGACTGCAGGGTGCCCGGTCTTCTTATCGAACAGCACGGTGCGGAACGCCGCATCCTCAGCCCCGGCTTCGGCCGGGAGGTCCTTGGCGGTGAGGAATTTCGACGGCGTAAGGGAACCGTCGTCGCGCTGTACCAGCCGGACCAGGAACGGCAGGTCCGTGTACTGCCGGACGTAATCGGAGAAGAACGGCACGTCTCGGTCGACGAAGAACTCCTTGAGCATGACATGGCCCATGGCCATGGCGAGCGCGGCGTCGGTTCCGGCCTGGGCGGGCAGCCATTCGTCAGCGAACTTGGTGTTGTCCGCGTAGTCCGGGCTGACCGTGACCACCTTGGTGCCGCGGTACCGCACCTCGGCCATCCAGTGGGCGTCCGGGGTCCGGGTGACCGGCACATTGGAGCCCCACATCATGAGGTACTGTGCGTCCCACCAGTCCCCCGATTCCGGGACGTCCGTCTGGTCGCCGAAAACCTGCGGGCTGGCCACGGGCAGGTCCGCGTACCAGTCGTAGAAGGACGTCATCACCCCGCCGATCAGCTGGATGAACCGGGTACCGACAGCGTGCGAGACCATGGACATCGCGGGAATGGGCGAGAACCCGGCGCAGCGGTCCGGGCCGTAGGTCTTGATCGTGTTCACGTGGGCGGCTGCTGCGATCTCGATCGCTTCCTGCCAGGAAACACGCACCAGGCCGCCCTTGCCGCGGGCCTGCTGGTAGCGGCGGCGCCGTTCAGGGTCCCCCGCAATCTCGGCGAAAGCGAGCACTGGGTCCCCCAGCCGGGCCTTCGCCTCCCGGTACATCTCCACCAGGACGCCGCGGGCATAGGGGAAGCGGACCCGGGTGGGCGAATAGGTGTACCAGGAAAAGGCTGCCCCGCGCGGGCAGCCTCTTGGTTCATATTCAGGACTGTCCGGGCCCACCGAAGGGTAATCGGTCTGCTGGGACTCCCAGGTGATAATGCCGTCCTTGACGTATACCTTCCAGGAACAGGATCCGGTGCAGTTCACGCCGTGCGTGGAGCGGACCACCTTGTCATGGCTCCAGCGGTCGCGGTAGAAGATGTCGCCTTTTCGGCCACCCTCCCGGAACACCGCCCTGCCGTCGTCGGTCTGGTCCCATTTTGTGAAGAAACGGCCCAGCTTCAACATCGCATCTGATGCGGGTCCGTCTATCCCCGCATGGGGTCCAGCAGCCATGGGCCTTACGCTAAGGAACGCACATCCTCACCACCAGTGCCGGATGGCCCTATCCAGCAGTCAGAACATCGGCAGGAAGAAACCGGCGATAAGCGCCGCGGCACCGATCCCGGTGAGGATGCGGCCAAGTACGACGGCGGTCCGCCCCGCTGCTTCGGGTGCTGCGGTCTGCCACTGGGTGGGGCGTTTGGGGTGGTAGTAGATCGGCAGGGGGTCGCCCACGGCCAGGTCCTTGATGTCATGGGGCGACATCGGGGCGTGGTGCACCTGGTACCTGCGGTCAAACCAGCGGAAGCCCGTCCCGGTGGCGTCCGCGTAGACCACCGCCTCCGCCACGGTCCACGGGTGCACAAACCGGCGCAGGACGCCGGAGTAGACAAGCAGGGCAAGCCCCGGAGGCAGGCACAGCCAGGTCATCACTTCCAGGATGGGACCTGCCATTTCGAGC
>DIZT01000187.1:7620-10088 GCA_002427975.1 Micrococcaceae bacterium UBA6021 | reverse complement strand
GCGGCAAAGAGACGGACCATGCGCGGCTCAAGCACATCGAAGAAAGCCTGGACCAATGCTGGGACCTGCTCCGCCAGCGCCGCGCCAAGAGCGAATCCGGGGAGAACCCGAATGCTGCTGCCGAACGTCCCGTCAGCGAGGTGGAAGGCTACCGGCAGTAAGGGCAAGGCTTCGCAGCGGTGAGCCGCTGTTAATGTCCTCGAAACCCTGGTCCCCGATCCACAGGCCCGCGACGCCGGGAGTATCGATCAGGGGAATTGCGCGGGGCCAGGCAGGAAGTCCCCGCATTCAGGATCAATGAGAAGGGGCCCACCGGTGGAGATCACTGCGCAACACGTCTGGCTGATGATCGCGGCGGCAATGGTGCTGCTCATGACCCCCGGACTCGGTCTCTTTTACGGCGGCATGACGCGGGCCAAGGCAGCGCTCAACATGATCATGATGAGCTTCATCTCCGCCGGCATCGTAGGAGTTGTGTGGGTCCTGTGGGGTTACTCCATGACCACCGGCGCCACTTCAACCCGCTGGGCCACGGCCTCGGCGTACCTGTCGCCGCCTATGCAGGTGCCGCTGGAGCCTCTCATCCCGCTAAGGAAGACACCTTCGCCTAGCAGTAAGTAGCGCCCCTCGCTCGGCCGGATCCTGGTCAGTCGGCCAGGATCCGGTATAGCGCGCGCCGCGTTTCGTCGAGCTTTTCCACCGCAGCAGTACGCTGCTCCTCGGTGGCGGCCGCACGGAACTGATGAATGACGCCCATTAGCTTTCCCACACTCTGGTGGAAAGCGGGCCCTGATCCTTCGGCGTCGCTGTTCCAGGCGTTCTCCAGCTCCTCCGCATGCTCGGCCACGTAGGCCTTGCCGGCATCCGTGAGGGCGAAGTCGGTCCGCCGGCCCTCACTGAGGGGTGCGATGAGTTCCTCGTCCACCAGCTGCTGGAGTGTGGGGTAGATGGACCCGGGGCTGGGCCGCCAGGCGCCCGACGTTTTCCCTGCGATGGTCTTGATCAGGCCATAACCGTTGGACGGGGCCTCGCCCAGCAGCGACAGGATGGCCCACCGGACGTCCCCCCTGCCTGCCCGCCGGGGACCGGGACCGAACCCGGGACCGAACCCTCCGCCCGGCCCGAATCCGGGTCCAAATCCACCGCCGGGCCCAAAGCCCGGGCCGAACCCTCCGCCCCGGTGGCCGTGCGGTCCGCGGCGCCCCCTGCCGCGTTCAAACCGCCCCCGCCCGTACTGCGGTTCCAAAAACTTGTCGTCGTGTATGCCTTTCATGGTGGCATCGTCCTTCCGTCTGATTGAGTATTTATCGGTCATCAACTCACCGATACTTAACGATATATCGGTAAGTATCGGATGACAAGACCCAATGTGGCCCCGTAGCAACGCAAGATTCCGTCTTGGCATCAGTTGATCCGGTATCTGGATGAAGGCAGCCGGAACGGCGTATCCTGATCACACGTCGCGAGTTTGAAGGCTAAACAATGGCGCAGCAGAGGAAACGCAGGCACCGGTTGGCCGCCACCCTGGCCAGGGTCATCGGATTCTTCGCTGCGAGCGCCATGTGCGGCGTCCTGGCCGCCAGCCTTGTGGTCCCGGCCGTTGCGGCGGCAGGCTTCGGGGTCAGCAACTCCATCAGCTACTTCGATAATCTCCCCTCCGAACTGCTCGTTGAACCGCCGTCGCAATCCACGAAAGTCCTCACTGCGGACGGCCAGACGATCGCCACGTTCTACACCGAGAACCGCATCAAGGTCCCCCTGGACCGGATGTCCCCCTACATCCGGGACGCCATCGTGGCGATTGAGGACAGCCGCTTCTATGAGCATCCAGGCATCGATCCACAAGGGATCCTTAGGGCCGCCATCTTCAACCTGACGCAAAAGGGCCAGCAGGGCGCCTCCACGATCACCCAGCAATACGTCACGAACGTGATCAACGAGGCCTTCCTGTCCCAGGACAAGGGCGACGAGGTGGTCCTCAGCGGGCAGAAGAGCATCGGGGACAAGCTCCGCGAAATGAAGCTGGCCATTGCGCTGGAGAAGAAGTTCAGCAAGGACCAGATCCTTGAGGGCTATCTGAATCTCGTATTCTTCAACGGCGAGGCCTACGGGATCGAGGCGGCGGCACGGTACTTCTTCAGCACCACGGCCGCGGACCTGACACTGCCGCAGGCCGCCCTGCTGGCCGGGCTGGTCAACAGCCCCAGCTATTACAATCCAGTGGTCAACCCCGACCAGGCCATCAGCCGCCGGAACCAGGTGCTGGCGAAGATGCTGGAGCTGCGCAAGATCCTGCCGGCGGACCATGATGCGGCCGTGGCCACTCCCCTGGAACTCAAACTCAGCCCCGGAAAACAGGGCTGCGCCCATGCCTCCATGGCCCCGTACTTCTGCGACTATATTTCGCATCTGATCCTGAACAACCCGGCCTACGGCACCAGCCTGATCGAGCGCCAGCGGAAGCTGTA
>DIZT01000187.1:4545-7553 GCA_002427975.1 Micrococcaceae bacterium UBA6021 | reverse complement strand
GCCCAGGCGCAGGTGGACAGCACCGTCGTGCCGAATCCTGACCGCTGGGGCGCGGCCCTGGTGTCGGTCCAGCCGGGAACGGGGAAGATCCTGGCCATGGCGCAGAACACGGTCTTCCTGCCGGCCGAGGGGAAATTCGATACGCAGCTGAACTTCAACGTGGATTCCCGCGACGCCGCGGGCAATGACCTCAACGGGGCCGGCGGCTTCCAGCCGGGCTCCACCATGAAGCCGTTCACGTTCGCCGAGTGGCTGAACGAGGGCAAATCGCTGACCGCTATCGTGGACGCTTCGCGGCGGGTGTACCCTGTGGGCTTCCCATGGCGCTCCAGCTGCGGCAAGGTGCTGGGTGCCTACAGCACGGCGCAGAACACCCCGGAGCTGGGCGCCGCCGATGACCTGCAGAACGCCGAGGACGGCTTCTACCGGCCTATGCCCGTCAACTACGGGCTGTACAACTCCATCAACACGGCCACGTTCGCCTCGGCAACGCAGCTGGACTTCTGCGGCATCCAGAAAATGGTCGACGCCGTGGGGCTGCACAGCGGCCTGGACGGCGCCCAGATCAACATGCACCAGCTGGGCAACCTGCTGGGAGCCACCGGCGTCGCCCCGGTCCACCTCGCCAATGCTTTCGCCACCTTCGCCAGCGACGGCCGGTACTGCTCCCCCATCGCCCTGGTTGAGGTGACGGACGTGACGGGCGCCAAACTTCCCGCGCAGGCCAGCGACTGCCGCGACGCGGTCAACCCGGAAGTCGCCCGCGGCGTGAACTCAGTGCTTCAGGATGTCCTGAAGATGGGCTCCGGAGTGTGGATCAACCCCAAGATCCAAACCCTCATGCCGACCGCCGCCAAGACCGGTACGTCGAATAACAACGGCTCCACCTGGGTGGTGGGCTACACCTCGGGACTGGTCACCGCATCCTTCTTCGGCGACGCCCTGAACGGCCAGCAGCGCGCCGGCCAGAACGTGACCATCAACGGCCAGTTCTACCCCAGTCTTGACGGGTGGATGATTGCCGGACCGCAGTGGGTCAATTACATGCTGAAGGTTGCCCCGCTCTACCCCGCGAACCCGTTCCCGGCCCCGCGGGCGGCTTCCCCGCCCTCCCCCACGCCATCGCCGGCGCGCTGACAGAAGCGGACGACGCCGGGAGCTGCCCGCCGTCGTCCGTTCCCCTAGGTGGTTACGCGCCAGAGCCGCTGCCACCAGGAGCGCTGTGGCTCCGGTTCCGGCGGCGCGGCGGGCGCGCGGGCCGCGCGGCGTTCCTGCCAGCGCGCCACTTCGGCGTCGACGTCACGCGTTTTGGTGATGACCGGCGGCCCGCCCTGGAGCTGGCGGCGGGCGTCGATCACCCGGGCGTTGAAGTCAGCAAGGATGTCCCTGACCTGCTTTTCGGTGAACTGGTCATCAAGCCTGCCGTCCAGTTCGGCGTCCTCGGTCCGGAGCAGGATGGCTTTGGGGCCCAGGCCGCTGATGTTTTCACGCTGGATCAGCCCCTTGACCCACCAGTCCGGATCGAAGGCCTCACCGAGCCCGGGGATGGGTTTTCCGGCGTATTTGAGGTTGTCGAACTTGCCCTGGGCCATGGCGTCACGGATGAGGTATTCGGCCCGTGCGGCGTCGTCGACTTTCCCGCGTTTCTGCCGCTCTGCCTCGTCTATCGCCGCGAGCTCCGCCTCTTCCTCGGCGCTGATCCCCGCTCCGCGGTAGGAGCGCAGTTCCACGGCGCGTTCCAGGCGCCGCCTGAAGTAGCCCGCCCCGCCCATTGGCTACGACACCTGAATTCCTGTGACCACGACGGCGCCGCTCGCCGTCGAATCCGGGTTCAGCATCCAGCCCACCCGCTTGGCGGTGTTCAGGATCACCACGCTCTCCACGAGCTCGATCTGCGGGATGCGCTGCTGGAGGGCCAATTCGGCGTTCATCACATCGGCCAGCGAATGCAGCCACATGAGGATGACAAAATTTGTGCTCCCCGTCGTGGACGCGCTGAGCCGGACGGTGCGGAGGCTGCGGAGTTCGGCGGCAGCGGCCTCGTGCTGGCCCGGCGGGACGTTGGCAAACCACTGGCAGCTCACCGGGTAGCCGGAGAACTTCTGGGCCATTTCACAACGGAAGGACAGCAGCCCGCTGGACAGCACCCTGTTAAGCTGCCGCTGGACTGTCGCCGGACTCCTGCCCAGGCTCCGGGCGATGTCCGCGGCGCCGGCGCGCCCGTCCCGCGCAAGGAAAGGGATCAGATCCAGGTGGCTGGCCGGCAGTGGCGCTCCGGACATCGGGGCTGCCGAACCGGCGGCCTCGGGACCGGCCAACGCCTTGAGCGCATTTTGCTTCGCCTTGTCCAGAATGTTGAGCCGCCACCCATAGCCACCGGAGTGCAGGCGGGTACATAGCGAGGTCCGGTACTTCAGCAGCCCGCGGATTTCCTTGAACCGCGGAAGCACATCATCCGTAAACCCGGCCAAAGTAGGCGCTATGACCGTCAGCATGAGGTCCCTGTTGCTTGCAGCTTCCTCCACCGTGACCACTTCCGGGATCGCAGCCAGCGCCGCGGTCACCTCGGCCCGCAGCCGCATTTCGCAGTCCACGTCCACCAGCGCCAGGCACATCTGCTTGGGATCGCCGATCAGGTGGGCCGTCGTCCAGGCCGCCCCCGACAACTTCAGCCTGTCCCAGCGCGCGGCCAGCGTGGTGGCATGCACCCCCAGCACATCGGCTGCATCCGACCAGCTGATCCGCGGCGCAATCTGCAGCGCGTTGATCAGGGCCAGGTCCTCCTCGCTGAGCACCACTTCGTCACCCTCCACAGTGAATGAATCCTGCATTTCCATCATACTTTTGATTTTTTCGAGCTATTTCGGAGCTTGTGAACCACATCACTCCACAATGGGAACAGGTCACTGACCAACCGTTCAGGAATGAGGAGAGCAGATGTCGATCACCACCGATGCCAAGGAACTGCAGGACGAGATCGCCCGGTTCCGCCACGAGCTGCATCAGGA
>DIZT01000187.1:2645-4465 GCA_002427975.1 Micrococcaceae bacterium UBA6021 | reverse complement strand
GACATGGACGGCCTCCCCGTCCAGGAGCGGACCGGCGTCGAGTTCACGTCCAAGATTGACGGCGCCATGCACGCGTGCGGCCACGACCTCCACACCGCCATGCTCGCCGGAGCAGCCACGCTTTTGGCGGAGCGCCGGCACCAGTTGGCCGGCGACGTTGTGCTGATGTTCCAGCCCGGCGAGGAAGGCTTTGACGGAGCGGGCCACATGATCCGCGAAGGCGTCCTGGACGCGGCCGGGCGCCGGGTTGATGCCGCCTATGGGATGCACGTGTTTTCGGCCCTGGAGCCGCACGGCCGGTTCTGCACCAAACCGGGCGTCATGCTGAGCGCCTCGGATGCCCTCACCGTGACGGTCCTGGGCGCCGGCGGCCACGGCTCGGCCCCGCACGCGGCCAAGGACCCGGTCACCGCGGCCGCAGAAATGGTGACGGCCTTGCAGGTGATGATCACGCGCCAGTTCAACATGTTCGATCCCGTGGTCCTGACGGTCGGCGTCCTCCAGGCAGGCACGAAGCGCAACATCATTCCGGAATCGGCGCGCATCGAAGCCACTGTCCGAACCTTCTCGGATGCCTCCAGGGCACGGATGATGTCCGCCGTTCCCACCCTGCTGAAGGGCATCGCCGCTGCCCACGGCCTCGAGGTGGACGTCGACTACCGTGGCGAATACCCCCTCACCGTCAACGACGACGACGAAACACACACCGCAGAGAAGACCATCGAAAACCTCTTTGGACACTCGCGCCTCACCCGGTGGGCCACCCCGCTCAGTGGATCCGAGGATTTTTCGAGGGTGATCGCGGAAGTACCAGGGGCATTCGTCGGCCTCAGCGCCGTCGCCCCCGGCGCCGACCACACGGCAACCGCATTCAACCACTCCCCCTACGCCGCCTTCGACGACGGCGTACTCTCCGACGGCGCAGCGCTCTACGCAGAGCTGGCCGTCTCCCGCATCGCTGTCCTGGCCTCGGCCGCCGCCAACTGACTTTCCCGTCACATCCTGGAGCACACAATGACCACAACAGCAGGCGTCCCAGCCGACGTCCAGGTTCACAAGTCCCATCTGCGGACCCTCATCGGCACCGGAATCGGCAACGCCGTTGAATGGTACGACTGGGCCATCTACGCCACCTTCTCGCCCTTCATCGCCGGTGCACTGTTCAGCAACGCGGATCCGACGTCGGCCGTCCTGGCAACGCTGGCGATCTTCGCCGTCGGGTTCGTTGCCCGTCCGTTCGGCGGCTTCGTGTTCGGCTGGATTGGGGACCGGATCGGCCGCAAGACCTCCATGACGTTCGCTGTCGGACTCGCGGCAGTGGGCAGCCTGCTGATCGGCGTCGCGCCCACGTTCCAGGCGGTCGGGGCCTTTGCTTCGGTCCTGCTGCTGGTAGCCCGCCTCATCCAGGGCCTGGCGCACGGCGGCGAGCTGCCGTCGTCTCAGACGTACCTGTCCGAGATGGCCCCCAAGGAAAAGCGCGGCTTCTGGGCGACACTTATCTACACCTCCGGAACAGTGGGCATCCTGGCCGGAACAATCCTCGGCGCCATCTTGACCGGCGTCCTGAGCAAGGCTGACATGAACGCCTGGGGCTGGCGCATTCCGTTCCTGATCGGTGGTGCGATCGGGCTGTACGCTCTGGTCATGCGGGCCCGCATGAAGGAGACCGAGGCCTTCGTGGCCGAATCAGCCACGGAAAAGCGCGAACCGATGTGGCCGCAGATCTACCGCCACCGCAAGCAGGCGGTGCAGGTCATCGGCCTGACCGTCGGCCTGACCGTGGTGTATTACATCTGGGGTGTCGTTGCCCCGAGCTACGC
>DIZT01000187.1:0-2466 GCA_002427975.1 Micrococcaceae bacterium UBA6021 | reverse complement strand
CTCTCTGACCGGATCGGCCGCAAGCCGGTCATGATCATCAGCGCGGCCGGCGGAGCATTGCTCCACTTCCCCATGACCTGGCTGCTGAAGGATTCGCCCTGGCAGTTGGCGGTCAGCATGTCCGTCATGCTGTTCTTCATTGCCGGCAGCGCAGCAATCGTACCGGCCGTTTACGCCGAACTGTTCCCCACCAAGATCCGTACCGTCGGTGTAGGCGTCCCATATTCCATCTGTGTTGCAGTCTTCGGCGGCACGGCACCGTACCTGCAGACCTGGCTCGGCTCCATCGGGGCAACCAGCCTGTTCAACGTCTACGCGGTGGTCCTGCTGGCCATCAGCATCGGGTTTGTCTTCACCATCCCTGAAACGAAGGGCAAGGACCTGACGCACTAGTCAGCAACGCCGCCGGGGAGATCAGGCTTAATAAACAAGCAGGGCGCGTTCCCGCAAGGTAATCCTTGTGGGAGCGCGCGCTACTTTAAGGACTCCGATGAACACCCCTACGCCAACCGATAACACCCGGCCCATCACTTTTTTCTGCGCTTTTGCGCTCAAGCAGGCAGTGCAGGACCTTATCCTCCCCGCGTTCCTCAAGGCCGGCGGGACGCCGGTCGAAGCCGTCTTTGAGCCTACGTTCCGGCTTTTGACGCGGATCGAGTCCGGAGCCCGGCCGGACGTGATGGCAGGCATCACCGGTTCGCTGGCGGACCTGGTGGCCGCCAACATCCTGACGGAGCCCAGGCCCGCTGCCCGGACCGGGGTGGGCGTGGCAGTGGCGCCTGACGCCCCGATTCCTGACATCAGCACGGTGGAGGCCTTTATCGCCGCCGTGACGTCCGCCCGCTCCGTGGCCTATTCACGCAGCGGCCCCAGCGGGATCTATTTCGCTGGCCTGCTGGAACGTCTGGGCATTCCCGAGCAGGTCAAGGCCCGGGGCACCATCATTGATTCCGGACCTACGGCCGCGGCGCTGCTGGACGGCAGGGCAGACATCGCGATCCACCAGCTCAGCGAACTGATCCTCGTTCCGGAGGCTAAGATCGTTGGCCCCCTCCCGGAGGCCATCCAGGAGTACACGGATTTCTCCACCGCGCTCGGCAGCCATCCGTCCCGCACGGCCGGCGCCGCGCAACTCCGCGACTTCCTGCACAGCCCCGAGGCCGTGGCGGCCTACACGGCCAACAGGCTGGAAACCGCTTAGAGAAAATGCTTGACGCTTCAACTTAATAAGTGTACATTTAGTTGTAGATTCAAGTGGTAGTCCTCCAGCAGAACAGAACCTGATGAAAACCCTCCTCGCCCGCCTTTTCGGAAAGAAGAATCCCATGACTGACATCACCATCATCGGTAACGGCAACATGGCCCGTGGCATTGCCACCCGCGCCGTAGCAGCAGGACAGTCTGTGGAAATCCTCGGCCAGGACGCCGCCAAGGCACAGGCCCTCGCCGGCGAACTCGGCGCAGCGGTCACATCCGGCACCACCGCCGGCGCACCGCAGGGCAGCATCGTGGTCCTCGCCGTGCCGTTCGATGCGGCCAAATCAGTCGTCACCGCCTACGGCGACCAGCTCGCCGGCAAGACCATCGTGGACATCACCAACCCGGTCAACTTCGAAACCTTCGATTCCCTGGTGGTGGAGCCCGGCTCCTCCGCAGCCGAGGAGATCGCTGCCCTGGCCCCGGCAGGCGCCAACGTGGTCAAGGCCTTCAACACCACCTTCGCCGGCACTCTGGTGGCGGGCGAATCCGGCGGCCAGCCGCTGGATGTCTTCATCGCCGGAGACAACGAGGACGCCAACCAGGCAGTCAGCAGCTTCGTCAGCGCCGCCGGCATGCGGCCGCTGGTGGTGGGCCCGCTCAAGCGCTCCCGCGAACTCGAGGGCTTCCAGTTCGTCCTCATGACCATGCAGGCCAACCCCGAGTTCTCCGAGTTCAACTGGGACACCGGACTCCTGGTCACCAAGTAGCGCCACCAGACGGCGAACCCAGCCGCCACAAAAGGGGAGAGTACGACGGCGGGACGTCCCGCCGTCGTACTCTCCCCTTTTTTGCCCTCGAACCGGGCGCTGCTCAGGCGCGGGCGTGTTCGGCGAGGAGGGCGTCGATCTGGCCCGCCGCCTCCCGCATGCCCTCTTCCACGCCCATCTGGACCAGCTGCTCCATCTGCTCTTCGGATTCGAACGTGGACATGATGGTCATCCGGGTGCGGCCGCCGAGGTCTTCAAGGTCAACGGCGGCATGGGTGATTCCCATGGTCTGCGAAGGGGCGCCGTCGTCATCGGCGAAACCGTCGTCGAACTCAAGCCTGCCCGGCGCCTCGATGGCGGTGAAGCGCCACCAGCCGCCAGCCTTCTCCCCCTCGGGGCCGGTCATGTAGTAGCCGGCCTTTCCGCCAGGCTGGAAATCGAACTCCTCAAACGTGGCCGGCCAGGTGGGCGGACCCCACCAGCGCTCCAGCTGGCGCGG
>DIZT01000221.1 GCA_002427975.1 Micrococcaceae bacterium UBA6021 | reverse complement strand
GAAACCGAATCCTTCGACATCCACGGCTCGGCCCTGGTGTTCGGCCATCCCCTCCGGAGCACCAAGGACGCCACCCTCGGGGCCCTCATCCTGGGCACGGACAAGCCGCTGACCCCGGCGCAGAACAGCGTGGTGTCCTCGGTGGTGGGGCTGCTGGAACTGCTGGTGCGCCAGCGAACCAGCGGCTCACTCGCCCCCAGCCAGCTGGCAACGGCCCTCCTGCTCCATCCGGAGAGCCTGGCCACCGGCTCAACCCGGCAGCTGAACGTCCTCAGGGACCTCCTGGCGCAAAGCGTGTCCGGAACGCGCTCCGGTGCCGTCCGCGTGGTTCAGGGCGTGCGGGCGGACGCATCGGCGCCAGCGTCGGCGGATGGCCCTGTCAGGGAGTTGCTGCAGTGGCGCAGGCTGTTCGACACGAAGATGGTGGAACTGACGGACTACGGGTTTGCCGCCGTCACCCGCTTCAAGGTGGACGACACGCTGCTGCATGAGGTGGAGAATCTCGGCTGGCGCCTGGTGGTGGGCGATCCCACGGAAATGGCGGGCCTTCCTGCCGCCTACCAGCGCGCGGCGTCGCTGCGGTCCCGCGTTCAGGCAAGCGGAGAAAGTGTGCGCGTGGACGACGTCACGTGGTCAGTCACGGGGCTGTTGGGCCGCGGCGCCGGCACTATGCTGGCTGCCAGGCTGCTTGAACCGGTCTTGGCCCAGGAGCCTGACCGCCGCAGCTCCCAGCTCAGTGTCCTGAAGTCCTGGCTGGGTGAAAACGGCAACTGGGATGCCACAGCCAAAGTGCTGGGGATTCACCGGAACAGCGTGCGGCGCCAGATCAACGCCCTGGCCGAGCTGCTGGACATGGACCTTGGCTCCGCCCAGGTGCGGGCTGAACTATGGATTGCCCTGCAGTACGTGGACGGCCTGGGGCACGGGGCGGTCCAGTTGCCTCAGACGCCCCAGGACCGGTAGAGCTCCGGGCGGCGTTCGCGGAGATAGGGCACCAAATCACGGGCTTTCCGGGCCGCGTCCGTAGCCACCTCGGCGTACAGGATTCCGGCCCCCGGTCCCGCCGTCGCCAGCACCGAACCGTCCGGTCCCGCAATGACACTGCCGCCAAGGAATTCGCAGTCCTCCTCGATTCCAGAGTGGTTGGCATAGGCGATTGTCAGCTGGCTTTCCAGTGCGCGGGCCCGCAGCAGCACCTGGGGAACGCTCTCGAAGCCGTGCGCCAGCGCGGTGGGCACCAGGAGCAGCTCTGCCCCGCCCAGCGCCGCGGCCCTGACCGTTTCCGGAAATTCCACGTCGTAGCAGATCACCATGGACGTCCGGAACCCGTTGAAGTCGACGACGGCGGGACCCGCCTTTGCGGGGCTGAAGGCTGCACGCTCCTCATCACCAAAAAGGTGGACCTTGGCATAGTTGAGAAGTTCAGCCCCGGTGGCGTCCACCAGTGTGGACGTGATGTGCCAGCGGCCCCCGTCCGTGACGGACGGGAGGCTGTACACCAGGGCGATCCCGTGGCGGCGCGCGATGCCCGACAGCGTCTCCCGGATGGCCGGAAGCCCGGCGGGGTCCAGCTCCGCCCGGAGCCGCAGCGGGGCGTAGCCCACGGGAAACAGTTCAGGGGTCAACAGGACCGCTGCGCCCTCCGCGGCAGCCGCCCCGGCAGCCGCATCCAGGGCGGCGCAGTTTGCACCTACGTCGAGTACGCGGGCGTTTGCCTGCATCAGGGCCAGCAGCACCGTTACCACCTCACATCATCGGAACGGCCGCAGGAGGAGTGCGTCCGCTTTTTCCAGCCTAGCCACCGGCCCTCCACGGCACCTCGGGCCAATTGCACCGGCCAAAGCCTCAGAACGGACGGATCGTCCCGACATTTTGGTTCATCCGGCAGACTCCTTGCGTTAACTTCTTGACTGCAATAGTCAAAATAGGGCAATCTTCTTTCATGTCCGCAACAGCACGCTCAACGAAGAGTAAGACAAAGAATCCGGGATCCCAGTCCGCCCTCCGGCAGCTGAACCAGCAACGGATCATCGAGACACTCATGAGCGGTCCAGCCACCCAGGCCGAGCTTGCGCGCCAGACCGGGCTCTCAACCGCCACGGTCTCCAACATCGTCAAAATCATGCAGGACACAGGCCTGGCCTCAACAGAACCGATCACCAGTTCCGGCCGCCGGGCGCTCAACGTAAGGCTCAACAGCAACGGTGCCGTGGCAGTGGGAATCGACTTCGGCCGGCGGCATCTCCGCGTGGTGCTGGCGTCCCTGAGTTATGAGGTGATCGCCGAGGAATCCGTCATGCTCCCCTTGGGCCACCAGGCCGAGGAAGGCATCCAGGCGGCTGTTGCACTGCTGGATAAACTGCTTCAGGAAGGCGGTGTGGACCGGAGCCTGGTGGTAGGTGCCGGCGTCGGAATTCCGGGACCCATCGATCGCCGGACCGGCACCGTCGCGCAGGGTGCCATCCTCCCCGAATGGGTGGGAATCAACATCCTCCAACACCTGGAGGACACCCTCAAAATCCCCGTCTTCGTTGACAACGACGCCAATCTCGGAGCCTGGTCGGAGGTCACGTGGGGACCGCATACGGGAGTCAGCAACCTGATGTTCCTCAAGATCGGTTCGGGCATCGGCGCGGGCCTGATCCTCAACAGTGCCCCCTACTATGGCAACGTGGGCATCACCGGCGAAATCGGCCACGCCACCATCCATGAGCACGGGCTCGTCTGCCGCTGCGGCAACCGTGGTTGCCTGGAAACCATTGCCTCAACCACCACCATGATCGAGCTGCTCGGCCGTGGGGAAGACCCTCCGCTGACACCCGCGGACATCGTGCGGAAAGCCCTTGCACGCGACTCCGCAACGCTCAGGGTGGTGGACGATGCGGGCCTGGCAGTCGGACGCGCCCTGGGCAACGTGGCCAATCTGATCAACCCGGAGGTGATCGTGGTGGGCGGTCCTCTCGCGGGGCTGGGGGACCTGCTGCTCGATCCCATCAGGCGGGGGCTGATCAGGCATGCAGTGCCGGTGATCGGTGAGACCACCTCCTTGACGATGTCGTCGCTCGGAGACCG
>DIZT01000328.1:2438-6941 GCA_002427975.1 Micrococcaceae bacterium UBA6021 | reverse complement strand
CTGCATCCTGAGGCCAGCGCCTACCTTCACTACCTGATGGGTTCTGCCGGGTCCACCAACACCATCCGGGCATACGCGCAGCGCCTGGCCGCTTTCTTCACCTGGCTCGGTCCGGCCCGGTTGGACTGGACGGAGGGCGTGCCAGTCGTTTCCCGGTTCATCCGGGAACTCGCCGTCACTGCGTTACCCGTCCTGGAAGGGGACGCGGAATATCGTGAGCCGCGCTACCGGAGCGGTAAAACGATGAACCAGTACGCCGCGGCAATAACCCAGTTCTACATGTCGGCCGCGGGTTTCTACGAGACCAGAATCGCATACGGCTTTTCCGGTGACAGGCTCCTGCCGGGCCAGGTTTCCAGGTCCCGGGCCGTTCGGGTCAAGGAAGTCGAAGAAGCCCCAAAGCTGCTCGATGAACCCGATGCGAAGTCCTTACTGGAGACCATCACCAACCGGCGCGACCGTTTCCTGGTGGCGCTGATGATCGAAACGGGCGTCCGGATCGGCGAGGCTCTGGGGCTGCGGACAGAGGATCTGCATCTCTTCCATGACTCGCGCGCCGTCGGGTGCGCGTCCTCCGGGCCGCATCTCCACGTCCGGCGGCGGCAGAATCCCAACGCCGCGCTGTCCAAATCCTCGAATCCGCGCATGGTCCCGGTTACCGAAGCGGTCTGCACCCTGTACCACCTGTATTTGGAGGACCGCATCGACCGCTTATCCCGGGACTCCAGCCCGATGGTCTTCGTCAATCTCTATTCCCGGTCCCATGCCGGGGAGGCGTTGAAGTACTCCAACGCCGTCAAGATGTTCTACCGCTCCTCGGACCGCGCGGGGGTCCGGGTGAATCCGCACATGACACGGCATACTGCGGCGACCCGCTGGAAGCGGGCGGGAGTGCCGGCGCGGGACGTTCACGAACTGCTCGGGCACCGCAGTCCCGCATCCCAGCTGGTGTATGAGCACGCTACCGACCAAGATCTTCGCGACGCCATCGAAGGTGTCCGGCACGGTTCGCCGAGGAACTCATGAGTGGCGGACAATCCGTCGCGGCCGAGGTCGCTCCGGTCCTGGCGCCGGGGGAGCCGGTGGACGCGGCGGTGGACCTTGCCGGTTTCCAGCACATGCTTGCCCAGGAAATCCGGGACGATTGGCGGCCGGACGAATGGGATAGCGAGGCGTGGGTCTTCACCGGCGTCCCGGGCCACCTCGGCACACTCGTCAACCGGTGCAGGTTCCCCGGCTGCCAGGGCCCCTCGTTCACACGCCGCAGCGGTCTCTGCAATGTCTGCACCGGCCGCTACATCCGGCACACCAAACGCATGGGCTCGATGAGCGCCGAGGCCTGGATCAACCGGGCGGCAGAGCTGCAGGAGACCAATTGGGCGTCCCGCATCGTGCCGATCCTGTGCTCGGTCACGAACTGCACCGACCGCAGCAGGGGCCTCGGCGTGCCCTTGATGGCAACGACGGAGGGAAACCCCAAACGATGGCATCAGCAAAAAGACCGGCTTCCTCCCCTGTGTCTGGGCCACCAGCCCCGCAACACAGTCGAGGACATTGAGGCGTGGATCGCCTCCCAAGCCACCAAACCGGTTGCCGCACCGGAGTACTGTGCAGTTCCGTGGTGCGGTTACAAACGCCACGACGCCAACAAGGTGGGAATCTGCAGGCTGCATGCCCAGCTAATCAAAGACCAGAGCGAGCTAGCTCTGCACCTTGAAAGGGAAGCCGTCGTCTCGCTGGAACCCGACGGATACCGGGAAATCTACGCCCCAGTGCCCAGAACCGGCGGGTACAGGCTCGACCTTGGCGCGCTCCGGCAGCGGCACCCCAGGCTTGCCACAGAACTGCTATGGTCCCTGCAGCACCAGGACCGCACGGGTTTCCCGGTCAATATCGTAACGATCAAGGCCCTGATCGCCTCGGCGTTGGATTTCCCAACTGCCACGAAATCCTTCCTGAATGCCGACACCCGCGCCTTGGCCGAGAGTCGCCTCATGCGCTCGGTCAATGCCTGGTCCATGTTCCGGGTCGTCCGCGCGAGATTGCTGGAACGCTATGCCCCATGGTCAACCAACGGGGATCTGCTCCAATCGGACCTCATCCCATTCGGGCTGCTGAGGACCTCCTCCAACCGGCGCGCGTCCACACGCTCCATGGCGGCCCTGGATTTCCGCCCGATCCCCCTGGACTGGGCCCGGCAAATGACCAAGCTCTGGATCCTGGAGCGGTCCACCACAGAAACCTCCTCAACGACCCTCATCACCCACATCGCACGACTATGCACCGACTTTGTGATCCAATGCACGGCACGGGGACTTCCCTCACCTACCAACGCATCCGGACTGACCCGTGAACACGGCAAGGTGCTGGCACAGGCCCTGGCCGGCATGACACGGCTCGGCGGACGGCCCTTGACCACCGATTACAAGCGATTTCTCGGATCGACACTGACCGGCATGATCGACTACAACCGGAAGAACTCGGACCTCTTCGAACACACCAGCCTCTCCTTCTCCATCGACTACGACCTGCGGATCCCTATCGAAGACAATCCAGGGGCAGACGCCGACGACGAGACCGGGCGGGCAATCCCAGAACCCGTTATCGAGTACCTCTTCGCGAAATTGCCCACGGCACGTGTCTCAAATCCGGCGTCGGCCGCGGCCCCCAATGACGTCTACAAAGCCGCCTTCACCTGCTACATCACACTGCTGCGCGACACCGGACGGAGGCCCAGCGAGATCGCTGGCCTCCGGCGAGAATGTCTCAGCTACGACGGCACCGGCCAAGCCACCCTGCTGTGGCACAACGACAAAAGCAGACGTAGGGGCCGGCGCCTCCCAGTCTGGGCAGAAACCGCCCAAGCCCTGGAGTCATGGTTCACCATCCGGGACCGACGCATCGCGGCGATGCCGGCCGGGCAGCAGGACTGGCTCTTTCCCACGTTCCGCCCCCGGGCGCGGGACAAACACCTCAAGACAGCCTGGTTCAACAAACGGCTCCGCGACTGGATCGATCACCAGCTCCCCGACCTGCCGTGCCCTGCCAACGGTCCCGGAGCCGGGATCCCGTTCGGGAAATCAGCCGTGTTCGCCTATGCGTTCCGCCACTCTTACTGCCAACGGCTGGCCGACGCCGGAGTCGCTCAGGAAACCCTGCGCCGCCTCATGGACCACCGGTCCGCGGACACCACAGCCAGATACTACATAGTGACCAACGCACGAAAACGCAAAGCCATCGAGTCCGTCAAAAGGCTCTCCTTCGACACACACGGCGCCCACGCCCCCGTCACGGAAGAGCTGTCCTCGATGGCCGCCGTCGCCGTGCCGTTCGGCAACTGCACCGAACCGACCAATATCAAAGCAGGAGGCAAGGCATGCCCCGCCCGCTTCCAATGCGGCGGCTGCACCTTCTTCAGATCTGACCCTTCACATCTGCCGGATCTGAAGGCACATCTGGATCGCATGAAAGAAGACCTCGCCTGTCAGATCGATCAGAACCTGCGCCCCTCGCTGATCACGGACACCAAGAATGAAATAGAAGCGTTCACGGCCCTCGTCCAGGCACAGGAATCCCGGCTCGCCGACCTTCCCCCTACAGAACGGGACTCCCTGCAGGAAGCCTCCGCCGTGCTGCGCCGGCTCCGAGCCGATATCCCGACCACCATCGAGAAACCCTTCATCCCGGTCGGAAGCCTCAAAATCCGGGCCGACAACGGCCAGGAGTCCGAGTGAACGAACATCCGCCGAACACTGCTGCCATGGTCCGGCAACGAAAGAAAGACAGCAAGAACAAGCGAGGAACGGTCCTGGCAACCGTTGCGGCCATGGAACGCACCCGTACCCCCATCACGGTCGCGGAGGTGGCCCGCCGCGCCGGCGTCAGCCCGTGGCTCGTCCGGCAGGAACCACTTCTGGAGGAAGTCAGGAATGCCCAGAACCGGCTCTCCTCCGGGGCGCACCATGCGGCCAAGGACTCAAACACTGGATCGCTCCAGGTCGAGCGTGAGCTCCTGCGCCAGGAAAATCAGCGCCTCCGCCAAGAGACACGTCGATACCGGCAGCGCATCTCGGAATTGCTCGGGGACCAGATAGACGGCACCGACGCCCACTCACAAGGCATCCGCGTCCAGGAACTGACCGACCAAAACGCTGCCCTGTCCCGGTAGGCCAGCGAAACAACCCAACAGGTCCATGATCTGCAGCAGCAGCTCGCGGCCCTATCCACAGATCTGGACGCCGCCCACGCCGTCAACCGTTCTCTGATGGCAGAGCTGAACCGTCAGGAACGGAACCGGGCCGGCGCCTGAATTGGCCGCCCGCGATGATCTACAACGGGGCCCGTGCAACGTGAAGCACCCAGGTGCGTGGTCGCTGCACTGAAACGACAGCTTCGTCACCTAGCGTCAGCTGAGGACACGCCTGCGCAGGGCCGTCGACGTAGTACTCAAGCCCACGAACATCGTGCCGGGACGGACGGACAGGACCTGCCAGCCTTCCTTGG
>DIZT01000328.1:2198-2406 GCA_002427975.1 Micrococcaceae bacterium UBA6021 | reverse complement strand
CCTTCCTTGGCCAGTTTCTTCAACTCCCTGGCCTGCTGCCAGCGACGATTGTCCACCGTCACGGTCGCGTACTCGTATTCGGGATGGCTATCCATGACGAAACTCCCTTTCAGCGCCCCCGATAAAGGAGGCGTCCGATGCTGCCGGTTATTTCACTGATCTTCGTGGGCCGAGGCGGCCGCTGCCGACAGTAGCCGCAATGTCTTGC
>DIZT01000328.1:1773-2019 GCA_002427975.1 Micrococcaceae bacterium UBA6021 | reverse complement strand
GGGGGCTGGAGTGCTGGGACGAGGTTGAAGGCCGATTTCCCGTGTCCTGCTGGGCGGGAGGTGACGGTACGTTCGCCGTTCCAACCGCCGGCGGGGTTACCGGCGGTGATCCTGGGTTGGTCCCGGAGCGTCCCGGCGTGCCCTGTGCAGGCGCCGGAAGGTCAGGATCGCGGGCAGGAGCGGGTGCCGGCCGTCCGGAATGACCGTGGGTGACAGCCTCGACAACGGTAGTGATGGCCTGTTGCG
>DIZT01000328.1:375-1631 GCA_002427975.1 Micrococcaceae bacterium UBA6021 | reverse complement strand
GCGTCCAGGCTGACCGGCCCGGTCGCCATGAGCGCGGCAAGCTCCCTGGAGGGAACCACGGGGGGGCCGTCCGCGAAGCAGCGCAGGTCCAGCAGCGCCGCTTTCAGTTCCTGGGCGTCGTCGCGGCCTGTTTCCAGGAGCAGTTCATCGATGATCTGCTCGTCGTGAGGTGTGTGCCTGGTGGTCATCTCGGCACCCCGTTCTCTATCTTGAGCTGTTTCCGGAGGCTGGCCAGCGCCCGATGCTGGAGCTGCATTATGGCCCCCGGCGATTTCTGCATGATCGCGGCGACATCGTTCAAGGACAATTCAGCGATGATGCGCAGCCGCAGTACTTCCCGGTGATCCTCGCTCAGGCAGGCAAGCATCGCCAGGGCGTTCGCTTCGGCGTCGCCATCCACGACCAGGTCCTCAGCCGATGCGCTCAGGCGATCGTCCCTGCCGGGGTCGTATTCCACGGGGGCCGCTGTTCTGCCGCGGCGCCGGTGGTGATCGACGAGGCGGGCGTGGGCGATGGAGAAGACCAGCACCCGGATGCCTTTCGCTCCGCCACGGACCGACCTCACCCTCGGGTACAGGGCCAGGAACACATCATGGGTGACGGCCTCGGGATCATCCACGCCACCGGCCCGCAGGTAGCCTGCGACTGCCGGGGATAGGGAGCGGTAGACGACGGTGAACAACGAGGCGCCATCGCCCTGACCCGATGCCACCGTTTCATCGGTGATCGGCTCCATTCCCCAGCCCCCGGACATCCCCCTTCGCCCTCGTTTAGGGTTTGCCTGCCGCGGCAGGCTTATGCGCCAGGCCCTTGTCGGCCTGGGCCGGCGGTGTTCCCTTAGTTGATGACCCGGACGTTCCTGGGTTGCCCGGAGTTTCGGGGCGGTGCTCGGCCGACTGGCCCGGGACCGGAACGGACTTGCAGTACGCGGCGANNCAAGGACTTGTACGCGGTTGAGGCCGGATCCAGTCCCCCGTTAGTGAACGCCGTGCACAGTCCGAATGCCGCCGGCCCGGTAGCGTCCGGACCCACAGGGGTTGCATCCGGCTGCGTTCCTTGCGCGTCAGCGCTCTTCGCTTTCCCGTGTAAAGCAGCCGCCGGCTTCTGCTCCGCCGTCGTGGACACGGCCGCCGGTGCCGGGGCGCCAATCAGCTCATGGCTGGTCTGCTGCAGCGGCGCGGGAAGTGTCCCGGTGTAGGCCGCGGTCGCCGCACCTCCGGCGGCGATGGTTCCTCCGGCCAGAAGCCCGGCCGCGA
>DIZT01000328.1:0-159 GCA_002427975.1 Micrococcaceae bacterium UBA6021 | reverse complement strand
CCCCCCCCCGCCCCGCCCCCCTGCCGGCACCTTAGCCGATGCTGTACCAGTTCGTCCCGTCATGGGTGACCTGGAGGCCCCCGCCGGACTGCGTCGTCACCGCGTTGCCGTCGTAGACGAAACCGCTGGGATCAGCCGGGCAGGAACCTTCCTCCGGCC
>DIZT01000338.1:26958-33056 GCA_002427975.1 Micrococcaceae bacterium UBA6021 | reverse complement strand
GTCAGTCATCCAGGCACGGCGCCGCGCCGGCCGTGCCGGGCGTGTTGGGCGCCCAGTGCGGGTACGTGCGGGTGTCGTTGGCCGGAACCCAGCGGCCCGCGTCCACCACGTAGTCCCAGCCCAGGCCGGTCTGCAGGAGTTGCTCCAGGCCGGCCAGGAGCCGCTGGGCATCCTCCAGCCGGGAGCCCACGCCGAAACTGGCCCGCAGCGAACCTGAGGGAAGGCCCAGGCGCTTCAGCAGCGGGTGCGCGCAGAAGCGGCCGTCCCGGAGGCCAACGCCATGCTCGGCCGACAGGTAGGCGGCCACGAGTCCGGCGTCGTACCCTGCCACGGAGAAGTTCACCACGCCGATGGTGCCGGTGTCAGCGTCCGTGTCCGAGAAGATCTGGTGCACTGTGACGCCGTCGATCTTCCCGAGCCCGTCCACCAGGAATGACCGGATGGCTGCCTCATGGGCGTGCCAGCGGTCCTGGTCCAGGGACGCGATGACCTGCGTGGCGCGCGCCAGCGTGGCCGCGCCCAGAACATTGGGGGAGCCGCCCTCGTGGCGGGCCGGACCGGTGGCCCAGCTGACGCCGTCAAGCTTTGCCTCACGGACGGCGCCGCCGCCGGCCAGGTGCGGAGTGCCGGCGTCGAGCCAGTCGGCGCGCCCCACCAGGACGCCTGAGCCGAACGGCGCGTAGAGCTTGTGGCCGGAGAAGGCGAGGTAGTCGACGTCGTCGGCGGTGATATTGATGCGACGGTGCGGCGCTAGTTGTGCGGCGTCCACCACGATCCGCGCCCCGTACTCGTGGGCGAGGGCCGCCAGTGCCCTGATCGGGAGGATCTCGCCGGTGACGTTTGAGGCGCCCGTGACCGCCAGCAGGCTGACGTTGCCCTGCTCAAGTTCGGCGCGGAGGACCTCGATGGTCCCGGAAATCGTGTCCGAGGCGACGACGCTGCGGTGCGGGACGCCCTGCCACGGCAGGAGGTTGGCGTGGTGCTCGATGTCCAGGTAGAGGACATCGCCCTTCGGCCGGCCGTCCGTCGCCGGCAGGCAACCCGCCAGCAGATTCAGCGAGTCGGTGGTGTTCCGGGTGAAGATAACGGAGTCGTCAGGCCGTCCGCCCACAAAGTCGCGCACGATATCCCGGGCGTTCTCGTAGACGGAGGTGCTGATCTGCGACGCATAGCCGGCGCCGCGGTGGACGCTGGCGTAGAACGGCAGGATCTCGTTGAGGTAGGCGGACACCACGGAGAGTGCGGGAGCGGACGCGCCGTAGTCCAGGTTGGCGTACCGGACATGGCCGCCCTGGATCAGCGGAGCCTGGATTTCCGCGCCGGTGACGGCGGAGAGGGGGCGCCCGGCGATGGCGGCGGCATCGTTTAACAGCGCAGCCGCGTTGGTGGGGACCGTGTTGTTGGGAGACACAGTGTTGGGGGAGACGGTGGCAGTTGTCACGGAGACCTCACTCTAAAAGGACTCCCGGTACCGGGAATCCGCGCTTGCCGTGTCCGCTCCGGACCGGCCTGGTCGTCACCCGGGGCACCCCGCCGCGAAAGGAGGGTTGCCGGCCAGCAAACCGGGGTTTAGCGCTGGCACTCGTGACCTGTTAAGTAGCCTAGAACATGGGCCGCGGCAGGAAAGAAGCCCGGACAAATGTTAAGGGCTTTGTTACGCGCGTTTTAGGAATGGGGAAAATTTCGAAGATACGACGGCGGGCACCCCCTTTGAGGAGGCGCCCGCCGTCGATAATTCGGTAGAAGGGGCTAAAGAAGATCGTCCAGATCCGGGTTCAGCCGTTTGAGGACCTCTGAGTGCAGGATGGAGTTCGTGGCCAGGGCGTTGCCGCCGAACGGCCCCTCCTGGCCCTCCAGGGACGTGAAGCGGCCGCCGGCTTCCACCACGATGGGCACCAGGGCAGCCATGTCGTACAGGTTCAGTTCCGGCTCACAGGCGATGTCCACTGAACCTTCGGCCACCATGCAGTAGGACCAGAAATCACCGTAAGCACGCGTACGCCACACGTCCTCGGTCAGGCCCAGGAACTCGTCCAGGTTGCCGCGTTCCTTCCAGCCGCCCAAGCTGGAATAGGACAGGGAAGCATCCGAAAGTTTGGAGACGTTAGAAACCCGGAGCCGCGTGGCGGCCGCGAGGGACTTGCCCATGTACGCGCCGGCACCCTTGGCGGCCCACCAGCGCTTGCCCAGTGCGGGGGCGCTGACCACTCCCACCACGGGCTCGCCTTCGTCCACGAGGGCGATCAGGGTGGCCCAGACCGGGACGCCGCGGACAAAGTTTTTGGTGCCGTCGATGGGATCAATGATCCAGCGGCGGGAGCCATGGCCGGAGCTGCCGAATTCCTCGCCCAGCACGGCGTCCCGGGGACGCGAACGGGAGAGCTGGCCGCGGATGGCTTCCTCTGCGGACTTGTCCGCGTCCGTGACCGGCGTCAGGTCCGGCTTGGTCTCGATGTGGAGGTCCAGCGCCTTGAAGCGGCTCATGGTCTGGTCATCCACGGAATCGGCCAGCACATGGGCAAGGCGCAGGTCATCGTTGTAGCTCGAAGCGGGTTGGATCATGGTTCCAAACTACCGTCTCAGGGCCGCGGGGTTGGGGACGTCGGCGTTCCGCCGCTAGCTGATGCTGCCCAGTTCCTTGGTTTCCTGGCCAGCCAGGCGGGGATCCGTGCCCAGCAGCCGCCGCAGCGACGCGAGCCGGGCAGGGCCGGTGGGGCCCGCCTGGCCCGCAGTCACCCAGGCATCCAGCCCGCAGTTGACGGCTGCGGCGTTGTGCTTGCAGCCACGCTCGCAGGCATCCGTGCCGGGCTCCAGGTCCGGGAAGGACCGCAGGATCCGGTCCGGGTCCACGTGGGCCAGGCCGAACGAGCGGATGCCGGGGGTGTCGATGATCCAGCTTCCGGCCGGAGCGCCGGTCAGCTTCAGGGCAAGGGCCGACGACGACGTGTGGCGGCCGCGGCCGGTCACCGCGTTCACGCCACCGGTAGCCCGTTCGGCCCCGGTGAGCGCATTGACCATGGTGGACTTGCCCACGCCGGAGTGCCCGAGCATTACCGAGACCTTGCCCTCGAGGTATGCGCGGAGCTGCGAAACAGCGTCACTGTCCAGGCGGGCAGAGAGGCCGTCATCGGAGCGGGCATCGATGCCGGAGGCCTCAGAGTCCGACGTGCGGCTGATGATCACCGGGAAGTCCAGGTGCTCATAGTTGGACAACAACTCCGCCGGATCCTTGACATCTGCCTTGGTGACGAGCAGCAGCGGCTCAATGCCGGCGTCGTAAGCGGCTACCAGGGCGCGGTCAATGAAGCCGGTGCGTGGTTCCGGGTTGGCGGCGGCCACCACCACCACCAGCTGATCGGCGTTGGCCACTACCGCGCGCTCGATCGGATCGGTGTCGTCCGCGCTGCGGCGCAGCAGGGTCCTGCGGTCCTGGATCCGGACCAGGCGGGCCAGGGTGTCGGGTTCCCCGGAGACGTCCCCGACGAGAGAGACGAAGTCGCCGGCCACCACGGGGGAGCGGCGCAGTTCGCGGGCCCTCGCGGCGATGATGATCCGCTCGTCGCCGGAGTCCTCACCAACGACGGCGGTGTAGCGGCCCCGGTCCACGGTGATGATGCGGCCCGTGACGGCGTCGTCGTGGCTGGGGCGGTCCTTGGTGCGCGGGCGGGAGCCCTTTTTGCTGGGCCGGATCCGGACATCGGACTCGTCCCAGGAATCAGTGCTGCGTGCCACCGCTGGAACCTTCCGTGGCGTCTCCCGCAGCCGGGCCCTGGGCCAGCATGTCGGCCCACATCTGTGGGAATTCCGGCATGGTCTTAGCCGTGGTGGCGATGTCCTGGACCTCGATGCCCGGCACTGCGAGGCCCAGGATGGCGCCGGCGGTGGCCATCCGGTGGTCCGCGTAGCTGTGGACGACGCCGGCGTGCAGCGTTGCCGGGCGGATCACCAGGCCGTCGCTGGTCTCCTCCGCGTCACCGCCGAGGCGGTTGATCTCCGTGACCAGCGCTGCCAGCCGGTCCGTTTCGTGGCCGCGCAGATGCGCGATGCCGGTCAGCCGCGAGGGGCCGCTGGCCAGGGCGCAGAGAGCCGCCACGGTAGGGGCGAGTTCGCTGGTTTCGGGAAAATCGGCACCCTTGATCTCGGGGCCGCCGGTGACGGTCAGGATGCCGTCAGCCAGGCTGACGTCCGCGCCCATGTCCGCGAGGATGCTCCGCCAGAGGTCTCCCACCTGCGTGGTGCCGGTGGGCCAGTCCGGGATCCGCACGGTCCCGCCGGAGGCCAACGCGGCGGCCAGGAACGGGCCGGCATTGGAGAGGTCCTGTTCAATCCGCTGATCAAAGGCTTGGATGGGGCCCGGGGCCACCACCCAGTGGTTCGGCACGGAATCGTCCACGGACACACCGACGCCGCGGAGCACGGCGACGGTCATGTTGATGTGGTCCAGGCTTGGCACCGGTTTGCCCACATGCTCCAGGTGGAGTCCGTCGGTAAACCTGGCGCCGACCAGCAGGAGGGCCGAGACAAACTGGGATGACGCACTGGCGTCGATCACCAGGTGGCCGCCCCGGACTACCCCGGTGCCTTCAACGGTGAACGGCAGCGACGAGGGGGTCCCGCCGTCGTCCGCGGTCAGGGCCACCCCGAGGGCTTTGAGGGCCTCGATGATGGTGCCCATGGGGCGTTTCCTGGCGTGGGGGTCGCCGTCGAACACGCTGACGCCGTTGCGCAGCGCCGCAAGCGGCGGAACAAAACGCATCACCGTTCCGGCAAGGCCGCAATCAATGTGCGTCCGTGCCGACCGCGCCGCCTGGCTCAGGGGCGTGACCTCCAGGTCCGGCCCGAACGCGCCGTCGCCGGGCACCTCGGTGATGGTGGCACCCAGCTGGCGGAGGGCATCGATCATCAGGGCGGAGTCGCGGGAGTGCAGGGGAGCGCGGAGGCGGGACGTCCCGTCAGCCAGCGCAGCCAGGACAAGGAACCTGTTGGTCAGGGACTTGGAACCCGGCACCGTGACGGTGGCGTTGATGGGCCTGCTGGCGAAGGGGGCCGGCCAGTGCGGAACAGTGTCGTGTGAGTCGGTGGGAGCGGGCGGGGTGGAACCGGTCATTCGTCCTTACGCCCCCGTGGTGTGTTCCACGGCACGGCGCACAGCTTTGTCCGCCTTGTGGAGCGTTTTGCCGGTGGTCTTCCGGGCACCCGCAGCAGCCTTCCGGGCGTCCAGAGCTAGGTGCTCGGCGCGCCAGGCCAGGCCCGGCCTGCCGGCGGTGTCCACGGAGGCGAGCAGAGCGCCGCCGCTGAGGGAAACGTTCTTGAGCAGCTGGTTCCGGCGGGCCTGGCGGCCTTCCTTGGTGCTGATGTCCGCGCTGCGCCACTCCACAAAGGTGTTCAGGAGCGAAATGACGGTGAGCAGTGATGCCGAGAGGCGGCTGAACTTGCCCAGGCCGAACAGGACGCCGGCACCCACCTGCGTTCCACCGATCACCCGTGCCAGCATCTTCTCGTCGGCCTGGAACGGCAGCGACGCGGCTGCCTTCTGCAGGAGCGGGGAGAGCTGCGTGGCGGTGTCATCAGCGTTCTTCAGCTTGTCCAGTCCGGCGACAATGAAACTGGAAGCCAGCATGGGGCGGGCGAGAGTACGGACAAAGGACATGGATTTCCTCCTGGCTGGACGAACCGCACCGAATGCGGCGGAGTCCGTTCTAGTCTTGCACTTTTGAGGAATATTTGCCCGCCGCCAGCGGTTATGGATTGCGGGTCCGTCGAACACCGGACGAATTGACTCACATCGGATTGCCCGGCAGGTATTTGGCTGGAACGTCATGGCCTGACACAGAGTGGAGTTGCCCTTGAGGTTACTGAAGGAGGGGACGGAGACCGCCGGACCCGTAGCACTGCAGACTCTGGAATCCGATCCGCCCGAGTACGGTACGCCGCGCGCCAAGGCTGTCACAGTAGACTTGAACGCAATGAGCACCCTGGATCCGGCCGTCGAGGCCATGTATGAGGCCTCCGGACGCGAAGCCAAAAAGAGCAGCGACGCGCACGCAGGCAGCGACGCGCAGCCCGTGACCGAGCGGCCTGAAACAGCGGCGCCCGAA
>DIZT01000338.1:21064-26896 GCA_002427975.1 Micrococcaceae bacterium UBA6021 | reverse complement strand
GCCCGAAACGGCAGCGCCTGAACCGGTTGCCCCTGCGTCCGCTGAGCAACCCGTCGATGTGGACACCGAATCAGCGGAAGAACGCCGGATCCGTTTTGAGCGTGATGCCATGCAGTACGTGGACCAGCTGTACTCGGCCGCCATGCGCATGGCCAGGAATCCCGCCGATGCGGAGGACCTGGTCCAGGAGGCGTACACCAAGGCGTTTTCCGCGTTCCATCAGTACAAGCCCGGTACCAACCTCAAGGCGTGGCTGTACCGGATCCTGACCAACACGTACATCAACCTCTACCGCAAGCGGCAGCGCGAGCCGCTGCAGTCGAACTCGGACACCATCGAGGACTGGCAGCTGGCCAGGGCGGAGTCCCACACGTCGCGCGGTCTGCGGTCGGCCGAGGCGGAGGCGCTGGACCACCTGCCCGACTCCGACGTCAAGCGGGCCCTCCAGGCCATCCCCGAAGAGTTCCGGCTGGCGGTGTACTTCGCCGACGTCGAGGGCTTCGCGTACAAGGAAATCTCGGACATCATGAACACGCCCATCGGGACCGTGATGTCCCGGCTTCACCGCGGCCGGAAAATGTTGCGGGACATGCTGGCGGACTATGCCGCCGAACGAGGATTCAAAGGCGCCGTCGAATCACAGGACACGGCCGCGAGCACACAACAGGAGAACAGGAAATGAGCGACTGCCAGGGATTGGGCGACTGCGATGACGCCCGGATGCAACGCATCTACGAGTACCTAGACGGGGCGTTGACCCGCGAGGACATCACGGAAATCAAGCACCACCTCGAAGAGTGCCCTGAGTGCACCGAGCAGTACGACCTCGAGTGCGTCATCCGCACCATGGTCAAGCGCTCGTGCACCGAGGCCGCCCCCGAGAACCTCAAGAACGCCATCCTGGACCGGATCCACGCCATCCGCCCGGTGGACGCCTGACACTGCACTGCCTGTACAAAACCGCGCAAAGACGAAGGACCCCGGAAGCCGTGTAGCTTCCGGGGTCCTTCGCTTAAACCGTTTTCCAAGCTTTAGCTTAGGCGTTGGGGCGCTTCCCGTGGTTCGCGCCGCCACGCTTACGGTCACGACGTTTACGTGCACGCTTGCTCATAGCTGGCCTCCTTAAATGTTGGTACTCAAAAGAGCTGCCCTCAAGTCTCCCACACCATGGGACACGCCGCGAAACCGAAACGGGCTGTGACCGGGTGCAACATTGACTGGCGGCCCTGACCGGTGACTCAACCCGGTGNNGCTCAGCCCGGCAGCGAGTTGCGGATGGAGATGCGCGCCTGGTCCAGTACGGTCCTGACTGTTTCCAGCGTGACGGCGCTGAGCGGCTGCCGGCTGGCGTGCAGCCGCAGTTCCACGCGGAGATCGTCCCGAAACGCCTGCAGTAGCATCTCCGTTTCCTTCAGCTCCCGGATCCCCTCCGAAGACTGGCGGCCGGCTTTCCTGAAGTCGGCGGCCCGCGCGGTGGAACGGGCGGCTTCGGCCGTGGCCGCCAGGTCTGCCCGCAGCCCGCGCATGTTGGCGCGGATGTCCGCACGCAGGTTGTCCGCCAGCCGGCGGACGGAGGCGGAGATGTCGTTTTCGACGCCGGCGAGTTCGTCCCGGCGCTTGTTGAGTTCGGCAAGCCCCGCCGCGGTGATGCGGTAGTTGGTGCGGCGGCCTGCTGATTCGGTGGCGACGAGCCCCTCTTCCTCCAGCTTCCCCAGCCGCGGATAAATGGTTCCCGCGCTGGGGGAGTAGGTGCCGCCGAAGCGTTCGCTGAGGGCCTTGATCAGTTCATAGCCATGTTTGGGCCCGGACTCCAGCAGTGCGAGCAGGTACAGCCGCAGTGCACCATGGGCGAACACCGGAGGCATCAGGCCCCTGCTTCCGGACTTCTTGATTCGTCGTTACGTGCTGGCTGGCCATGGAAAATGGACGTCTTCCCGGACACCGAGTTGGTCCGGACCAGCATCAACTTGCCGTCCGGGCCCGCAATGGTTTCCACCTTGCCGCCGGCCTGCGAGTACTGCTGGTCGTCGATCACCACGACGCCGCTGGCAGACTTCGCCACGATGTCCACCCCGACGTCGTGGGGCAGCCTGATGGTGACGTCGCCGGACACCGAATTGGCGCCGAAGTCGTTCGTAAAGCCGAGCAGGTCAAAGCTCATGTCGCCGCTGACGGTGTTGGCCCTGATGTTGCTGAACCGGCCGGACGCCGTGACCTCACCGGAGACGCTCTTGGCGGTCAGGACGCCGTCGTGGTTCCGCGCTATGACCTCGCCGCTGACGGTGTTAACGTGAAGTTGGCCGGACGTTCCGTCTGCCATCACCGAACCGGAAACGGTATTGAGCCGGGTGTGTCCGCTGATGCCGGAGACCAGGCC
The DNA here is from genome assembly GCA_002427975.1 of Micrococcaceae bacterium UBA6021. GTDB lineage: Bacteria > Actinomycetota > Actinomycetes > Actinomycetales > Micrococcaceae > Arthrobacter. The sequence goes on along the minus strand of DIZT01000338.1, from coordinate 24,519 downwards.
GTCGCCACTGACCGTACCGGCCTCCACGTCGACGCCGGCGGGCAGTGCGATGCTGATGACCGCTTCATTGTTGCTGTTGTGGTTGACGGTGCCCATCAGGTTCTTGAACCAGCCCTGGGGGCCGTGCAGCTGGTGGCGGACCTCGAGTCTGCCGTCCGTCAGCGTCACGGACACGGGATCGCCATGGACCTCGTTGATTTCCACGCGGACAACGGCGTCGGGGTGGGTCACGACGTCGAACCTGCCGCGGACCATGCCCAGCTTCAATGACGTGACGTTGTCAACTTCGATGGTTTGCGGACCTGTGACGGTCCAGCTGTCCTCTGCCATGAATCCTCCAAAATCGCGATATATCGTGACTGATATCCCAAGATACAACGGGCCTGCGTGGCCGGTCAAGATATATCGCGACTAGGAGGGCCGCGGTGTGGGTTTTCCTGCGACGCTCTCTGACTTTCGGTGGGTTTTCCCGGGACGCTCTCTCACTCGGCGGCAGGTTCTGAGCCGGGTGTCCTCTGTGATTGCAGGAAGTGAGAGAGCGTTGCGTCTACTCGGGGGTGTCCATGCCCAGCCACTGGAACCAGCCACGGTGGAGGACCAGCCATGCCATCAGGCCATAACCGGCCTGCCCGGGCGTGCCGGTGTTGGCGGCCAGGTCCTGGCGCCACTGTTCGTGGTTCAGCAGCGGGGAGAACGTGTCCACGTACAGGTGCTTGCGGCGGGTGGTGACGTCCGCGAAGGCGGTGTTCAAATCGGCGAGCCGGCGGTTCTGGGCAGGGTCGAGAGTGGGCGGCGGGCCCACCACAAAAACCTCGATCCGGTTCTGCGACGCAGTATCAAGGATGTTGGCCAGGTTCAGCCGGCTCCGGGCAGTGGAAAGACCAAATTCGATGTCCCGGCCCGAGAGGCCTATCACCAGGCGGTTTTCGTGCTGGTCCCCGAATCGCCGCCCGGCCTCCTCCAGCCAGCGCGCAGCCAGCCCTTCCGTTCCTTCCTGGGGACAGGGGAGGGCATACGATTCCATGACCATGCCGTCCTGCGGAGTGCGGGCCAACACCCGGCCCAGCCAGCCGAGGGCCCTGGGATCGCCCAGCCCGGCCAGCAGTTCATCTCCAACAGCTGCGATCCGCAGCTTCCTGTCTTCCACAAGTCCCTCTTTACGTCCGTGCCGGTTGAGGCCAACCGGCGTGGCTATGATCCATCTCCATTAAACAGAACTGCCCGGCCGGAGTCTGGTATTTCGACGTCCGGCCGGGCAGCCACTGGTTCTACTTCTTTGCAAATGCCTGCTTCAGGAGTGAATCCTGCTCGGCTGCGTGCCGCTTCATGGAGCCGGCCGCCGTGGAGGCCGACGCGGGACGCGACACGAGGCGGACGCGCCGGTCCAGCGCATCCGGGAGGTGCAGGCCCATAAACGGCCACGGTCCCTGGTTGGCGGGCTCGTCCTGCGCCCAGATAACTTCGGCGTTGGGGTACTTGGCCAGCTCCGCCGCGATCTCTTCGTGCGGCAGCGGGTAGAGCTGCTCCACACGGACAATCGCGGTGGTCTTGTCGTCGGTCTTCTGCCGGGTGGACAGGAGATCGTAGTACAGGCGGCCGGAGACCAGCAGTACGCGTTCGACGGCGTCTGCCGCCAGCTGCTCATGGTCACCGATGACGGGGCGGAAGCCACCCGTGGTGAAGTCCTCGACGGACGACGCGGCAGCCTTGAGACGCAGCAGCTGCTTAGGCGTGAAGACGATCAGCGGCTTGCGCGGACGGCTGTAGGCCTGACGGCGCAGCAGGTGGAAGTGCGATGCCGCCGTGGTGGGGTTCGCGACGATCATGTTCTCTTCGGCACACATCAGCAGGAAGCGCTCGATCCGGGCCGAGGAGTGGTCCGGGCCCTGACCTTCGTAGCCGTGCGGCAGCATCAGGACCAGCGAGGAGCGCTGGCCCCACTTCTGTTCGGCCGAGGAGATGAACTCATCGATGATGGTCTGCGCGCCGTTGACGAAGTCACCGAACTGCGCTTCCCACAACACCAGGGCATCCGGGCGTTCCACCGAGTAGCCGTATTCGAAGCCCATGGCCGCGTATTCGGACAGCAGGGAGTCGTAGATCCACAGCTTGGCCTGGTTGTCCGAGAGGTGGCCCAGGGGCAGCCACTCGTTGCCGTTGGCGCGGTCGTGGAACACCGCGTGGCGCTGCACGAAGGTGCCCCGGCGCGAGTCCTGGCCGGCAAGCCGGACGGGGACGCCTTCCATGATCAGCGAACCGAAGGCCGCGATCTCGCCGAAGCCCCAGTCGATGCCGCCTTCGCGGGACATCTGCTCGCGCTTCTCAAGGAGCTGCTTGAGTTTGGCGTGGACAGTGAAGCCCTCGGGGATCTGGACGTGGGCCTTGCCGATGTGCGCCAGGGTCTCCGGCGAGATGGCCGTGGAGGACGGGGCGTTGGTGCCGGAGTCTGCCTGCTGGGCGATGGGACGCTCAATGTCGGCGACGGCGGCGGAGTCCGCGGTGATGATCGGAATGGGCGAGGTCTGGGCCGCGTGCGTTTCGGCGAAAACCCGTTCCAGCCGTTCCTGGTAGTCGCGGAGCAGCTGCTCGGCTTCTTCCTCGGTGATGTCGCCACGGCCGATGAGTGCCTCGGTGTACAGCTTGCGGACGGAGCGCTTGGCTTCGATCAGGTTGTACATCATGGGCTGGGTCATCGAGGGGTCGTCACCCTCGTTGTGGCCACGGCGGCGGTAGCACACCATGTCGATCACAACGTCCTTGTGGAACCGCTGGCGGAACGCGTAGGCGAGCTGGGCGATGCGCACCACGGCCTCGGGATCGTCACCGTTCACGTGGAACACCGGCGCCTGGATCATCTTGGCGACGTCCGTGGAGTACGTGGACGAGCGCGACGACGACGGAGCAGTGGTGAAGCCCACCTGGTTGTTGACCACCACGTGGATGGTGCCGCCGGTCCGGTAGCCGCGGAGCTGGGACAGGTTCAGTGTCTCGGCAACCACGCCCTGGCCTGCGAACGCAGCGTCGCCGTGCACCATGAGTGGCAGGACCGGGAAGGCCTCGCCCTGGTCCAGGCGGTCCTGCTTGGCGCGGACGATGCCCTCGAGCACCGAATCCACGGCCTCGAGGTGGGACGGGTTGGCGGCGAGGTAAACCTTGGTCTCGTTGCCGTTTTCCGAGGTGAACGTGCCTTCGGTACCGAGGTGGTACTTCACGTCGCCGGAGCCCTGCACGGAGCGGGGATCCTGGGTGCCTTCGAATTCGCGGAACACCTGGGCGTAGGTCTTGCCGGCGATGTTGGTGAGGACGTTCAGGCGGCCGCGGTGGGCCATGCCGATCGCGACCTCGTCCAGTCCGTCGTCAGCGGCATCGGAAATGATGGCGTCCAGCAGCGGAATCAGGGATTCGCCGCCCTCCAGGGAGAAGCGCTTCTGGCCGACGAACTTGGTCTGCAGGAA
>DIZT01000338.1:6113-20876 GCA_002427975.1 Micrococcaceae bacterium UBA6021 | reverse complement strand
CCGCCGGTGGGCCACTGGCGGTCCAGGTCCCACAGGGTCAGCCCATACGTGAGGACGTCAAGGTCCGGGTGCTTGCGCTGGACGTACTCCAGGGGATCGGTGTCTGCCATCAGGTGGCCGCGCACACGGTAGGAGTGGATCAGCTGCTGGATCCGGGCAACCTTGTTGATCTCGTCGGCAGGGTCCACCTGCAGGTCCGGGCTCCAGCGCACGGGCTCGTACGGGATGCGCAGGGACTCGAAGATTTCGTCGTAGAAGTTCTGGGCACCGAGCAGCAGCTGGTGCACAAGCTTCAGGAACTCGCCGCTGCCGGCTCCCTGGATGACGCGGTGGTCATAGGTGGACGTCAGCGTGAGGACCTTGCTGATGGCGTTCTGCGCGATGATCTTTTCGCTGGCACCCTGGAACTCGGCCGGGTAGTCCAGAGCGCCGACGCCGATGATGGCAGCCTGCCCCTTGGACAGACGCGGCACGGAGTGAACGGTGCCGATGCCGCCGGGGTTGGTCAGGGAAACCGTGGTGCCGGAGTGGTCATCAGCAGTCAGCTTGCCGGCGCGGGCACGCTTGATCAGGTCTTCATAGGTGTGCCAGAACTCGGAGAAGTTGAGGGTCTCCGCTTTCTTGATGTTGGGCACAATGAGCAGGCGGGTGCCGTCAGGCTTGGGCATGTCAATGGCGATGCCGAAGTTGACGTGGGCCGGCTGGACAGCACTGGGCTTGCCGTCGATTTCGTCGTAGTAGACGTTCATCGACGGGAACTGGGCCAGTGCGCGGATCACGGCGTAGCCGATGAGGTGCGTGAAGGAAACCTTGCCGCCGCGTGCACGGGCCAGGTTGGAGTTGATGACCACACGGTTATCGATCAGCAACTTGGCCGGAATAGCCCGGACGCTGGTGGCCGTGGGGACCTCGAGGCTGGTGACCATGTTGGTGGCGATGGCCTTGGCCGGGCCGCGAAGAACGGAGACCACGTCCTCTTCCGGAGCCGTGGGTGCCTTGACGTTCTTGGGAAGCTGGGCGGGAATCGGCTGGGCCGCGCTTCCGGGCCCGGTCTTCTTCGCGCCATCGCGGGCGACCGTAGCGGGAGCTTTTTTTGCCGCCGCGGGGGCAGGGGCCGGCGCGGCGGGCTGTGCGGCCGGCGACGTTGCCGGTGCAGCAGTTGCAGTTGCAGAAGCCGGAGGCGCCGGCGGTACAGCCGGGATTTCGCGGGTAGCTGGGTGGGCCACGGCTACCGCCGTGCTTCCGTTGGAAGAAGAACCGCTGCCTGAATCGAAGGACTCGAAAAGGGGCCACCATTTGGTATCCACCGTGTTCTTGTCTTTCTGATACTGCTCGTACAGTTCGTCAACGAGCCACTCGTTTCCGCCAAATTCCTCTGGTAGACGGTGGCTAGGCTGCTCTGGCACTTGAAATACGCCTCTTCCATGAGTTTGATTTCTCTCTGGCCGCCACGGTGCCGCAGCACAACATTCGAACCAGTCTCTGCGTCCTGAACCCGGACCGTTGCCAGTCTAATGAGCATTCTGTGTTAACTGCCAATAACGGTGACCCAAATCATGGCAATGACGCGGAGATCACGGATTGTGGCGTCCGGAAGCTGTCCCTATGCGGTGTGCCAGGACCTCCGAACAGCCATCCGGAAGGCCCAATCTGCTCCTGTAGACTGAAATTCTTATGGACAGTAAATCTAGGTGCCGGCCTGGGGGCTGTCAGCGGAGCATAAAGTACAGCACCGCGCAGTCCACCCGCAGAGCCGGCAAACCCCGAACACGTGCCCATCACTCTCCGTCCGGCCACCCCGACGGAGCCCCTATGGAAACAGCATCGGCTTCCGCCGATCATCCTCCGCCGGGCAGTTTCCCCCGGATATACACCGCCTCTCCCGATGTTCGGGCGGGATGCTGAATGGAGTGGTTGCTCCTCGCGGCAGGCCTCCTGCTGATCGCCGGCACCGGCTTTTTCGTCGCCGTCGAATTTTCCCTGATTGCCCTTGACCAGGCCACGGTCCAACGTGCCATCGACAACGGTGATACCGGCGCCGTCCCGCTGCTCAAGTGCCTCAAATCCCTTTCAACCCAGCTTTCCAGCTGTCAGCTCGGCATCACCCTCACCACCCTTCTGACCGGTTACGTGATGCAACCGTCGGTAGGGCGCCTCCTCGAGGGCCCGTTGGCCGCCGTCGGAATTCCCGAAGTGGCTGCCGCATCCGTTTCCCTGGTCATAGCCATGGTGCTCGCCACGCTGCTGTCCATGCTGCTTGGCGAACTCGTGCCCAAAAACATGGCCATTGCGCTGTCCTTCCAGGTGGGCAAGGCGGTGGCCCGGCCGCAGTTGGTTTTTACGGCCATCTTCAAGCCCGCCATCGTGGTGCTCAACGGCTTCTCGAACAAGGTGCTGAACGTCTTTGGCCTGGAAGCCAAGGAAGAAATTTCCGGCGCCCGGACGCCGGCCGAGCTCGCCTCCCTGGTGCGGCGCTCCGCCGCCATGGGAACGCTCGACGCCGGGACGGCCAACTTTGTGGCGCGGACCCTGAACTTCTCGGCCCGGACGGCCGCCGATGTTATGACGCCCCGGATCCGGATGGAAACCATCGACGCCGACCAGCCTGTCTCGGACATCCTGGACGCCGCCAGGCGCACCGGGTACTCCCGCTTCCCCGTCATCGGGGAGTCCTCCGACGACATCAAGGGCCTGGTCCACGTCAAGAAAGCCGTGGCCGTGCCCCGGAAGCGGCGGGCCAAGCTGGAGGCCGGAGCCATCATGACCGATGTCCTCCGCGTGCCGGAGACCATCCACCTGGATGCACTCCTGGCCGAGCTGCGTGAGGGAAACCTCCAACTCGCCATTGTCCTGGATGAATACGGCGGAACGGCCGGCATCGCCACCCTTGAGGACCTGGTGGAGGAAATCGTCGGTGAAGTTTCCGACGAGCACGACAAGGTACGTCCTGGACTGCTCCAGAGTGCCTCCGGGGACTGGTACTTCCCCGGGCTGCTGCGCCCCGACGAGCTTTCCGAACAGATCCCGGGGCTGACTGTTCCGGACGAAGCTGCATACGAGACTGTGGGCGGGTACGTCATGAGCGAGCTCGGCCGCATCGCCGCAGTGGGGGACATCGTGCAGGTAGGCGGCGGCACACTGAACGTGACCAGAATGGATGGCCGACGGATCGAACGGATCTGCTTCCATCCGGCGGCGCCTGCTCCGGAAAACGGGAGCGGACGATGAGTGACTGGGCCGGAATTGCCTGGCTGGTTGTCCTCCTGCTGGGCAACGCATTTTTTGTCGGCGCCGAGTTTGCCGTGATGTCGGCCAGGCGCAGCCAGATCGAACCCCTGGCGGAGGCAGGTTCCATGCGGGCGCAGACCACGCTGCGCGCGATGGAGAACGTCTCGTTGATGCTGGCCTGCGCACAGTTGGGTATCACCGTGTGTTCGCTGCTGATCCTGCAGGTGGCCGAACCGGCCATCCACCACCTGATGGCGGCTCCCCTGGAAGCCGTGGGGCTGCCGGTGGAAGCCGCGGACGTCGCGGCGTTCGCCATCGCCCTGATGGTGGTGACCTTCCTGCACGTGACCTTCGGCGAGATGGTGCCCAAGAACATCTCTGTATCGGTGGCGGACAAGGCTGCCTTGCTGCTGGCACCGCCGCTGATATTTGTTGCCAAACTGGTCAAACCGGCCATCGTCGCGTTGAACTGGTCCGCCAACCACATCCTCAAACTCCTGCGGATAGAGCCTAAGGATGAGGTGAACTCCTCCTTCACGCTCGAAGAAGTGCAGTCGATCGTGCAGGAGTCCACCCGCCACGGGCTGGTGGACGACGACGCCGGGCTGATCACCGGCGCCCTGGAGTTCTCCGAATACACGGCCGCGAACATCATGGTTCCGGTGGAGAATCTGGTCATGCTGAAGGCGGCCACCACACCGGTGGAGTTCGAGAAAGCCGTCAGCAGGACGGGATTCTCTAGGTTCCCGATGCTGGACGATGACGGCATGCTCTCCGGCTATCTCCATGTGAAGGACGTGCTGTCGATTCCCGAATCGGACTACCAGCACCCCATTGCCGAGAGCAGGATCCGCTCCCTGGCCAACCTCGCGCTGGACGACGAAGTTGAAACGGCCATGTCCGTCATGCAGCGCACGGGCTCGCACCTTGCCCGCGTGATTGGTGCAGACGGGCAGACCCACGGCGTCCTCTTCCTGGAAGACGTGATCGAACAACTCGTGGGCGAGATCCGGGACGCTACCCAGGCCAAAGGCATCAGGAGGCTGGGCCAGCCCAACGGTGACCAGGCAGGGCTATCCTAAATAGGAATCATTCACATTTAGGGGTAGGCTTTTTGGAGACGCAAAAGTCCATCCCTGTACTGAACTGAGGTTTCCGTGCGCCACCCCGCCGCCATCCGAACGTCCCTCGCAGCCCTCGCCGGGGTGAGCCTGCTGCTCACTGCGTGCGGCTCCGGGGGCGGTGCCGCACCGGCCTCGTCCGGTACGCAAACCTCGGACGGGGTCATAGACGTTGTGGCGTCCACCAACGTATACGGGGACATTGCCGCAGTCATCGGCGGGGACAAAGTCAACGTCACCTCCATGATCACCAAGACCAGCCAGGACCCGCATTCGTATGAAGCCACCGCGCAGGACCGGCTGCTGGTCTCCAAGGCGGAACTGGTGATCGAGAACGGCGGCGGCTATGACACCTTCCTCCACAAGATGGCCGATGACAGCAACATCCCGCACGCCAATATTGTCACCGCTGTGGACGTAGCGGGCCTGGCGGAGGAAGCGCACGCCGAACCGTCCCCGGCGTCCAGCGCATCAGCCGACGGGCACGCGCACGGTGAGTTTAACGAACACGTCTGGTACAGCATGGATGCCATGGGCAAGCTCGCTGATTCGCTGGCGGCAAAACTGGGTGAACTTGAACCGGGCTCAGCGGCTCTGTTCACCTCCAATGCCGCAACCTTCAAAGCCGGGGTGGACGGCCTGGCCGGCAAGCTCGCCGTACTGAAGGCCAACGGCACAGGCGCGGCTGTGGCAGTGACCGAACCCGTTCCGCTGTACCTGCTCGAGGCCGCAGGGCTGGAGAACCGGACCCCGGCCGACTACACCGCCGCGATCGAGGAAGGCTCGGACGTCCCGCCCGCCGTGCTGAAGGCCGCCACCGAACTGGCAGGATCCAAGGACATCAGGTTCCTCGCCTACAACGAACAGACAGAGGGCCCCCAGACAGAGGCCCTGAAGAAGGCTGCCGAATCAGCCGGCGTTCCCGTCATTGACTTCAGCGAAACCCTGCCCGAAGGCAAGACGTACCTGCAGTGGATGACGGACAATGTTGAGAACGTCAGCAAAGTTTTGGAGAAGAATAGTTGAAACCGGTGGTGAGCCTCCGCGGGGCGTCCCTGCAGTTCGGCAAACGCACGCTCTGGGAGGATCTCGACCTGGATATCAGGCCCGGTGAGTTCTTCGCCGTCCTGGGGCCCAACGGCAGCGGAAAAACCAGTTTCCTCAAGGTCCTCCTGGGCCTGCAGGAACTGCAGGCCGGCCGGGCCACGCTTGGCGACCGCCCGGTGGAGCGGGGCAGCAACCTGATCGGCTATATTCCGCAGCAGAAATCCTTCGCTCCGGACACCCCCATGCGTGCCCGGGACCTCGTGGGGCTCGGCGTGGACGGCCACCGCTGGGGGCTGCGGCTGGGCATGTCCCGGGCAAACCGCAGGATCGATGAGCTCCTGGACCTGGTGGGCGCCAGCGACTACGCCAAAGTCCCGGTGGGCCAGCTCTCCGGCGGCGAGCAGCAGCGCCTCCGGGTGGCCCAGGCGCTGGCCTCGGACCCCAAGGTCCTCCTTTGCGACGAACCCTTGCTGTCCCTGGACCTGCACCACCAGCAGGCCGTCAGCGCGCTGATCAACACCCAATGCCACGCGCAGAACAGTGCGGTGGTCTTTGTCACCCACGAAATCAACCCCATCATCGATTACGTTGACCGGGTGCTGTACCTGGCCGGCGGGCGGTTCCGGGTGGGGACCCCGGAAGAGGTCATGACCACCGAGGTCCTGTCCGAGCTCTATGGCAGCCACGTGGAAGTCATCCACGCGAACGGGCGCATCGTCGTCGTCGGCCTGCCTGACGCGACCACGCACCACCATGCCGATGTCCACGCAACGGCGGGGGAGGTGGCCTGATGGATGCGGACAGCATCATCGGAGCGATCTTCAGCTTCGAGAATTACNNGTGATGAAGCGGGACCTGGCCTTTGCCGTCCACGGAATCTCCGAACTCTCCTTCGCCGGGGCGGCCTTTGCACTCCTGATCGGCGCTGACATCGTGTTCGGCTCGCTGATCGGCTCGGTGGCCGCGGCGCTGCTCCTGGGTCTGATGGGGGTCCGGGCACGGGACAAGAACTCCATTATCGGGGTGATCATGCCGTTCGGGCTGGGGCTCGGCATCCTGTTCCTCTCCCTGTATCAGGGCCGTGCAGCCAACAAGTTCGGGCTGCTCACGGGGCAGATCGTCTCCGTGGACACTGTCCAGCTGCAGGTCCTCGCCGGCGCGGCCGTGGTTGTCATCGCGGCGCTGGTGGCCATCTGGCGCCCGCTTAACTTTGCCAGCCTTGATCCGGAACTGGCCGAAGCCCGCGGGGTGCCGGTGCGGACCCTCGCACTGATCTTTATGGTCCTGCTGGGGGTAAGCGTGGCGCTGTCCATCCAGGTGGTGGGGGCGCTCCTGGTGCTCGCATTGCTCATCACTCCGGCGGCCGCGGCGCTCCGTGTGACGTCCTCACCGGTGGTGCTGGTGGTGCTCAGCGTCGTTTTTGCGGTCACCGCCACGGTGGGCGGAATCCTGCTGGCCCTGGGCGGGCGGATCCCCATCAGCCCCTATGTCACCACGCTGTCATTCCTGATCTATGTGGTGTGCCGCATCATCGGCAGTGTCCGGGCCCGGCAAGGCATCAACGGCCGGCTGGTGCACGCCCGCTGACACCACCTCCGCCGGGAGTTTTTGTCCAGGTAATGCATCCAAGTGGCCCCCGAACGTCGATTATCTGGACAAAAACTCGGGGGAGGGGGTGGAGCAGTTGCGGCGGCGGGGGCCGTCAGAGCTTCCCGGCGGCCCTGAGGACGGTGCAATCCGGGCACAGGCCGAAGATCTCCACGGTGTGCGCCACCTCGGTGTAGCCGTGTTCGGTGGCTATCCGGGCTGCCCAGGTTTCCACCGCGGGAGCTTCGACCTCAACGGCTTTCCCGCAGTTGCGGCACAGCAGATGGTGATGGTGCCCGGTCACGGCGCAGCGCCGGTAAACAGCTTCGCCTTCTCCGTTGCGCAGCACGTCCACGAGGCCGTCGTCGGCGAGGGACTGCAGGATCCGGTATGCCGTCGCCAACGATACTGAGACGCCCTGGTTCTGCAGGATGCGGTAGAGCTCCTGGGTGCTGACGAAGTCATCAAGCTCATCCAGGGCAGCGCTGACGGCCACGCGCTGCTTGGTGACGCGCTGTTCCTTGCCGGGTCCGCTGCCGGTAATGGCGCCGCCGGCGCCGGATGCAGCGTTCGACGGCGTCGCGTCAGCTTTGGTGCCGAACGGCATGAAAGTACTCGCTTCCCTGAGGGACGGTGGCAAACATCAAGATTACCAGCCGGGACTGCACAGCCGGGCGTCCCTTGGACAGTGGTGGCACCGGACCCTAGGCTGGCGCTATGAAGCTGACAAAATACACCCACGCGTGCGTCCGGCTTGAGCAGGACGGCCGAGTGCTGGTGATGGATCCGGGAACATTCTCCGAAACAGATGAAGCGCTGGACGGGGCGCAGGCCGTGCTCATCACCCACGAGCACGGCGACCATGTGGATGTGCCCGCCATGGTCAACGCGCTGCGCGGCACGGACGGCCTGGCGGTCTTCGCTCCGGCCGGTGTGGCCGCCCACCTGCGGGCAGAGGAACCGCAGGCGGCGGCGCGGATCCACACGGTGGAACCCGGCACCACTTTTGAAGCAGCCGGCTTCAGCGTCCGCAGCTTCGGCGGACAGCACGCGTTGATCCACCCACAGATTCCCATGGTCGCCAACATCGGTTACCTGGTGGACGGCAACGTTTACCACCCGGGGGACTCCTTCATCATCCCGGACGGCCTGAGCGTGCAGACGCTGCTGGTTCCCGTCCATGCGCCATGGAGCAAGGTCAGCGAGGTGGTGGACTTCGTTATCGCTGTCCGTGCCGCGCGTGCCTTCCAGATCCACGACGGGCTGCTGAACGACATGGGCCTGAAACTCGTTGAGTCCCATGTGGCCCGCCTGGGCCTGAAATACGGGACGGAGTTCATGCACCTTGCCCCGCGGGAATCGGTGGAGGTCTGAAGGGCTACGCGCTCCAGACTCCGGTATCGAAAAACCGCCGGATGACTTCCTCATGCGGCTCGGGGTCCAGGCCCTGGGCGCCCAGCCACGCCGGGTTGTAGTAGTTGCCCGCATAGCGGTCGCCGCCGTCGCACATCAACGACACAACGCTGCCGCGCTGTCCGTCGGCGATCATCCCTGCCACGAGCTGCCAGACACCCCACAGGTTGGTGCCGGTGGACGGCCCGGCGTGCAGGTCGGCGACGGTCCGCAGGTGCCGCATGGCTGCGACGGAGGCGGCATCGGGAACCTGGATCATGTGGTCGATGACGGCGGGCACAAAGCTCGGTTCCATCCGCGGGCGGCCGATGCCTTCGATCCGTGACGGCAGGCCGGTGCTGGTCTGACCCGTACCGTTCAGCCAGCCGGGGTAAAACGCCGAATTCTCCGGGTCCACCACCGCAAGGCGCGTGTTGTGGCCGCGGTAGCGCAGGTAGCGGCCGATCGTTGCGCTGGTGCCGCCGGTTCCCGCACCCACCACGATCCAGCGGGGGACGGGATGTTCCTCCAGTGCCAGTTGCCCGAAGATGGACTCGGCGATGTTGTTGTTGCCGCGCCAGTCCGTGGCCCGCTCCGCGTAGGTGAACTGGTCCATGTAGTGGCCGTTGGACGTGGCGGCGACGTCCTCCGCCGCGGCGTAAACCTCGGAGGCATGGTCCACCAACAGGCACGAGCCGCCGAACTGTTCGATCAGCGCGATCTTCTCCGGGCTGGTGGTACGGGTCATCACCGCTACGAACGGCAGCCCCAGGAGCTGCGCGAAATATGCCTCCGAGACTGCAGTGCTGCCGCTGGAGGCCTCCACGATGGTGGTGTCTTCCCGGATCCAGCCGTTGACCAGGCCAAAGAGGAACAAGGAGCGGGCCAGCCGGTGCTTGAGGCTCCCCGAGCGGTGGGTTGATTCATCCTTGAGGTACAGCTGGACGCCCCAGTGCTCCGGGAGCGGGACCGAGTAGAGATGGGTATCGGCGGACCGGTTGTTTTCTGCGGTGATCTTTCTGATGGCCTCATCCGCCCAGGCCCGGTCCGCGCGTGTGTTCTTCACCGGACCAGCCTACCGGCCGAAGCTAGAGTGTGATCAACGACTGAACACCACACAAGGACAATGGCTAAAGGAGAACAATGGGTCCATTGATGGCTGTCCCCGCACTGGAGGCCCGCCGTGCCGCCGGCCAGCGCACCGTGGTGCTGGACGTCCGCTGGGCACTGGGGGACCCGCACGGCCGCGAGCACTACCTCGAGGGCCACCTCCCCGGGGCAGTTTTTGTGGACCTTGCCACCGAGCTGGCGACGCCGGCCACCCCGGCCCGCGGCAGGCATCCGCTGCCCACCGACGCGGAATTCCAGGAAACCGCCAGGCACTGGGGGATCAACCACGGCGACCTGGTGGTGGCCTATGACAACAGCGGCAACATGGCGGCCGCCCGGCTCTGGTGGATGCTGCGCAACGCCGGTTTCCAGGACGTATACCTGCTCGACGGCGGCCTGGCCGCCTGGCGGGATGCCGGACTGCCGCTGGACACCGGTGCTGTGGAGGCCGCCGTCGGGCGTGTTTCCTTTGACGTTTCCCCTGCTGGAGGCGGCATGCCCAGCATCGACGCGGCCGGAGCGGCAGAGTGGCCGGCAGCTGGCGTCCTCCTGGATGCCCGGGCCGGCGAAAGGTACCGGGGCGAATTTGAACCCGTTGACCCCCGCGCCGGCCACATTCCGGGCGCCCTGAGCGCGCCCACAACGGAGAACGTGGACGGAGCCGGGCGTTTCCTGCCGGCGGACGAGCTGCGGCGCCGGTTCGAGGGCCTCGGCGTCCGCGACGACGTCCCGCTGGCCGTGTATTGCGGTTCCGGCGTGACTGCCGCCCATGAGGTGGCCGCCCTCGAAATCGCAGGATTCCGGGCCGCTCTGTATCCGGGGTCCTTCTCCGAATGGTCAAACAATCCCGCGCTTCCGGTGGCGACGGGCAGCGGGCCGAGTGGCGATGCGGCGGCCCGCGGGGGTAGCGTCGCAGTATGACCCCAGGACGCCCCGTACCGCCGCCCCTTGCCCGCCCCGTTTTGCCGAACAATGATGCTTTTGCCGATCCTGCTGCGGATCCGGACACCGATCCGGGCACCGGCGTGCTGGCAGCCGCCTATGGTGCGGTTTCCGCTGACAGCGGCCTGGTACCACTGACGGTGGCCCGGCGTGCTCCGAAAGCGGACGACGTCGAGATCGCCATCGAGTTCTGCGGCCTGTGCCATTCCGACGTTCACACCATACGTGGTGAATGGGGTACGCAGAACTATCCGCTGGTTCCCGGCCATGAGATCGTTGGGACGGTCAGCCGCGTCGGCTCGGCCGTGAATGACTTCGCTCCGGGCGACCGCGTGGGTGTGGGATGCATGGTTGACTCCTGCCGCGAATGCGAGAGCTGCCTCGACGGCCTGGAACAGTACTGCGAAAACGGGATAACGGGGACCTACGGCGCCAAGGATCCGCGGAACGGCGATGCCATCACGCAGGGCGGCTACTCATCCGCCGTGGTGGTGGACCGCCGGTACGTGCTCCGTGTGCCCGGCAACCTTGACCCGGCCGCCGTCGCCCCGCTGCTCTGCGCCGGTGTCACCACGTTCTCTCCCTTGCGGCACTTCGACGTGGAGGAAGGCGACGTGGTGGGCGTGGTGGGGCTCGGCGGGCTTGGACACATGGCCGTCAAGCTGGCCAAGGCCATGGGGGCGGTGGTGAAAGTCTTCACTACCTCCGAAGGCAAGGTGCCGGCCGCGCTGGAACTCGGGGCCGACGAAGTGATCCTGTCCCGGGACGTGGACGCCATGGCCGCTGCTGACCGCAGCATCGACCTCATCATCGACACNNTCGGAGGCCATGCCGCCGGTCAATCCAGGAGCCCTGATCCGGCGGCGGATCGCGTACGCGGGCTCGCTGATCGGCGGCATTGCCGAAACGCAGGAAATGCTCGATTTCTGCGCCGAACACAACGTGGTTGCCGACATCGAACTGGTGCGCGCAGACCAGCTGACTGAGGCCTACGACCGCATGGTGGCAGGCGACGTCAAATACCGGTTTGTGCTGGACACCAGCACCCTGCAGGTTCCGGCCGAGGAGGCAGACGCATGAGCACGCTGTTCACCAAAATCATCAACGGCGAGATCCCCGGACGCTTTGTCTGGCGGGAGGCTGACGTTGCCGCCTTCCTGACCACGGGTCCCTTGGCCGACGGACACACGCTGGTGGTGCCCACCGAGGAGGTGGACCGCTGGACCGATGCGTCCCCGGAAACCCTCGCGAAGGTCATGGAAGTGGCACGCCGGATCGGTGCCGTGCAGCTGGAGGTCTTTCCTGCCGAGCGGGCGGGCCTGATTGTGGCCGGGTACGAGATCAGCCACCTGCACGTCCACGTGTGGCCGTCCACCAGCATGGCTGATTTCGACTTCGCCTCAGCCGACCAGAACCCGGACCCCGCAGTGCTGGACGCCAACGCCGAAAAGCTGCGCGCCGGGCTCCGGGCTGCCGGCTACACGGAGTTCGTTCCCGAGAGCTAGGCCGAAGCGAGCGCCTTATTAAGGACAGCCCTGATCCGCTTTTCGGAGACGGAATAGGCCGTTCCGAGTTCGACGGCGAAGAGGCTCACCCGCAGCTCCTCGATCATCCAGCGCACCTGGGTCAGCTCGGCACCTACCCGCCGCCCGGGCAGCAGTGCCGACACGGCGTCGTCGTAATCGTCTTCCAGCCGCTGGACGGCAGCCATGTTCAGCGCATCCCGCTGGACGTTGCCGGAGAGTTTTTCGAGGCGCTTTTCGATGGCGGCAAGGTAGCGGGGGAGCTGGCTCAGCTGCCTGTAGCCGGTGCGGGCCACAAATCCCGGGAAGACCAGCTGCTCGAGCTGGCTCCTGACATCGTTCAGGGCGCTGATCAGCGCCAGGCTGGTAGTGCCCTTGAGCTGTTTGTCAATGCGCCGGGTGCTGGCCAGGACGCGCTCCACGACGGCCGTCACGCTGAACACGGTATCGATGAGCTCGGCACGGACCCGCTCGTAGAGGGCATCGAAGGACTCCCGGTCCCACGGGAGTTCCGCCGGGGTCAGTTTGTCCACGGCAGCCAGGGCACAGTCGGCAATGAGGGCTGAGACGGAACCGTGCGGATTCTGGCTGAACGTCAGCTTTTCGGTGTTGTTCAGGTGCTCCAGCACGTAGCGGTCAGGCGCCGGAACCCGGAGGGCCAGGAGACGGATCACGCCGCCACGCATGGCCGCCAGCTGCTCAGAGGATGTTTGGAAGACGCGTAGCGCCACGGACGTTCCTTCGTCCACCAGCGCTGGATACCCGGTGACGGTGTGGCCCTTGACGGTGTTGCTGACCTGCCGCAGCACGGTGCCGAAGGTCCACTCGGTCAGGTCGGACTGTTCCTTGAAACCCGTTCCGGTGGGGGTGCCGGTGCCGGCTGAATTTCCGCCTGCCGCTGCCGCGGGCATGGACCTTCCTGCTGCCTGAGGCGCCGTCGTTGCGGGGGTTGCCCCCAGGGATTCCGCGATGGCCCGGCGCGTTGCCGGGGCGAGGCGCTCCTGGAGCGCAGCGAGGTCCTTGCCCTCATCGAGCACCTTGCCCTTGCTGTCCACCACCTTGAAGCTCACCCGGAGATGGGACGGCACGGCGTCCCAGTTCCAGGACCCGGGTGGGATGACATGGCCGCGGATCCGGCGCAGGGCCAGTTCCAGCGAGGCTTCCAGCTCGTCGTTTGCCGGATCGAAGTCCGATTCGAGTGCGGAAACGGCCTGCCGGGCCACATCCGGTGCCGGGACAAAGTTCTTCCGGACCTGCTTGGGCAGGGACTTGATCAGGGCGGCCACGAGCTCGGCGCGCTGGCCGGGGATCAGCCAGCGGAAGGCTGCGTCATCCAGCTGGTTAAGGAAAAGCACCGGCACGTCGGCCGTGACGCCGTCGGACGGGTTGGGCGGTGAGCCGGGCGCCACCGGGTGGAACTCGTAGCTGAGGGGCAGCTCGAAGCCCTTGTGCAACAGGGTTTTCGGATACGCGGCCTCGTCCAGGTCATCGGCGTCGTCATTTAGCAGCAAGGACTTGTCGTAGTCCAGGAGGTCCGGATTCTTCTGCCGGGCTTCCTTCCACCACTTGTCGAAATGCCGTTCGGACACAACGTCGGGGCCGAGCCTGGCGTCGTAGAACTCAAACAAGGTTTCGTCGTCCACCAGCAGGTCGCGGCGGCGCATCCTGGCCTCGAGTTCCTCGACTTCAAGGAGGAGGGCCCGGTTGCGGTGGAAGAACTTATGGTGAGTTTTCCAGTCGCCTTCCACCAGGGCATGCCGGATGAAGAGTTCGCGGGCCAGCACCGGGTCCACCCGGCTGTAGTTGACCCGGCGCTGCGGGATGATGGGCACGCCGTACAGGGTGACCTTCTCGTACGCCATCACGGCGCCCATCTTCGTGGACCAGTGCGGTTCGCTGTAGGTGCGCTTGACGAGGTCCGGCGCCACCTGTTCAGCCCAGAGGGGATCGAACTTGGCGGCGACCCTGGCCCAGAGGCGGCTTGTCTCCACGAGTTCTGCCGCCATCACAAACGTGGGGGACTTCTTGAACAACGCAGAGCCGGGGAAGATCGCGAACCGGCTGCCGCGGGCGCCCGCGTACTCGCGTTTGCGCTCGTCCAGGATGCCGATGTGGCTGAGCAGGCCCGACAGCAGGCTCATGTGGATCCCCTCGTGGTTGCCCACGGGATCGGTCAGCCGATTGTTGTCCAGGCTGATGCCGAGGGGCCGGGCCAGCTGCCGGAGCTGGGCGAACAGGTCCTGCCATTCCCGCACCCGCAAATAGTTGATGAACTCGGTCCGGCACAGTCGGCGGAACTGGGTAGAGGAGAGTTCCTGCTGCTTCTCCTGGAGGTAGTTCCACAGGTTCAGGAAGCCGGTGAAGTCCGAGTTTTCATCGCGGAAGCGGGCGTGCTTTTCCGCGGCGAGCTGCTGCTTGTCGGTGGGGCGCTCGCGCGGGTCCTGGATGGTCAGTGCCGCCGCCAGGATCATCACTTCGCGGACGCAGCCGCGCTTGCCGGACTCCACAATCATCCGGCCGAGCCGGGGGTCCACCGGAAGCTGGGCAAGCTGATGTCCGACGGCGGTCAGCCCTCCGCTCTTGGCGTCGCCTGGCCGGACGGCACTCAGGGCGCCGAGCTCGCGCAGGAGCGTGACGCCGTCGTTGATTGCCCGTGAATCCGGCGGCTCGACGAACGGGAAGTTCTCCACGTCCTTGGGCCCTCGCGCCACTCCCATGGCGGTCATCTGCAGGATGACCGCGGCGAGGTTGGTGCGCAGGATTTCGGGGTCGGTGTAGAGCGGGCGGGACTCGAAGTCCTCCTCCGAATACAG
>DIZT01000338.1:345-6065 GCA_002427975.1 Micrococcaceae bacterium UBA6021 | reverse complement strand
GAGACGCGTTCGATGGGCAGCCGCTGGACTTTCGTGCGGTGCGAGTAGCGGGAGATGCGCGCGGTGCCGGTATCGATGACGTACTTGATGCCCGGGACCGTCAGGGACGTCTCGGCTACGTTGGTGGCCAGCACGATCCGCCGCTTGCTGCCCGGATGGAACACCTTGTGTTGTTCCTGCAGGCTCAGGCGGGCGAACAGCGGAAGCACCTCGGTGCCGGCCAGGCGCCGGTTGGTCTGGATCCTCGCGTTGAGCGCGTCCGCGGCGTCGCGGATCTCGCGCTCGCCGGAGAAAAAGATCAAAATGTCGCCGGGAGCCTCGTTGGCGAGTTCCTCCACAGCATCGCAGACGGCGTCCAGGGGATCGCGGTCCTCCTCAAGTTCGTCATCGGAGGCCTCGTCGTCAGCCGCTC
The DNA here is from genome assembly GCA_002427975.1 of Micrococcaceae bacterium UBA6021. Classification (GTDB taxonomy): domain Bacteria; phylum Actinomycetota; class Actinomycetes; order Actinomycetales; family Micrococcaceae; genus Arthrobacter. The sequence continues at coordinate 5,653 of DIZT01000338.1, read as the reverse complement.
CGCTGGCCGGCTGGGACAGGGGCCGGTACCGGATCTCCACCGGGAACGTACGCCCGGAGACCTCGATGATGGGGGAGGGTTCGTCGTCGGACCCGAAGTGCTTGGCGAAGCGTTCCGGATCGATTGTGGCCGAGGTGATGATGATCTTCAGGTCCGGCCGCTGCGGCAGGATGCGCTTGAGGTAGCCCAGGATGAAGTCGATGTTGAGGCTTCGCTCGTGCGCCTCGTCAATGATGATGGCGTTGTATTTGCGCAGCAGCTTGTCCCGCTGGATTTCCGCGAGCAGGATGCCGTCGGTCATGAGCTTGACCTTCGTGGCCCGGCTGACCTCGCCGGTGAACCGCACCTGGAAGCCGACTTCCTGGCCGATTTCCACGCCGACTTCCTCGGCGATGCGTTCAGCCACCGTGCGGGCTGCGAGCCGCCGGGGCTGCGTGTGCCCGATCAGGCCGTTGTCGCCCAGGCCCAGCTCGAGGCACATTTTGGGGATCTGGGTGGTCTTACCGGAACCGGTTTCGCCGGCGATGATGGTCACCTGGTTCGCTGCAATGGCAGCCATCAGGTCCTCGCGGCGCTCGGAAACGGGCAGCTCAGCAGGGTAGGAGATATGAAATGTCATGGCTGCAGCCAGTCTACTGGGGCAACGCCTGATTCCGGCCCTTGCTGCCGCCGACCGTGCCGGCGATCCCGCCGTCCACCCCGCCTTGCTCCCGGCCTCCCGGGTAGACGGCCGCCAGGCCGGAGCGGGACGTGAGGTGGAACTTCGCATAGATCCGGGTCAGGTCATACTGCACGGTCTTGACCGAGACATACAGCTCCGCAGCGGCTTCCTTGTTGCTCAGCCCCGCTGCCACCAGGTCTGCCACCGCTTTCTCCTGCTCCGTTAGCTCGGCCACCTGGGCCGCGGCATGATGTGTCCCCCGGCACCCGGCCGGACACCCGCCGTCGAGCGGCTGCCAGCCGTGCCGCTGCCTGCCTTGGGCAGCACGAGGCTCCGGCCGCCCGCCCCCGAGGGAACGCCGCTGGCGCGCATCTCGCGGGAGCACAAACTTGACCCGGGCACGGGCGTAGGGCATCGGCAGGCCGTCCAGTCAGTCCGCGCCTAAGCTCTTGCGCTCAGGAAAGGACCCGGCTCTGATGAGCCGGGTCCTTTCCTGTTAATACTGATGGGTTAATACTGGCGGGTTGAGGCATGCCTGCGGGGCTAGAAAATGCGCAGTGTGTAGTTGGTGCTGGGCAGATCCAGGGCGGACCAGGACTGGTCAGACGTGACGGGCGGGGTGTGGCCACGTCCATCGCGCAAGAGCGCTGAGACTGTGGCGGCGAGAACGATGAGAAGCAGGATCACGAGGGCGATTCCGAAGATTTCCATAGCTCTATGGTTCTCTCGTTGCCGCATCTCCAACAGTGGCAGAAATGACCAAAAAGCTTAAATTTCTGCCATAATGGACGCATGCTGAAAACAGTGGCGGTGATCGTTGTCCCCAACTTTTCGATCTTCGAGTTCGGCACGGCGTGCGAGGTATTTGGCATTGACAGGTCCGGGCGCGACAGTGGTGTACCGGCCTTCGACTTCCGCGTCTGCACACCCGAGCCTGGAAACGTCCGGCTGAAATCGGGCCTCTCCCTGAATGTCAGCCTGGGTTTGGAAGCCACGGCCGATGCCGACCTCGTGATCATGACACCCTTCGGGCGGGACGCTGACGTTCCGGAATCCGTCATGGAGGCATTGCGCGCCGCGGACCGCCGCGGAGCCTGGGTGATGTCCATCTGTTCCGGAGCCTTCGCTCTGGCACGTGCCGGTCTTCTGAACGGGCGGCGTTGCACCACGCATTGGCACTACTCCCAGGAGCTCGCAAGCCGGTACCCGGACGTGCTCGTCAATGAAAACGTGCTCTACGTACAGGATGGCAACCTGATCACCAGCGCCGGAACTGCAGCAGGGATTGATGCCTGCCTCCACTTGGTGCGCGTTGAGTTGGGCGCCAATGTTGCGGCCGCCATTGCGCGGGACATGGTGGTGCCGCCGCACCGCGACGGCGGCCAGGCACAGTTCATTGACCGGCCCATGCCTACCTGCGGATCGGCACCGATGGAAGAGCTGCTGCGCTGGATGGTCCAAAACCTGGAACAGGAACACACTGTCGGTGAGCTGGCCTCCCGCGTGCACATGTCAGCCAGGACCTTCGCCCGCCGCTTCCGCTCCGAAACCGGAGCGACGCCTGCTGCCTGGCTGAACTCACAGCGCGTCCTCCGGGCGCAGGAGCTGTTGGAGTCCACAGACCTCAATATCGACGAAGTTGCCCGGGAATCAGGCTTTGGCCACCCTGTCCTGCTCAGGCATCACTTTGCCAAAGTGCTGGACACCAGCCCACAGTCCTACCGCCGGGCCTTCCGCGGGCAACTCGTAGCGGCAGGGTAGACCGCAACGCTGCTAAGCCTGGGCAGGTCCTTGCCGTCCCGGTTGGTCTTCAGAAGCTGCCCGGGTGCTGTCCACCAGCACGCGCCATGGTCCCGTGACAGCCTGCTCAGGCAGCGCCGCCCGCCGCTGTCCAGCGCGGATCGAATAGATGAAACGGTCCGGTTGGATCCCTTCCACCTCCGCGGCGGCGGCTCTGAGGGTTTTGGGAACCGCGTCCCACGGGCATGCTTCCACAATGGGTTGCCACTGATTCCTGGCGCTCTCGGTCTGGGCGTGCACTGTCCAGACACGGGTCACCGCTGCGACGCCGCCACTGCGCTCCACACTGATCTTCATGGCCTGGTCCTGGGCTTTCCTGCAGCCCGGCCGCCGGCTTGCCGCGGCCAGGCGTTCAACTAAAGCTTGACCTTCACAGTTTCCCACGCCTGCCGCACGGCGTCATGCTCCGGGGAACCTGTGCCGAAAAGCTCGACGGCGGATGCCGCCGTCGCCCTTGCAAAAACGCTGAAGGTGGCGGTTGCCGGCATGGTGCCGCCGGTGAGCGTGTTGTACCAGATCCGGCCCGGTGCGTCCCAGGCGTTGCCGCCCAGGGAGTCCGCCGTGAGATAGAACGCCCGGTTGGGGATGCCGGAGTTGATGTGGACGCCGCCGTTGTCCGCGCTGGTCCGCACGTACGAGTCCATCGAATCGGGCTGAGGGTCCTTTCCCAGCACGTCGTCGTCGTACGCAGTGCCCGGAGCCCTCAGCGAGCGGAGGGCCGAGCCCTCAACCTGCGCAGTGAAGAGTCCTTCGCCGATCAGCCAGCTGGCTTCCTTGGCGGATTCCTGTTTGGAGTACTGCTCCACCAGGGCGCCGAAGACGTCAGACATTGATTCGTTGAGGGCCCCAGCCTGGTTCCTGTAGGCCATTCCGGCTGTGTGCTGGGTGACGCCGTGGGTGAGTTCGTGTCCGATGACGCTCAACGACCGGGTGAAGCGTTCGAAGACTTCGCCATCACCGTCGCCGAAGACCATCTGCCGGCCGTCCCAGAAAGCATTGTCATAGAGCTTGCCGAAATGGACGGTGGCATCGAGCGGGAGGCCCCTGCCGTCGATGGAGTTGCGTCCGAAGACTTCCGCATAAAGGCGGTGCGTGTGCCCGAGGCCATCGTAGGCTTCGTCCGCGGACACATCGCCGGATTCGGGCTCGCCTTCTTTCCGCACGGGCTTTCCCGGAAGGTTCTCGGAGCCGGCTGCGTCGTAGATGCTCCGGTTGGGCAGCGCCGGCTGGACGTCCCGCACTCCTGGGGGAATGGCCGGAGCTGCGGCGGTCCGGGCGGCGTGGACTGACCGGACGTGGATCAGCGCTTCCTTGGCAGCCCTCGCGGCCCCGGAGAACTGCGGCGCGTCCAGGCGGGCCAACCGCCGCAGCAAGTAAGGCGGAATGATGGAACAGAATGTGGCTGGAACGTGCATGGCCTACCCCCTCGAGTTGGTTGAATCAGCCTACGAGGAGCCACCGACAATCCCATGAAGGCGCACCCAATCGAGCGTGAAGGGACGCTGTCCGGCCGCGCCCCGGGGAGCGTCGGCTCGGCGCCAAGGAACATTCCGACGACGGTTCGGCTTCCCTGAAGTCCTCGTGGCGGCCACTTATGCACATAGGCAAGTTGATTGGTCCACAATGTCAGACCCCACTGCCATGCTTTGAGTATGGAAAGCAGAGGAGCTTGGAGCACGAAGAGTGGGGACGCCTTCGAGGCTGTCGCCGCGTCCGTGGCCGCGCTCGGCCGGATTGGCGGCGGGTCCAAAGCTGACGCCGGCGACGCCGATCCGTTGCGCCGGAGGGCCGGTGCATGTTTGGACGGGTTGGCGGAGATCGCCCGCGCGGAGGCGAAATTGGCTGCTCTGAAAGTCCACCTCGCCGCCGGCTACGCCGGCGCGGCCAGCGACATGGCGGCACCGGCCATGTCCCCGCGGGACCACACGGCCCAGGAAATGGCCGTGGTTGCGGAGGTCGCGTGCGTTCTGACAGTCGCCGAACAAAGCGCGGGCGCTCTGCTGGCCGAGGCCCACCAACTGACCACCGGCCTGCCGCTGACACTGTCCGCGCTGCAGTCCGGGACGATCTCGTGGCAGCACGCCCGGATCCTGGTCGATGAAACCGCCAATCTCGACGCAGCTGGTGCCAAGGCTTTGGAGGAACATTTTCTGGACCCCGACGCACTCAACGCAGCTCGGGGCTGCCCGCCCGGTGACCTCGTCCCCGGGCGCTTTCGGCACAAAGCCCGTACGTGGCGGGAGCGGCATCACCCGGTCAGCATCGAAAAGCGCCACAGCCGCAGCGCCAAGGACCGGCGGCTCGACTACAGGCCGGATCGGGACGGCATGGCCTGGCTCTCGGCTTACCTCCCAGCGGATCAGGCGGCTGGGATCTGGGACCGGACCACCACCGCCGCGAGAGCCCTCCAGGGACCCGACGAGTCCAGAACCCTCAGCCAGCTCCGCGCCGACGTTGCCGCCATTTGGCTCCTCACGAACAACATCGCCGGCGGCGGGACCGGCGGTACGGACACTGGATTGGCCGGTGCCCTAGGCGGTATGGCCGTAGGTGACGGTGTGCCGTCGCCGCGGGCGCAGGTGTTGGTCACGGTTCCGGTGCTGTCACTGCTGGGTCTCACGGATGAGCCGGCCAGCCTGGACGGGTACGGGCCGATTCCGCCCAGTATGGCCCGGCAACTGATCGCTGACGGCGCCGATTCGTTCCACCGGGTCCTGACCGATCCCCGCGACGGTGCTCCGCTGGAAATAGGGCGGACCAGTTACCGGGTCACGAAAGCCCAACGCCAATGGCTCAGGCTCCGGGACGGGAAATGCCCGTTCCCCGGCTGCAGCAATCATTCCCTCG
>DIZT01000338.1:0-259 GCA_002427975.1 Micrococcaceae bacterium UBA6021 | reverse complement strand
GACCACCTCCTCGCCTGGGCCCACGGCGGCACCACCGGCATCTCAAATCTCGGCCAACCGTGCCCTAAACATCACCGGCTCCGCCACACCACAGCCTGGGCCCCTACAGCGGCCGACAAGAACGAACCGCCAGGCTGGATTTCACCCACCGGACGGCGCTACCTCAGTGAACATTCCGATTGGGAGCCACCAATCTGGCCAGAACCCTGGCCAGAACCGATGCTCCAATCGAATGCTGGAGTACTCGAAGATCCGCCCC
>DIZT01000204.1 GCA_002427975.1 Micrococcaceae bacterium UBA6021 | reverse complement strand
GTCTCGTGGGCTCGGAGATGTGTATAAGAGACAGGGTAAGCTCTCACACATGCAAGAGACGAAGCCACCGGCGCACCCACGGCGCGCCCGCTTGGTTGTTCCGAGCCGCAGTGACCTGCTGCTGAAGAACTTCACGGAACTGATCGGCGGGCCGATGGGTGCCCGGTCGGCGCCCGGCCTCGTCTCCCCCGGGGTCTTTTCCGTGGAACGTGTGCTGATCATCCTGACCGTACTGGCGGCGTTGGCCGGCATCGCAATCAAGGGCTACTGCCGGACAAATGGCTGGGAAACACCCAGCCAGTTCTATTCCACGTGCTACTCCGATTTTCCGGATTTCTTCCGAAACCGCGGCCTGGGCGACGGCACCTTCCCGTTGCTCAGTCCGGGAAGCCTGTTTGAAGACCCTGTCCTGATGGGACTCATTGCCGGGGCGACTGCCTGGCTGGTTCCAGGCGTTGGGGTCACTGATACCCGGATTCTGGGCTACTTCGACGTTAATGCCACGTTGGTAGCAGCCGTGTGGATTGTCACGGTGCTGGCCACCGCCCGGATGTCGCAGCGACGCCCCTGGGATGCGGCCATGGTGGCGCTGGCCCCTGGCATCGTGCTGGCCGGAACCATCAACTGGGACATGTGGGCTGTGGGCCTGTTGGCGCTGGGCATGCTCTGCTTTTCGCGCGAGAGACTGGTGCTGGCAGGCATCCTGATCGGCCTGGCCGCAGCCACCAAGCCTTACGCCGCCCTTGTTCTCGGGGCCATTCTCCTGATCTCCCTGCGTACCGGCCGGATCCGGGCATTCCTGGCCACCGCCGGCGCGGCCGCCGCGGCGTGGCTTGCCATCAACGTACCCATCGCTGCCTTGAACCCGTCCGGCTGGGGCCATTTCTTCAGATTCACGGAAACCAGCGAGACCGGCTACGGGTCGCTCTGGTTCGCCTACAACCTGGTTGCGCGGCGTCTCCGCTGGCCGGTCCTGGATCCTGGGACCGTCAACTGGCTGGCCGTAACCGTATTCCTGCTCGCCTGCGCCATGATTGCCGCGGTGGCCCTCACCGCGGCCAGACGGCCGCGACTGGCGCAGCTGGCGTTCCTGATCGTTGGTGCCTTTGTCCTGACCAGCAAGGTCTATTCACCCCAGTATGTGCTCTGGCTCATCCCGCTGGTGGCCCTGGCCAGGCCCCGGTGGCGGGATTTCCTCATCTGGCAGGGCGTTGAAGGCCTCCACTGGGCCGCCGTCTGGATGTATCTGGGGCAAGTGACCAGCAACGGCGCAACGCAGCACAATATTGATATGCCGTACTACGTCCTGGCAGTGGCAGCTCATATGCTCGCAACGGCATATCTGATGTTCAGGGTGGTGTGGGACATCCACGACCCGAACTATGACCCCATCCGCCGCCACCACCTTGATGATCCGCACGGCGGACCTTTCGACGGACTGCCTGACTGGTTGAGGTTCAGTCCCCGCCACCCCTCGCTCGCGGTCCTCCCCTGGCGGGCGATGCACCATGCCTGATGTCGCCGTCGTCGGATCCGGACCCAACGGGCTGGCTGCTGCCGTTGTGATGGCCCGCGCGGGCCTGTCCGTGGAAGTCCATGAAGCCGCCGGCACCATCGGGGGCGGCACGCGCACTGCTGAGCTGATGCAGCCGGGCCATGTCCATGACATCTGCTCGGCCGTGCATCCGATGGCGCTGGCGTCCCCCTTCTTCCGTGCTTTCGAACTGGCACGCCGGATAGACCTGGTGGTCCCGGAACTCTCGTTCGGGTCTCCGCTCGACGGCGGCCGGTCAGCCCTCGGCTACCACTCCCTCGACCGGACGGTCCAGGTTCTGGGCAGGGACGGCGCCGCCTACCGCAGGCTTCTTGGCCCGCTGGTGAGCCGTATCGACGGGGTGATGGATCTGACGCAGCACCAGCTGATACGCGTCCCCCGGGATCCCCTGGCCGCGGCGCTCTTCGGGCTCCGGACCTTTGAACAGGGGTCTCTCCTGTGGAACACGCGGTTCAGGGAAGCCCTTGCGCCTGCGCTGCTGAGCGGCGTGGCTGCCCATGCGGTCTCGAAACTGCCGTCCCTGGCGTCCGCCGGCGCCGGCCTCATGCTCACCGCACTGGCCCACGCACAGGGGTGGCCGATTCCGGTCGGCGGGTCGGCGTCAATCGCGGCGGCGCTGGAAGCTGACATCCGCGCCCACGGCGGGGTGATCCACACCGGATCACCGATCGAAAGCCTGAAGCAACTGGGTGGGACCCGGGCGGTTCTTCTTGATGTGGCCCCCCAGGGATTGGTGCACATTGCAGGCGACCAGCTTCCGGCAAAGTACCGGCAGTCCCTGGAATCGTTCCGCTATGGGAATGGCTCGTGCAAGGTGGACTTCATCCTGTCCGGCCCCGTCCCCTGGACAGCCGGGGAACTGGCCGACGCCGGAACGGTGCACGTCGGCGGCACACGTGCTGAACTGGCCCGTGCCGAGAACGAAGTATCTGCCGGGAAACACCCGGAGTGCCCCTACGTGCTGGTGGCCCAGCCATCGCGCTTTGACACCGGCCGGGCCCCGGCTGGCCGCCAGATCCTCTGGGCCTATTGCCACGTGCCCGCCGGATCAACCCGGGACATGGGCGAGGCGGTGACGGACCAGCTGGAGCGCTTCGCGCCTGGATTCCGTGATGTGGTGGTCCAGACCCAGGTGACCACGGCGGCGGAATTGGCCAGCTACAACCGGAACTACATTGGCGGGGATTTCAGCGCGGGCATCATGGATGTACGCGGACTGGTCCAGCGACCGGTGGTTTCCCGGGTTCCGTGGCGGACACCGGTGCGTGGCGTGTACCTGTGCTCCTCCTCCACCCCACCCGGGCCGGGAGTGACCGGGATGCCGGGCTACTTCGCGGCGAAATATGCCCTGAAGGACATATTCAGTCTTGAGGTCCCGGCGCTGGGGCTCTAGGCAGCACAGGGCCGCACCGGTCCGTCCGCGCCGGAGCCGTGACAGCAAGCGCATTCCAAAACGGGGCATAATAGCGCCGTGGGGAACTCAAAAAAACTGTCACTTGCCATAGCCGGTCTCATCCTCGGCGCCTCCCTGGTTGCCTGCGACGACGGCAGAGGGGGAGCCGAAAGCGCGGCCAAACAGCTTGCGGCAGCCGTTTCAGCACTCGACGTCGGCTCCGTCGCCTTTGACGGCAAGGACTCCGGCGTAGCCAAGCAGCAGGTCCAGGACGTGTTTAAAGCCCTCGATCCGGACAAGCCCACGGTGGAATCGGGTGAGCTGACGCTGAACGGTGATAAGGCCACCGTCCCGCTGAACTACACCTGGAAAATCGCCGCCGGAGAGTGGAAGTACACCACCTACGCCGAATTCAAGAAGTCCGGGGACAAATGGCTCACCGCGTGGAACCCGGCGTCGCTGGTCCCCGAACTCGCCGACAACGAAATCCTCAGCAAGGGCACCCAGTCGCCGCAGCGCGCCGACATCCTGGGTGCCGGTGACGCGAAGCTGGTCACGTACCGACCCGTGGTGAACGTGGGGATCGACAAGCTGCTCCTGGGATCCGCTGACGCGGCCGCGTCAGCTACAAAACTGGCCGAGCTGGTGGGTGTGGATCCCGCAGCCTATGCCCAGCAGGTGGCGGCCTCCGGTGCCGAAGCCTTCGTCGGGGCCATCACCCTCCGTGAAGAAGGCCGCGCCGTCACGGACCAACAGATCACAGCCATCCCGGGCGCCCGCGCCATCCCGGAATCCCAGCCGCTGGCGCCCAGCCGCGCGTTCGCCAGGGCAGTCCTCGGCACTGTAGGCGAAGCGACCGCCGAACAGATCGAGGCGTCCGCCGGCGTCCTGGGCGCCGGCGACATCACCGGCATCGGCGGGCTCCAGCAGCAGTACGACGCCCAACTCCGCGGCAGCGACGCCGTCGTGATCCGTGCGCAGCGGGCCGACCTCACGCGCGAACAGATCCAGGCCGCAGGAACCGATCCCCGCAGGGTGGTGTTCGAGACGGCCCCCACCCCCGGCACGCCCCTGAAAACCACACTGGATCCGACCCTCCAGTCACTCGCAGAGAGCACGTTGGCCGGGGTGGGCCCGGCGTCGGCCATCGTGGCGCTCCGCCCGTCCACCGGGGCGGTACTCGCGGCCGCCTCTGGACCCGGAAGCAACGGCTACAACACCGCGATGCTGGGCCAGTACGCGCCGGGGTCAATCTTCAAGATGGTCGATTCACTCGCCATGTTCCGTAATGGCCTGACGCCTGACTCCAAAGTGCAGTGCACTCCCACGCTGAACGTCGATGGCCGGACGTTCAAGAACTCAGAGGGCTACCCCGAGAGCTCGCTGGGATCCGTGACGCTTCGCGATGCCTTCGCACACTCCTGCAACACGGCGTTCATCTCCCAGCGGGACAACGTCAGCCAGGCCCAGCTTGAAGCTGCCGCCGGCGCCGTGGGCGTTGCCGTGGAGGCCCCTTCGCTGGGCGCCGCGGCTTTCCTGGGCTCCGTTCCCGGCGAGGCCGAAGGCACGGAACACGCGGCATCGATGATCGGCCAGGGCAAGGTGCTCCTCTCCCCGCTGGCGGCGGCCATCATGGCCGGATCCGTGGCCAAGGGCTCCCTCGTTTCGCCGCAGCTGGTCCTCAATCCCGACGCCGGCACTGCCGCGGGAGCCACGCCCGGCGAGCCGACGGCGGATGCCGCGTCGCCGTCGTCGACCGTTACCCCGGAAGCACCGTCCCAGCCGTCCGGCCAGCCGATTACGGCGGCGGAGGCCGCGGCGCTCTCAGAGATGATGCGCGCTGTGGTCACCTCCGGGCACGCCGGTTTCCTGGCGAACGTGCCGGGGGCGCCCGTAGGCGCTAAGACCGGGACGGCCGAGTTCGGCAAGGAAAACCCGCCCAAGACGCATGCCTGGATCGTGGCTGTCCACGGCGACCTCGCCGTCGCGGTGTTCGTCGAGGACGGTGGCCTCGGGGCCACGACGTCCGGGCCGCTGCTCAAGCAGTTCCTGACCGCCGCCGGCTAACCCCCGCCCAACCACCCCCGGAGTTTTTGTCCAGATATCGGGTCTAAAACGGTCGCGAAGGCAGATTATCTGGACAAAAACTCGGGTGGGGCGGGCGTGGGAAGATTGTTCGCGTGGCCCACATAGACGTTTCCGGTATTGACTACTTCCTCTCCGACGGCACCCAGCTGCTCAACGGCGTGACCTTTAAGGTCCCGGACGGTACCAAAACCGCCCTGATCGGCCCCAACGGCACCGGCAAGACCACCCTCTTCCGCATCATTTCCGGCGACCTCGTTCCGGACGAAGGTGTGATAGGGCGCTCCGGGAACATGGGCATCATGCGCCAGTTCGTGGGCCAGGTCCGGGACGATTCCACCGTCCGCGACCTGCTGGTATCCGCCGCCCCGCCGGCCCTGGCCGCTGCGGCCAGGGAGGTGGACGAAGCTGAGCTTGCCATGCTGGAGCACGACGACGAACCCACCCAGATGCGGTACGCCCAGGCGATCGTGGACTGGGGAGACGCCGGCGGCTACGACGTCGAGACCGTTTGGGACGAGGTCTGCATGGCCGCCCTGGGACTGCCTTTTGACCGCGCACAGCACCGCCCGGCGTCGAGCCTTTCCGGCGGCGAGCAGAAGCGGCTGGTGCTGGAAGCCCTGTTCGCGGGACCTGACGAGCTGCTGCTCCTGGACGAACCGGACAACTACCTCGATGTGCCGGGCAAGCGCTGGCTCGAGGACAAGCTGAACGAGTCCAAAAAGACAGTGTTCTTCATCAGCCACGACCGCGAGCTGCTGAACAACGCCGCCGGACGCATCGTGACGCTGGAACCGGGCATCAACGGCGCAGGTGCCTGGGTGCACGGCGGCGGCTTTGGCTCCTACGTGGACGCCCGTGCCGACCGCAACGCCCGCTTCGAGGAGCTGCGCAAGCGCTGGGACGAGGAGCACATAAAGCTCAAGGAACTCGTCAACATGTACAAAAACAAGGCCGCGTTCCGCTCCGACATGGCCAACCGCTACCACGCGGCCCAGACCCGGCTCGCGAAGTTCCTCGAGGCCGGACCGCCCGAGGCGCTCCCCATCGAGCAGAACGTGCAGATGCGGCTGAAAGGCGGCCGGACCGCCAAGCGCGCCATCGTGGCAGAGAAGCTGGAACTGACCGGCCTGATGAAGGCGTTCTCCACCGAGGTGTGGTTCGGGGACCGCGTGGGTGTGCTCGGGTCCAACGGCTCCGGCAAAAGCCACTTCCTGCGGCTCCTCGCCACCGGAGGCACGGATCCGGAGCGTGAGCACCTCCCCGTGTCCGACGTCGATATTGCCGAAGTGCCGCACGAAGGCACCGTGAAACTCGGCGCCCGCATCCGGCCCGGCTTCTTCGCGCAGACCCACGTCCGGCCCGACCTCCTGGGCAAAACGCTGCTGGAGATCCTGCACCGCGGCGACGAGCACCGGTCCGGGCTGGGCCGGGAGGCTGCCGCCGGCGCCCTGGACGGTTACGGCCTGGCCTCGCAGTCCGAGCAGAAGTACGAGTCCCTCTCCGGCGGGCAGCAGGCGCGCTTCCAGATCCTGCTGCTCCAGCTCTCCGGTGCCACGCTCCTGCTCCTTGATGAACCCACGGACAACCTGGACCTGCACTCGGCCGAAGCGCTGGAAAAGGCCATTGACCACTTCGAGGGAACAGTTTTGGCCGTCACGCATGACCGGTGGTTCGCCCGCACGTTCGACCGGTTCCTGGTGTTCGGATCAGACGGCCGGGTCTATGAATCCCCCGAGCCTGTCTGGGACGAAAAGCGGGTGGAGCGCGCCCGCTGACACCAACGCTCCCTCTACGTCAGGGAGTGTCCGGGGTTTTTGTGCAGGAAGTGAGAGAGCGTCAGGGGGCGGCCGGCGAAGTGGTTAAGTGGCATCGATTGCTAGCATTCGAGCATGAAGACCGACAACACCAGCACCCTGGCCGGACCATCCCTCCGGGCCGCCGCCGCCGCCACGTTTGTGGTCTTCGGAATCAACGGTTTCGTTTTTGCCAGCTGGGCCGCCAGGATCCCTGCTGTTACCGAGACGCTGCACCTGACCTCGGGCCAGATGGGAACGTTGCTGCTGTGCACGGCCATCGGCTCGCTGCTGGCACTTCCGACGGCGGGACTTGTGGTGGGAAGGATCGGCACCGCCAACGCGGTGCGCGCAGGCGCGGTTCTGGCAGCCCTGGCCGGAGTGGGCATTGCGCTCTCCCTCTCGGCGGAATCGATTCCCGGCACCGCCATTGCGCTGTTCTTCTTCGGTATCGGCATCGGGCTGTGGGACGTTTCCCAGAATATTGAAGGAGCCGACGTCGAGCACAAGCTTCGGCGGACCATCATGCCGCAGTTCCATGCTGCGTTCAGTGGCGGCGCCTTTGTGGGGGCCCTGATAGGTGCCGGTCTGTCAACCATCGGGGTCGGCCTGCCGTTGCACCTGCTGGTCATCGCAGGCGTGGTGGCAGCAGTCGCCCTGGTGGCGCCCCGCTACTTCCTCCCCCACCTTGCCCAGGCAGCTCCGCTGGAGGGTGAGCCGACGGCTGCGAAAGGGCCGTCGGCCTGGCGTGACAGCCGCACCCTGCTGATCGGCGTGGTGGTCCTGGGCGCGACGCTCACGGAGGGCGCCGGAAACGACTGGATTGCCAAGGCCACGGTTGATGGCCTGGGCACCTCGGAATCCACCGGCGCTTTGATGTTTGCCCTGTTTGTCCTGGCGATGACGGCGATGCGGCTCTTCGGCGGCCGGGTGATCGACAGCTACGGCCGGGTCGCGGTGCTCCGGGCAAGCATGGCCGCTGCGGCCGCGGGCCTGGGCCTGTTTGTGCTGGCGGGGAACATCTGGCTGGCCGGGCTGGGAGCCGCACTGTGGGGAGTCGGGGCAGCGCTGGCTTTCCCGATGGGAATGTCCGCGGCAGCCGATGATCCGAAGCACGCAGCCGCCAGGGTTTCGGTTGTATCCACCCTGGGGTATATTTCCTTCCTCGCCGGCCCGCCCCTGCTGGGATACCTGGGCGATCTCACGGGAATCCACCTTGCGCTGCTGGCGATCCTGGCCCCGATCCTGGTGGCCCTGCTCCTCGCCGGAGCCGCCCGGCCGCTGTCCTCCAAGTAGGAAAGCCCCGCGGCATTAGGGTGGGGAGATGTACAGAGTGTGGCGCAAAGGACCGGGGTGGATCAGCCGCATGGACCGGCATCTGGTCCGCGGTGTGTCGTCGTTCCCGGGAGGAAACCACGACACGTTCTTCCGCCGTCTCTCCGCGTCCGCCAACCACGGAAAACTGTGGATGGGGGCAGCCGCGATCATGGCCGCGTTTCCCGGCAAACCCCGCCGGGCCGCCCTGCACGGGCTGATCGCCCAAGCGGTGGCATCGGCTGTGACCAACGTGGTGTTCAAAACCCTGTTGCCGCGGTCAAGGCCCCTTCCGGAGCACCTGCCGGTGTTCCGGTTTGTCCATCCGCAGCCGACCAGTTCGTCCATGCCGTCCGGGCATTCGGCCTCCGCCATCGCCTTCGCACTCGGTGCCGGCCTGGTTAAGCCGGCTGCCGGCGCGGCACTCGCACCGGCGGCCCTGGGGGTGGCCTATTCGCGCGTCCACACGGGGGCGCACTGGCCGTCGGATGTGTTCTTCGGTTCGGCGATCGGCGCAGTAGCAGCGCTGGTGACCCGAAAGTGGTGGCCCGTCCGCCCACCGTTACCCGAGGTGGTCCGCACTGCAACCCACGCCCCGGAACTGCCCGGCGGTGAGGGCCTGGGCATCGTGGTGAATACGTTGGGCGGTTCCTTCACGGAACAAACGGCAGAGTCCCTCCAGGAAGTATTCCCAAAAGCGCATATAAGAACTGTCGGCGCGGGTGAGAACCTTGAGGAGGCCATCCAAGCCACTGCCTCCCGCCCTGACACCCGCGCCCTGGGCGTGTGGGGCGGTGACGGAACGGTGGGCACTGCGGCGGCCACCGCCGTCGAACATTCCCTGCCGTTGCTGGTGCTGCCGGGCGGAACGCTAAACCACTTCGCCCGGGATACGGGGACTGCCAGCCTGAAGGACGCTGTGGCAGCTGCCGCCGGGGGCGAGGCCGCGCGTGCCGACGTCGGCATTGTGACCGTTGAGCGCGGGCTGGCGGGCAACCAAGAAACAGCGGACCTGGTCATGCTGAACACGGCCAGCATTGGCCTCTACCCCAACCTGGTCCGGCGCCGGGAACACCTGCAGCCGGCCCTCGGCAAACCGCTGGCCGGTGTGGTGGCAATGTTCCGGACCTTCGCAGCGGGAACACCCACCACCCTGACAGTGGACGGTGTCCTGCACAAAGCCTGGATCGCCTACATCGGACGCGGCCGCTACTACCCCCGGGACCACGCGCCTTTGCAACGCCCGGTGCTGGATGATGGCGTCCTGGATGTCCGCATGATCACTGCCGACGAATCCTTCGCCCGGCTTCGGCTCCTGTGGGCGGTGCTTACCGGAACGGTGGCGACGTCGCGCATCACCCACCTGCGGGAGGCCACAGAGGTCAGCATCGAGTCGAACGGCTCCCCCCTGGTACTGGCGGTCGACGGCGAAGCGCTGGCGGGCGTGCGCAGGGTCCGGTTCCGGGTGGAGCCGCGTGCCTTGACGTACTACACGCCGTACGCCCGAATCATCCGTGCGGACTACCCTGAATCGACCCTGAATCATCCCTGAGACCGGCGAATTCGGCGTGGGCCGTCTGTACCGTGGAGAGTACACACCCAGCCTCCCCGCATCCCGCGGCCGCCAGGCTGCTGTTGGAAGGAATACGTCCATGATTGAGGCAAAAGGCCTGACGAAGGTGTACGGCGAGAAGACCGCCGTCGCCGGGGTCAACTTCACCGTCGAGGCAGGCCAGGTCACTGGTTTCCTCGGCCCCAACGGCGCCGGCAAATCCACCACCATGCGCATGATCATGGGATTGGACCGGCCGACGTCGGGCACGGTCACCGTCAACGGCGCCCCGCTCGTCCGGCACGCAGCGCCAATGCGCGACGTCGGTGCACTGCTGGATGCCAAAGCGGTCCACACCGGCCGCTCGGCTTACAACCACCTCCTCGCGATGGCCGCAACGCACAGCATTCCCAGGAAGCGGGTGCACGAAGTCATCGAAATGACAGGCCTGGCGGAAGTGGCCAAGAAGAAGGTAGGCGGCTTTTCGCTCGGCATGGGCCAGCGGCTCGGGATTGCCGCGGCGCTTCTGGGCGACCCGCAGACCGTCATCCTGGACGAGCCCGTCAACGGGCTGGACCCGGAGGGTGTTGTCTGGGTCCGCAATCTGGTCAAGTATCTGGCCTCCGAGGGACGCACTGTGTTCCTCTCCAGCCACCTGATGAGCGAGATGGCACTCACCGCGGACCACCTGATTGTGATCGGCCGCGGCAGGATCATCGCCGACGCCCCGATCCGGGACATCATCAACGGCCAGGGCCGCATCCGCACCCGGGTACGCACCGACCAGCCGGACCTGCTGATGCGCCTGCTCGCCGGCGACGGCGTTTCCGTGGAGCTGCAGGACAACGAACTCCTGGAGGTGTCCGGCCTGGACCCGCGCCAGATCGCCCGTGCCGCACTCGACAGCCACACCATGATCTACGAACTCACTCCGCTTCAGGCCAGCCTTGAGGAAGCCTATATGGAGCTGACCAAGGACGAGGTCGAATACCACTCGCTGCTCACCACGGGCGCCGCGGCACCCGTCCAGTCCGGAGGCAACTAAGCCATGAGCTCAACCACCGTTGAACCCACACCGTCCGGCCGCGGAGCACATTCCGCGTCCACACCCGCCGCCACCGCCCTGTCCGGACGGCTGGCCGGCCCACTGTCCGGAGACGGCACCAGCACAGGCCCGGGTCCGTCATTTCTCCGGGTGCTGAACTCGGAGTTCATCAAGTTCCGCACCCTGCGGTCCACCCTGATCCTGCTCGGCTCCACCATCGTGGTGATTGTGGGGATCGCGGCCCTTGCTTCATGGGGCATCGGGCAGGCCCTGCAGCAGTCCGGCGCGGATCCCCGGCGGGCCGCCGCAATAGCTGCCCAGGGTGACATCGCCGCCGCAGCCCCCAGCGCCGGTATTTCCTTCGCGCAGCTCATCCTTGGTTCGCTGGCGGTGCTGATCATCAGTTCCGAGTTCACCACAGGTATGGCGCGGTCAACCTTCACCGCAGTCCCCAAGCGGATCCCGGCTTTCCTGGCCAAGCTCATTGTCGTTGTGGTGTCCGCCTTCCTGGTCTCCGCCCTCTCGCTGTACCTTGCCGGTCTTGTGGCAGTGCCGATTTTCGGTCAGTACGGCCACACCCTCGATGTCTCCAGCGGCCACTACATCGGGACCCTGTTCATCAACAGCGCCTACGTTGCCGCCGTGGCGGCCATCGGCCTGGCGCTCGGAGCCCTGATCCGGAACTCCGCCGGCGGCATCATGAGCCTCGTCGGAATCTTCTTCGTCCTGCCGATTGCCCTGCAGATCATCCAGGGCGACTTCGTCAAGGAACTCCGCAAGTTCATCCCGGACAACACCTTGGCCCCGATGACTGCCGCCGATCACCTCCCGGACACTCTCGAGGCCTGGCAGGCTGCCCTGGTCCTGGGCGCCTGGGTGGTCATCCCGGTGGTGCTGGCCGCCGTCCTGCTGAAGAAGCGCGACGTCTAGCCGCCGCACCGCCTAGGCTCACACCATGAAGGAAGAAGCATCAGTGAGGGACGTGCCGGCCAGCCAGGCCGACGCGTCCCTTGCCGAAATCACGGCCAAACGCCGCGGCGTCATCCGCCGCTACCTGTACCAGCATCCCCGGGTGATGGACGGTGTGGTGGCCCTCAGCTATGCGCTGCTGGTGACTCCGACAGTGGGGGATGCGGTGCGGTCCGGCGGCTGGTTGGCAGCTTCCCTCCTCATCTTGGTCGCCGGCGGACTGTTCTTCCGCCGTTCCCACCCGGTGGCGCTGGTGGCCTTTGTCGCCGTGGTGGAGGTGGCCGTGACGCTCCTTCATCCGTGGGGTTCCAATGTTTCGGCTGGCCTGTGGTTCTCCCTCTACGCCGTGGCCGTGGTTCACACCCGGCGGTTTTCGCTCATCACGCTTGCGGCCGCCACGGCGCCACTGGCGCTCCTGTACCTCCTGGCCGCCGTGGGGCCCATGGAGGCTTCCCTGGTCCGTGAGTCCGGGCGGAATCCCGCAGAATTCCAGCTCCTGACGAGCATTGCCGCCGGCGCCGCTATCGCATTGTCCAACGTCATTGCCACCGGGATCGGCATTTCCGTGCGGCAGCGCCGCGAGCACGAGCAGGAAGTCGCTGCGTGGGCCGCGCGTACCGCGGGCCTGGCCTCCGTCAACGAACGCAACCGGATCGCCCGTGAAATGCACGACGTCGTTGCCCACTCGCTGACGGTGATGATCAGTCTGTCCGACGGCGCCGCCGTCGTCGTCCGGAAAAGTCCCGACCGCGCCGCTGAGGCGCTCGGTGAACTCTCGCGCACCGGCCGGACCGCGCTGGCGGACATGCGGCGTGTCCTGGGTGTTCTGAGGGCCGACGACGGCGGGACCGCACCGCGGGAGCCCCTGGCATCCGGCGGCAGCCTCGCCAAACTGTTGGAGGGCTTCCGCACGGCCGGACTGCCCCTGCACTACTCGCACACTGGCCCGTCCCTCCCCCAGGACCCGGCTTTCCAGCTGACCGTCCACCGAATTGTGCAGGAGTCACTCACCAACGTTCTTCGCTACAGCCGTGGCTTCAGCCGGGTGGATGTTGGCATTGTCCGGTCCGGTTCCAGCGTGACCGTTGAGGTGCTCGACGACGGAATGGAGTCCCCGGGGCACGGTGCCCTTGAGCCCGGCGAACCAGGGCCCGGGCAGGCCCTTGGCTCTGGGCAGGGACTGGCGGGGATGGCCGAACGTGCCCGGATCTATGCAGGCACGGTGGAGGCCGGCGCCACTGGCCGTGGCTGGCGGGTAAAGGCCCAGCTCACCTGGCCGGGCGAGGACACAGCGGATCCTGGCCGGTTTCACCAACCACTGCAAGGCAGAGCATGACTGAGAACAGACCGATAACCGTCCTGCTGGTTGATGACCAGCCGTTGCTTAGGATGGGCTTCCGTCTTATCCTCGAGGGCGAGGATGACCTGCACATCGTGGGCGAGGCCTCCGACGGGGCGGAAGCGGTGCGGCAGGTCCGCGAACTCAACCCCGACGTGGTGCTCATGGACGTCCGGATGCCGGTCCTGGATGGCATTGAAGCGACCCGGGCCATCACGGCCTCAGGAGCCGGGGCGCGGATCATCATCCTCACCACCTTCGATGTGGACGAGTATGCCTTTGCCGGATTGCAGGCAGGTGCGTCCGCGTTCCTCCTCAAGGACGTGGCGCCGTCGGAGTTGATCAGTGCCGTCCGCGTGGTGGCCAGCGGCGACGCCGTGGTGGCGCCCCGCATCACTCAGCGACTGCTGGAAACCTATGTCCGCGGAGCCAACCGGCAGGCCCCCTCCACCGCACCGCAGGATCCGCTGATTGGGGACCTGACGCCACGGGAAAAGGAGATGCTCGAGGCGATGGCGGAGGGCCTCTCCAACGCCGAAATCGCGCACCGGTATTTCCTGTCCGAAGCCACCGTGAAGACCCACGTCCGGCGGATCCTGACCAAGCTCCACCTGCGGGACCGGGTCCAGGCCGTGGTTTACGCCTACGAGACCGGCCTGGTGGTCCCGAGCAATCCTGACTACTGACGCACAGGTTCCGCACAGGAAGGGCCTATGCAGGGGATAGGCGCGGCGGGTTGGATGGAGCCATGACCAACCACGTTCCCCACCCCAATCACGACCGCGGCCTTGAGTTTGATCTGTCCACCATGATCAGCCGCCGTTCACTCGGAATGTTCTTGGGCGCCGGCGGTGCGGCAGCGGCGCTGGCAGCATGCACTCCCGGCGGGTCAGGCACCACAGCCGGCACGTCGACGTCGGCCGCTACGGAGAGTGCCTCCGCCACCGCGGGTGCCGCGACCACGACGGCGACTCCCTCCGCCAGCCCCACGCTTACCAGGGCGATCGCCGAGTGCGGCGTGGAGATCCCGGCGGAAACGGCAGGCCCTTTCCCGGGCGACGGGTCCAACGGGCCCAACGTCCTGGCAGCCTCCGGGGTAGTGCGGCAGGACATCACCTCGAGCTTTGGCACCGGCAGCGCCAAGGCCGAAGGTGTGCCGCTGACGTTCACCCTGACCCTGCTGGACAACGCCAAAGGCTGCCTGCCCCTGGCGGGTGCGGCCGTTTACGCCTGGCACTGCGACCGCGAAGGGAGGTATTCGCTCTACGATTCAGGCCTGTCCAAGGAAAACTACCTCCGCGGCGTCCAGGAGGCCGACGCCAACGGCCAGGTCACCTTCACGTCCATCTTCCCGGGGGCCTACTCCGGCCGCTGGCCGCACATCCACTTCGAGGTGTTCGAGTCGATGAGCAACGCCACGGCCGCCGGACAGGTGCTGGCGGTATCGCAGATCGCACTGACGAAGGCCGCCTGCGACGACGTCTACGCAACTTCCGGCTACGAGGCCAGCGTCCGCAACATGGCCCGCACCACCCTGCAGTCGGACAACGTCTTCGGGGACGACGGCGGCATTTACCAGCTGGCCACCATGACCGGATCCGCCGGCGCCGGCTACACCGCCGGGCTCAATGTGACCATCTAGACTCGGAACCATGCCTTCCGTCTCCAATGCCGCCGCCGCCAGTGCCGTTGACCACATCCAGGACCTTGGCGCGTATGTCAGCGCATCGCCGTCGAGCTTCCACGCCGTCCACGAGGCCGCCCGGCGGCTGGACGCTGCCGGCTTCGCGGGCCTGGACGAGCGTGAGCCCTGGGCCGGTGGGCCTGGCTCGTTCTATCTGGTCCGCGACGGCGCGCTGATCGCCTGGGTGGTCCCGGAAGACGCCGGACCCACCACCGGGTTCAACATCCTGGGCGCACACACGGACTCCCCGTCCTTCAAGCTCAAGCCCAAGCCCACCACCGGTGCGTTCGGCTGGCTCCAGGCCGGAGTGGAAGTCTACGGCGGGCCGCTGCTCAACTCCTGGCTGGACCGCGAACTGCAGCTGGCGGGCCGGCTGGTCATGCTGGACGGTACGCAGCACCTCACCGCCACCGGTCCGATGCTCCGCTTCCCGCAGCTTGCCATCCACCTGGACCGCGCCGTGAACGACGGCCTGACCCTGGACAAGCAGCGGCACATGAACCCCGTGTGGGGCCTGGGCGACCCCGCCGACGTCGACCTCCTCGCCGTGCTCGCTTCGCACGTGCCTGGCGTTCCGGTTGATCCGGCCCGGATCGGAGGGTACGACGTCGTTATTGCAGACACGCAGGCGCCTGCGGTTTTCGGGGCCAACAGTGAGTTCTTTGCGTCTGGCCGCCTGGACAACCTTTCGGCCACGCACGCCGGGCTGGCGGCGCTGATCGCACATGGTTCTTCTGCTGTGTCCGGTGGGCC
>DIZT01000205.1 GCA_002427975.1 Micrococcaceae bacterium UBA6021 | reverse complement strand
GTCCAGATGGGCACCCGCCACCCGGAGCTGTATACGGGTGTCCTCGCGTTCTCAAGCGAGAACGAACCAGCGCTGGCCAAGGAACGCCAGAAGACGGTGGAGGCAGCATTCCACGGCGACACGGCCGCCTTTGATGCCCAGGTGCCGCTGACGCTGCTGAAGGAGCGCAAATATCCGGGCAGCGTGGCGTACTTCGCAGCCGGGGCTACCGATCCGGAATTTGTGGGAAATCTGCGGACGCTTGAGGCGGCGGCACGCGGGGCAGGATTCACCGTGGGCTCGGATGTGGTGGAGCACACCGGCCATTCCTGGGACGTGCTGACGCCGGGAATGGCCAACGGGCTTGAGTTGCTCGCCGCGCATTGGGGGTGGGCGCAATGAGGGCTGCCAACGAAACCCGCGCGCCTGCCCTGCTCTGGTCAACGGTAGTGGTCCCGGCTGGCCGGCGGGTATGGAACTACCTGCGGTCGGTGCCACTGACGCTCAGTATCCTCGGGATCTTCCTGTTGGTCGGGGCGGTGACCGGCAGTTTCCTCAGCGGGCCGCCGGAGGAGTTCCTGCCCGTGGCGGGCGTCAGTGCCCCGGGGTTGCGGGCCGGCAACTGGTGGGCACTCTTTACCTCGCTGTTTTTTGCCACCAACCCGCTGGCTTACCTGGTGGCTTCCCTGATGATCCTGCTGCTGCTGGGCCTCGCCGAGCGGAAGCTTGGGCCCCTCCAAGCGGCAATGTTGTTCTTCGGTGGCCAGTTTGCCGCGGTGACGGTGTTTCTGCTCCTCACGCAATTGGCGCGGTACACGGGCGACGGCTGGCTGGGGCTGATGGTCGACTACTCCTTGATCGGACCCTACGCCGCTCTCCTGGCAGTTTCGATGGCCGCCGGCGGCAAGCTTCGGGTCCTGTGGCGGCGCCGGCTTGCGACGACGCTGCTCTCCGTTTCGATCCTGCTGGTTCTCTATGTCGGACATGCCGAGACTGTCATCGGCCTGGTGGGTGCCGTCCTGGGTCTCGGGGCCAGCTGGTGGCAGCAGACGGACCACGGCCCATTGCACGCACCCCGCTCGAGCGGCCGTGAGACCAGGAACCTTCTCGCGCTGACGGTGGCCGTGTTCGCCGTGGGTCCCATCCTGACCGCTGTCGCGACGACACCCAACGGGCCGCTTGCCCTGCTTCGGGACGTGGTACTTAACCCCATTCCCACACTGGGCCAGCTCGAAGCCAGCTGCGGAGCGACGGTGGAGGCATCGTGCCTGGAGGTGGGGCGGGCGGGGTTCACGGGGCCCTTCGGACTTGCCGTTGCCGTGGTACCGGTGGTTCTGCTCCTCATCTGTGCCGACGGAATGCGCCGGGGCCGCAGAATGGGTTTGAACATCACCCTGGCCATCCAGCTTGCGGTTACGGGCCTTGCTGCCGCCTACCTTGCCCTCTTCGCGCTGATACCGCATTATCCGTCCAGGCCCCGCACCGCTGCCCTGGGGTCCGGCTTTGCCCACATTCTGCCCCTGGTGGGCGTGCCCCTGCTGCTGGCCGTTCTGTTGTGGGTCAACCGCCGCCAGTTCCGGGTGGAGACCAACCCCGCCGCCCGCCGTCGGTTGCTTGCCGTGGTGGGCGGGGTCTGGCTGTGCCTGGCCGGCAGCTACACCCTGGCCTGGATTGCAGCTGGCGGAATGACGCGCGACGGCGGTCCGTTGGGACTGCTGGCCGAATTGTCCAGACAGTACCTTCCTGTGCCGCTGCCCAATCTCTTTCGCCGGGTCTTTGCTGACCGCGACAGCCTGGAGTCCCTGATCTTTGGTTATTCCGGACCGGTCTTCTGGATTGTCGCCCTGGCCGGCGTCTGGTCCGTGCTCCTGGGACGGCACCACGGGAGTGACTCCGGCCATGCCGACAGGGCCGTGGCCCGCAAGCTGCTCCGCGAGGGCGGCGACTCGCTGTCATGGATGGCCCTGTGGGAGCCCAACCGGTACTGGTTCAGCCCGGATGGACGCGGGGCTGTCGCGTACCAGTTGCACGGCAACGTTGCCCTGACGCTTGCGGGCCCCTTTGGTGCGGCTGATTCCCGTGACCGGACCGCCGAGGGATTCCTTGCCCAATGCAGCAGCCGCGCGGTCATCCCCGCCTTCTACTCGTGCGATGACAAGTTGTGGCCCCTGCTGCAGGAGCGGGGCTTCCGGCGCGTGTCTGTGGCGCAGGAGACCAGGCTGTCCGTCGGCGACCTCGAATTCACTGGCAAGGAATGGCAGAACGTGCGGACAGCGCGCAACCGCGCCGCCAAAATGGGCATCACGGCCGTCTGGGGCACCTACCACGGGCTGTCATCCACCCTCCGCGCCCGGCTCAGTGAGGTGTCGGAGGAGTGGGCGGCAGGAAAATCAGTTCCGGAAATGGGTTTCACGCTCGGCGGCATGGATGAACTGATGGACGACGAGGTGCTGTGCTGCCTGGCTGTGGATGGAGAGGGCAATGTGCACGGGGTGACCAGCTGGTTGCCCGTGTACGACGGCGGCAAGTTGGTCAGCCGGACGCTGGATGTTATGCGCCGGGGCACCGAAGCATTTCCGGGGGTGATGGAGTTCCTGATCTCCTCAGCGGTCCTGGAACTGCGCGAATCGGTGGAGGTCATCTCGCTCTCCGGATCCCCGCTCGCCGGCCTTCCGGACGACGACGCGCAAGGGGAGCCTGAGCCGGCCGAGAACCTTGTCCGTATCCTCGATGTGGTGGGCCACGCCCTTGAACCGGTTTACGGATTCCGTTCGCTGGCAGCCTTCAAATCGCGCTTCAAGCCTGAATACCGGGCGCTGTATCTGTACTATCAGGACCCTTTGCAACTGCCGGCGATTGGGCGGGCGCTGACCCGTGCGTATCTGCCCGGACTTTCGCTGCGGCAGGGTGCGCGGCTGGTCCGCAGCCTGGTGAGCTGAGAGGGTGGCCAAAGAAACGGCGGGCGAAGAAAAGATCCCCGGCACCAGTGCCGGGGATCTTTTCTTCGCTGGAAGCCGCGCATAGGGCGGCCTCCGGACGGGGGACTAGACCAGCGTTACGCCGGTGGCCTGGGGGCCCTTGGCACCCTGACCGATTTCGAACTGAACGCGCTGGTTCTCGTCGAGGGTCTTGAAGCCACCCGTCTGGATCTCCGAGTAGTGAACGAAGACATCGCCATCGGAGTCATCCGGGGTGATGAAGCCGAAGCCCTTTTCAGCGTTGAACCACTTAACGGTTCCCTGTGCCATCTGTTTCTCCTCATTATGGAACTTGTCTAAGTCCGGCACACCTCGTGCTGGACTTGGTCACTCCGCGAGAAGAATCCCTCAATGCCCGTTCCTGGGGAACCGGCCCTGCAGGAGCTTCGCGCTCGCAACATGTCTTGCGAGCATAAAAACACCTACACAAAGACTGGTCTAAGAATTTCACGCCAATTCCGTCAGGTCAACGGTTTGAACGGCCCAGCCGGCAAAATTTGGGCAAAAAAACGGATGAATCCCCTTGTCAGGGGCTGATGGACACCACCGGGGCGGCCCCGCCGTCAGAAAAGCCGGGATTCGCTGTCGTCCACACCGCGCATGGCGTCATAGTCCAGCGTGACGCAGTCGATGCCCCGGTCGTTGGCCAGCACCTTGGCCTGAGGCTTGATCTGCTGGGCCGCGAAGATGCCACGGACCGGTGCCAGCAGGGGATCGCGGTTCAGGAGTTCGAGGTAGCGGGTCAGTTGCTCCACGCCGTCGATATCTCCACGGCGCTTCAACTCGATGGCCACTGTGGCCCCGGTGGCGTCGCGGGCCAGGATGTCCACCGGTCCGATGGCGGTGAAGTACTCGCGGCGGATCAGGGAAAAGCCCGAACCAAGGGTCTCAATCTGGTCCGCAAGCAGCCGCTGCAGGTCAGCCTCGACGCCGTCCTTGATCAGGCCGGGGTCCACGCCCAGGTCGTGGGAGGACTCATGGAGCTGCTCGTGGATGTTGATGATGAGGCGGTCATCGGTCTTGGCCGACTGCACCGTCCACTGCTCCGTGACCCCAAGCTCCAGGTCGACATCGTCCGGCGAGGACACGCGCAGGCTGGCCGGCGGGCTCATCCAGTTCAGCGGCTTATAGGAACCGCCGTCGGAATGGACCAGCACCGACCCGTCGGCCTTGACCAGCAGGAGCCTGGTGGCAAGGGGGAGATGGGCCTTGAGCCGGCCAACATAATCAACTGAGCATCGGGCTATGACAAGTCGCACGCCGTACACACTACCGGGGCTGGGGCAGAATGGAGACATGCCGCGTTCCAACCGTCCCCGCCGCCCTGCCTCCGGTATCCCCAACGGAAATGCGGGAAAAGTGGCAGGCAAGAAGGGCCACGGCGACGTCCCCGAACTGGATTTGGAGCGCGCCCGGGCAGGAATCGCCCGGCGGGAAAGCGCGCCCGACGGCGAGTGGTTGGTCAGGACCATGACCGCCAGGAACGCGGAAAAGACCTATATCTGCCCCGGCTGCTCCACCGCTGTTGTCCCCGGCGTCGCCCACCTGGTGGTGTGGAAGGATGACCACCTGTTCGGTGCGGCCGCGGGCCTGGCTGAACGCCGTCACTGGCATACGAACTGCTGGCTGTCCCGGACCTACCGTTACCGCTGACCGGCGGCGGCAACGCTGCAGGGCGCAGCGCCGGTGGCTGTCCGGAGTCGCTAAGCTGTCAGGCATGACTTTTGATCCGGCGTCGTACGAATTCAGCCAGCCATCGGGCCCCGCACCCATCCGCGCATCAACGGTGCTGCCGGCCCGGCGTGAGAACATCGAGCTCCGCACCGGGGATGGACACGCCCTGGTGGGGGAGCTGGCGCTGCCCGAGTCCGGCCCGATCACCGCGACCCTGATCACCTTGCATCCACTTCCGACGCACGGCGGGTTCATGGACTCCCATGTCTTCCGGAAGGCGTCCTACCGGCTTCCCGCCCTGGCCGGCGTGGCCGTACTTCGGTTCAACACCCGCGGGACCGAGTCGGTGCGGGGAACCAGCGCAGGTTCCTTCGAGGAGGGGATCGGCGAGCGGCTGGACGTTGAGGCGGCGGTGCGCTTCGCCGTCGAACGCCAGTTACCCAACCGCTGGCTGGTGGGCTGGTCCTTCGGCACCGAGCTGGCGCTGATGTACGGCGCGGTGGAGCCGGTGGCCAGCCAGATCGAGGGAGCCGTGCTGCTGTCGCCTCCGCTGCACCGGGCCACCGACGCCCACCTGCGCCTCTGGGCTGACTCCGCCAAGCCGCTCACGGTACTGGTGCCGGAGCACGACGACTACCTCCAGCCGGAGGACGCCGCTGAACGCTTCAGCCTGGTGCCGCAGGCCCGGGTAGTAGGGGTCGACGGCGCCAAGCACCTTTGGGTGGGGGAGAAGTACGCCGCCCGGGTGCTCAACGAGATCGTGGACGACGTGACGGAGGAAGGGTCCGGCCCCGACGGCCTGCCACAGGTGTGGAACGGGCCGGTGGCTACCGCAGCCGCCTAGTGCCTGTCCGTTAGTGCTGGTCCTGGCGCACGATGTAGATCTCCTTGACCAGCAGCAGGATGGC
>DIZT01000138.1:2883-3913 GCA_002427975.1 Micrococcaceae bacterium UBA6021 | reverse complement strand
ACTCCAGCCCCTGCAAACACTGCACTCCCCCGGAAACATACGTAATCCGGCCCAGTCCGACCGACGTACGGCCCAGTCCGAAGCCGAAAGTGTGGACAGTGTCCACACCCCCAATACCCGCCGTCAAATGCCTCGCTCCAACTGCCGCACCCCGCATCGGGTGGGTGTGGCGCTTCTTCGTCCTGAGCCTGCTGATCCTGACGGAGGAGTCAACGCGTAGCGGCAACCGGGTCACGTCGGCGTCGTTGCGTGATTCCTGCGCAGGGCACGCAGCACTCTTGGCCTCCAGGCTCCTCATAGCAATTCCACCTCCTTCAGCCCTTTCATGGTCCGTTCGGCCGACAGCCGCATGACCAGGCCGCTTCCATCAGAACCCCTTCGCGTACCCGCCCGAGCCATGCTCCAATCAAGAAATGCCGCAGGTGCGGCATTTAGCCTTGATCCACCGATCCGCCTGGGCCGATGATCTGAATCCTGGTTTCGGCGGTTTTGCGGGCTGAGGGCATGCTCGGGTGCTGGGCCTTGCTGCCCNNNTCCTGTTTGCGCCCATGTGGCTGGGTTGACGGGGTTCAGGCAGGTTGCGGCGGCGGGTAGAGAATCTCGAACAGGGCCTGCCATGCTGTTTGCCAGGGCCAGGCTTCGGGGAGGTGAAGGCGTGTTTTCCGGGCGCTGGTGGCGATGCGGGCCGGAACATGGATGAGTTTGCGGCGGATCGTGCCGGTGCGGGCCTTGCTGAAGGGCCCGGAGGCGAGGAGCCCGGCGGCCCGGGTGAGGTTGTATGCCATGACTGCGGCAACAAGCCAGGCCGAGTTCGCGGCAAAAGCACCGGAGGGCAAATGGGCCAGTGCACTGTCCTTCAGATCGGCATTCACCTGTTCGATGATGGCGTGTTTTCGGTGGGTTTTGTCCGCAGCAACGGTGTCCAGGACGGCGGCGTCCACGGTGGTGAAGAACGCGTGGTGGCGGTGTGTTTCAAACAAGGTGGGTTGTCCGTCGCTGGCCTTCCGGTTCAGTTCCGGGATGCGGCGGA
>DIZT01000138.1:1524-2750 GCA_002427975.1 Micrococcaceae bacterium UBA6021 | reverse complement strand
CCACGCCGTCTCCGGGATCCCGGCGATGGCGCGTTTGACGGCCGGGTCCATGCGCACGGTCACTGACACCTGCGCCCCGCCGGCCAAGGCGGCGGAAACCGCTGCATGGCCGTAGAAGGCCGAATCGAACCGGCAGAGCACCGGCCGGCCGGTCTGCAGACGTTTGAGCGTGGACAGGGCATCGGTAATCAAACGCTTGGCTCCGCGGGCCGAGTTCGCCGCGCCCTTACGCAGCCGCTGGGCGGCGATCACCGGGGCGGTGTCCTTGGTGGAGACCGTGGCCAGCAAGGCGTTCAGCCCGCGGACCCCGGAATACCCATAGCCGGAACCCTGCTTGGCGTAGCCGTGGACCTCGATGATCGTGTCGTCCACGTCCACGAACACAAAGTCGCGGGCCGCGGGTGATCCCAGCAAAGGTGCCCGACCGGCCAGGTTTCCCAGGAAGCGGGCCGCGACCGCGTCCAGCTGGCGAACGTGCCCGAACGTGAAGGACCGCAGGAACGAACCCAGCGTCGAGGGCGCGTAGCAGGCGGTGAAGACCCGCTTCATCCCGCCGTGGCGCAGCAGGGCCATGTCATCGATCGAATCCGCTCCGGCGACCATCCCGGCCACCAGGGACGCGACCTTCAGCCCGGCATTCGCACCCTTGTCAGTCGGGACCGACAACCACTCGTCGGCAAGCTCGTGCAGCCCGGCGTCCCGGGCCAACGTCATCACCGGAAGCAGCCCGGCCGAGGACACGAGATTCGCCTCGTCGAAGGAAACTGACACCGCGGATGGTTTATGGGAAACTTGGTCGGGTAGCCCGAGCCCATTACTGAGCCCGGGCCCCCTCAGAACCGGACATGCGACTTTCACCGCATCCGGCTCAAGCAAGTCCCTATGGGCGTCATTTCTACTGGTCCTGCCATCATTGCTCGGTTTTCCGAGCCTGACAGCTGGAATGGATGAGGTGGTGCGCGGATTGACCGCCGTCTCTGACTGGGCCACCCAGTGTCAGGGCCTTCTTGCTTATTGCCCTGTTGATGGTTTTAGCCCACTGTTCCCACTCTCGTGGGTTTTGCGGGCCGTGGTCGGCGGCAAGTAAGAAACCGCCGCAGGCGGAACAGCGTCCGTGCTGACGGATCAGCAAGGACGCGGTCAGCCCACCCGTGAGCGAATGCATCTTGCGTTGCCTTCCGGCCCAGTACTGGGCAAGGGAAGGATCGTCAACAGACGATGTGCCC
>DIZT01000138.1:0-1449 GCA_002427975.1 Micrococcaceae bacterium UBA6021 | reverse complement strand
GGACGGGTTGAACGTACCGAAATACTTGTCAACGACCCAGTATCTCGACTTGTTCGGGTGGGCTCGCAGCGCCCAGCCGTAGAGATGCCGCCAGAGGTGGTGATCCACCGCTGAGAACACCTCCTTTGATACCCCGCACCGGTAGTAGGCGGACCAACCTCGAATGATCGGGTTGAGTCGCCAAATTACCGCCTCGGCGTTGGCTCCCCGCAAGGAGTGCACCTCGGTGGCAATCCGTTCCCGGATCCGCTTCACCGCTGCCGCGCTGGGTTTGATCAGCAGCTTCCCGCCGCCGTAGCGGCGGATATTGAACCCCAGAAAATCGAAGCCTTGCTCCACGTGGACGATATGCGTCTTTTCCTCGTTGAAGGCAAGGCCCCTCGGGGCCAACCACTGTCCCAGCCGGTGCCAGGCCCGTTCGGCCTGTTCTCTGGTGTGACACATGACGACAAAGTCGTCAGCGTAGCGCACCAGCACCGGTGAGTCCGCACTGGTGTGCGCCCCATTTGGGTCACACCGCAGATAGCGGACACCGGCAGCTTCCTCCATCCCGTGCAGCGCAATGTTCAACAGCATAGGGCTGATCACGCCGCCCTGAGGAGTTCCCTCGTTGGTCGGCGCGAACCGGCCTCGCTCGACCACGCCGGCCGACAACCACTGTGCGATCATTTCCCTTGCGGGAAACGTCCCAAGATGGGTGATCAGCCGGTCATGGTTGATACGGTCGAATGCCGCCGACAGATCCGCATCGAGAACCCACTGGCGCTTGGACGTCCGTCCTTTAAGCGTCACGTAGATCGCCTCGATCGCATCATGGCAGCCGCGTCCGGGCCGAAACCCGTATGAACGCGGTTCGAACCGGGCTTCCCATTCAGGTTCCAGTGCATTGGCAACACGGGCTTGTTGCACCCGGTCACGCAGCACCGGGATTCCCAGTGGTCGCTGTTTCCCACCCGCTTTGGGGATGTATACCCGCTTGACCGGTCGGGCCTGCCAGGGGAGCGTGTTCCGATGGAGATCCACCGTCAACGCCGCCCTGTCCGGCGAGGTCAAGGCAACCTCACCATCGATACCCGCGGTCTTACGGCCAGCGTTGTGCTGCGTTACCCGCCGCACGCTGTGAAGCGTGTTCGACCGGCTGCGCAGCATCA
Source organism: Micrococcaceae bacterium UBA6021 (assembly GCA_002427975.1). Taxonomy (GTDB): domain Bacteria; phylum Actinomycetota; class Actinomycetes; order Actinomycetales; family Micrococcaceae; genus Arthrobacter. The sequence goes on along the minus strand of DIZT01000138.1, from coordinate 298 downwards.
ACTTCTGCAGGTTGCGAACCTTTTTGAGGTTCCCATCCTGCGACGCCTTGAAGATTCTTCGTCGTAAACACCGTACGTCGTCCTCAACAGAGCGCCACGAAATCGTGTCCCAGTCCAGGCCGTCGTCTTGCGGTCCGTTCACCTCTAGGGTGCCTAACTTGCCCACATGTACCGATGCTGCCAATGTTCCCTCTCCAAAGACTCACCCGGCCCACGTCAGCGCCCTCTCGGGTCCGGGCAATGCCCGGTATCCGGCCAGTTATGCGACCCCACCACCGAAAGGGAGGCGGTAAACGGG
>DIZT01000337.1:11095-12795 GCA_002427975.1 Micrococcaceae bacterium UBA6021 | reverse complement strand
GCTCCAGCAGCTCCAGCCTGTCACTGTAGGCACCGTCGCTTTCACCTGGCAGCGGTCGAACGTTAGGAGAACCGTTAAGCACCAGTACCAATCGTCGAACTCCGACAAGAGCACACGCTCTCGCGGAACCCGGCAAGCAGCCCTTGAAGAGAAGTTCCTCGAAGGCATCCTCAGTCTGAAAAGTGTGCAGCAGCAGTACGGGCGCATCGATATCGTACGCGATGCGCCCCGGCGGGACAGCACTGTCTCGGGGAACTGTGCGGATCGGAAATTGCACTTTACCTGACCTGTTTGATCTGCTCCCTGTCGGACTCCAACACATCTCCGCCTCTAAGATGAGGCATGGACTTCGCGGATGTTCTCTGGACGGTCGTGGGTGCCGGGCTGATTCTGCTGATGCTCGCCGACGTCTTTCGCACGCTCCTTTATCCGCATGGTTCGGGTCCTGTAAGCCGGGCGATTATGCGGGGACTCTGGCTGCTCACGAGAAGGCTGAGAGGCCGGGCCTCCACGATCGCCGCACCTTTGGCAATGGCTGCTGTCATCGGTGCCTGGGCCGGGCTGGCAGCCATCGGGTGGGCGCTGCTGTACCTGCCCCATCTGACGGAAGGTTTCGTCTACGGCGACGGCGTGCCACAGCACAACGACTTCGCCGAAGCGCTCTACATCTCGATCGTCACTCTTTCCACCGTGGGGTATGGCGACATCGTGGCGGCGCATCCGCTGCTCCGACTGGTGGTGGCTTTCCAGGCTGTCACGGGTTTCGGTTTGCTGACCGCCACGGTCTCCTGGATCCTGCAAATGTACCCGGCCCTTAGCCGCCGACGTGCACTTGCCCACGAGCTAAACCTGTTCAGGGAAGCCGCAGGTCCTGAGGGTGTGGCTTCGCTGGATCCGCGGCATGCCGCCGGGCTGCTCGAATCACTGGCCAGAAATGTCGCGTCCGTCAGCATAGATTTGCTGTCGTTCCATGAGACCTATTACTTCCACGAAGTCGAGCCGAGGGGTTCCTTGCCCGCCACGGTTGCCTACGCCCACCAGCTGGCGTCAGACGCCCAACGCAGCGAAAACCCCGACCTTCAGTTTGCCGGACGCATGCTGCATGCGGCGCTGGACCATCTCGCAGGGGTCCTCCGCGGGAAATTCGGCCACCCGGGGACGACGTCGTCGGCGGTTTTTGACAGCTACGCGCTGCACCATAAACACAGACAGCCGCCGGAACAGGACACGGAACAGGCTCCGCCGTAGGCAGGCAGCGAACACACAGTCCAGGAGCCGTGTTCGATGTACAACCGCAGCCTGTCCCTTTTACTGCTCTATGACCTCGCCGCGCGGATGGCTTTGCGGACCGCAGCACCCAGCCCGGAGATGACCGGGACCAGGCAGACGAGGGCTACCACGGTATTCGGCCGGAAAGCTACGCGTCCGCCGACGTTCCGGTAGACCCCCAGCGGCAGGACCATGCCGCCTCCCCCTCCGCCGGAGGCGCCCTCGTGTCCAGCTTCGCCCCCGCCACCAAACCCGAAGGACACCAGGGCGACTGGGATGACCTCTTCGCCGCCCAGCTGGACCGGCGCACCATAAGCCTTGGAGACGCCGACATTCTTGAAGGTTTCAACCAAGGACGCAAAAGTATCAGCCATGGCTCCCACACTATGAGCGCTGGACAGCCAGCGGTAGCCCCCGATCAGGGCGTTCAC